>CAYRGM010000045.1:0-13234 GCA_964423765.1 uncultured Desulfobulbaceae bacterium
ATATCTTGGCAACAACGGCCTTCCCCATATGACCACAAGGTCGGCATCTCCAAAAAAATTAACGAGGCTACACATAGGTTCACTTTCGTTACGGCCTGCATTATAAAACAAGAAATATTGTCTCTGTTTATGTCACAATTCATGACATGATACCAAACTCAGGGATATTCTCACAAAAGTCAAAGGAAGACTTGACCTCTTTTTGACAATCAAGCCCCTTGTATGGTCTATAATTTTCAATTGCTCTATTCCTTACCATTTGATTGAATACCGACCCTAAGTTATCCTGCTTTTTCTCAAAGCCCTGTTACTAATGGCGTATAAACCGGTCAGAATGTAAAGAATCCCTCCGATAACATAGATATGGCGAATGGATACAAATCCTGAAAGCCAAGCAAAGAAGAGACCTGCAAACATAAACATGGCACTTCTTAGCATCTCCCGCGTTGCATAGACCCGTCCCAACTGCCCTTTTTCAACTGTACTCTGTAATAATGAATCCTGTGCCACATCACGAATGGCAAATGGCGGGCCAAATACGAAAGCCCAGATCACAGCCATCCATATAGTCTGACTACTGGCATATGCCAGGGTAAGTAAACCGCTGAGACAGGCATTGATAACAATTATGTACCCAGGATAACGAGACAGGTAGTTGTTGATAGCGAGTGCCATCAGAGAACCCAAAATCATTCCTGTAAAGTAGCTGCTTGACTGATACCCCCAATCAACAGCATCTCCCTGTAATGCCATGGTGGTAAAGGCCAGCATCAAGGCTCCTGTCCAGATACCATGGGGCAGGTGTTCCATGGTTTCCATGACAGTAAGTGGCCTGGCAATAGGATGACTACATAAATAATTCCAACCGGCAAGCCATGATTTCCACACAGATTCCCTTTTGCCTGTACTTTTTGTATCTTTTCGCCTGGGCTCTGCAATGGGTACTGCGACAAGAGTTGTCATCATAAACAGGGCTGCCACTCCAAAAATGATCTGATACAACGGTAAAGATAAAATAAGCCAGCCCCCAGCTGTATAAGAAATGGCCATCATGATTTGACCGGAGAGCAGGATAAGGCTGTTGGCTTTAAAAAGGCGATCTGGTGCTACCAGCGAGGGTATAAGGGTCATGCAGGCGGGTCGGTGAAAAGTATCAGCAGCAGATATTCCGATTAGTAAAAGGTAGATAATTAGAACAGATATCCTCTCAGCTCCATGAACATACCATATGGCAAGAACAGCTAACAGGAGCTGAGCTAACCCCATCCAGATAAGCATGTTTTTACGGGGAAAGCGATCAATCAGCACTCCGGCAACCGGACCAAGCAAAAATGGGGGCAGGGCCCTGGCCACCATTACCCCGGCTGCCGCTAAAGTGGATGAGGTCTGTTTAAAAACCGATACCAGAATAATGACAGCAAACAGTTCAACCGCCAGGGTTGTGGCTGCACTGACAAACCAGAGATGGGAAAAATGTTTTTTGCTCATCTGTAAACCCATACCAAAAGCATAATGACAATCCACTAAACTTACCCGTTTTCAGAGTTAAATGTTATAATATATGTACACACTGATCATGTATTCAAACCAAAAATGAAACAATGGGGGTAAGGTCATGTTAACAAGACGAAAATTATTTAAATACGGACTTTGCACTACAGCCGCTTTATGTGTCGGGTGTCAGAGTAATTCATCTCCTGCCAAAATTAATATAGAACCTGAGGAGGCTCGTTTTTATAGAAAGCTTAGTAATGGCAAAGTTCACTGCCGCCTGTGTTTTCATAGATGTAGGATAGAAAAGGGAGAAAGAGGAATTTGTCGAACCAGGGAAAACATAGACGGCACTCTCTATTCCCTCGTCTACGGCAGAGCTGCAGCATTAATCGTTGACCCCATTGAAAAAGAACCAATGTTTCATAATCTGCCCTCTACAAATATATTATGCACAGGTACAGCAGGATGTAATTTTGCCTGTAAATTTTGTCAAAACTGGCATATGTCTCAGAGTACCCCGGAAGAACTTGCCTCAAGAACAAGATTAATTTTACCTGCTTCTGTAGTGGAAAAGGCCAGGAGTAGGAGAAATACCGGCTTGTCTTTTACATATAATGAACCAACAGTATTTTATGAGTTCATGTACGATATTGCCAAAATTGGCAAAGAAAAGGGGTTAAATACCATATTTCATACCAATGGCGGCATGGAGGCAGAGCCCATGAAGGCACTTCTTAAACATATGGCCGGTGTGACAGTGGATTTAAAAGGATTTTCAGCAGGTTTTTATAAAGATATAACTTTTGCCGAAATGACCCCGGTCCTGGATAATCTTAAACTTATTAGACAGGAAGGCAAATGGCTTGAAATAGTCAATCTCATTATCCCGACCCTTAATGATGACATGAACGAAATCAAACAGATGTCCATATGGATAAAAGAAAACCTCGGCCCGGACACTCCCATCCATTTTTCAAGATTCTTTCCGGCTTTCAAGATGACAAAATTACCGCCAACACCTGTCAGGACACTTGAGCAGGCAAGAGATATAGCTGTAAAAGAGGGAATGAAATTTGTATACATAGGTAATGTCCCCGGTCATAGGTACAACAGCACCTTCTGTCCAGAGTGCAACGAAAGAATAATAACAAGAAGGCATTTTGCTGTTTTTGATATTAATATCAAAAACGGTAAGTGTAAATATTGTCAATACCCGATTGCTGGAATATGGGAAATGTAAAGCTTAAAAAAATCACTGCGTTAAAAGGTTCCCTGTTAGTGATGGGGTTCACCGCTACCACTGCCCAGATTATCATTATCAGAGAACTTATTGTTGTTTTTCACGGTAATGAACTTTTTATAGGTATTATCCTGGGCAGCTGGCTGATTATGGAGGCCGCGGGTAGTTATCTGGCTCGCAGAAGAGCTGAGCATAGCAAAAGATATATAAGTTCGTTTGCAATCCTGCAGATACTTGTCGGACTTTCTTCTATTGTCAGTATTCTCCTGATCCGGTCATTTAGATATTACCTGGATATCCCGGTTGGGGAAGTCCTCGGTATCCATGTTGTAGCTGTTGTTTCATTGCTGGTTCTTGCACCTATTGCCTTGTTAGACGGGGCCATGTTTCCTTTTGGCTGCCGTAACCTCTTAGTCATATCAAAAAAAGAAGATGTATCGGCAAGATGTTATCTCCATGAGTCAATAGGTTCATTCATAGCGGGTCTGGCCTTTGTTTTTTATTTTATTCATTATTTTAACTCTATAGAACTGGCTACTATCATATTAATTCTCAACCTCTGCTCTGTTATCTTATATCTTACTTCTACCGACAAGTTAAAGGTTGTAAGAAATCTGGTCCTGATGTTTTTGCTGATAACCGTAATCTCTTTTTCGTGGTCAGTACCAAAGCTACTCCATGAAGCAAGCTCCAGACTGCTCTGGTACGAGTTTACCCTGGTTGACAATAGAAACTCTGTATATGGCAATATAGCCGTTATCAAAGAACATGGGCAATATACATTCTTTGCAAATGGTGTCCCATATGCCACTACCCCAATTCCTGCAGTTCATATTGAGGAATTAGCCCATTTTCCCATGTTGTTTCACTATAACCCTGCCCAGGTTCTTGTGATTGGTGGCGGAGCCGGTGGACTCCTGCGAGAGTTGTTAAAACATCCGGTTCAAGCAATAGACTATGCGGAGCAGGATCCGCTTATTATTGAAACTTTCAGAAGGTTTCCGACACCATTAACAGAATATGAGTTGAACCACCCAAAGGTAGAGTATCATCCGTATGAAGGAAGACTTTTCTTAAGGAAAATAAAAACACCAGCATCATATGATCTGATTATAACTAATCTTTCCATACCCTCAACCCTGCAAATGAACCGTTATTATACGAAGGAATTTTTTGAACTTGCAAAGAAACAACTGCGGGAAAAAGGAATATTAGCCTTAAGATTGCCTGGCTCAGAGACTTTTCTGTCAACAGAGAAAGAAGAACTGAACAGGACTATTCATGCCACTTTACAGGCCGTTTTCCCCTATGTCAGGATAATTATTGGAGAACAGAATATATTTATTGCTTCAAACCACCATGCCGTAAAAACCACAGAATATATGACATTGATAGAAAGATTTCGGTTACGGGATATTCAGGCAGATCTGATGAGTGAATGGTATATAAGATACAAGATGGATGATATGCGATTTGGTCATCTTATTGATATAATAACCGCTTCTGATCAAAAGATATTAAATAAAGATAATACCCCTCGTGGAGTCTTTGAGAGCCTGCTGCTCTTTAACAGTATCAGCTCGCCGTTTATGGTTCAGGTATTAAGCACTTTGGATCATATTCCTGATATTTATTATTTTATATTGGCAATTATTATAATTGCCATCTTTGCAGGTACACAAACTAAACGGTTTTTGAATTTTTCCATAGCTTCAACCGGGTTTGTCAGTATGCTTTTAAGTATTTTGCTGATACTCTCCTTTCAGATTTATTACGGACATGTATATCATTACATAGGCATCCTGACAGCCCTTTTTATGTTAGGTTCTGCTGTTGGTGCTTTTGTGGTGATGAAAAAAACACAGATAAGCATAATATCCATAGAGATAGGCTTAATATTTCTTTTGCTATGTGCATATCTGTTTATAGCGTCCGGACCTGAGGCAAGGCCCACTCAGATTATCATATTTACTCTAATGGCTTTATCAGGATTGCTGACGGGTATGGCCTATCCGGCAGCTGTCAAGCTTGCAGATCGTTCCTGTCGGGCAGTGAGTGCCACCGCCGGAAAATTTTATGCCCTTGA
This sequence comes from uncultured Desulfobulbaceae bacterium, assembly GCA_964423765.1. Taxonomy (GTDB): domain Bacteria; phylum Desulfobacterota; class Desulfobulbia; order Desulfobulbales; family Desulfobulbaceae; genus DRLX01. Next base: position 4,821 of record CAYRGM010000045.1, read on the forward strand.
CCTGTTTGGAGCATTTTTCGGAGCAATAATAACAGCAGTTATATTCATTCCGATGATGGGATTGGAAAACACCCTGCTCTTTGCCATGGTAATTAAGGCTGGCAGTTTGATGTGGATTTATAAAAAATGTTGATAAATTTTATATGCAAGTTGACAGTTGATTTGCCTGCCCATACCATAGCAACCACCTTTTATGGTTCGTTATGACTGGTCAATCAGATCCAAACATGCTCCTGTCGTAACCGTTCACCAGCACCTCACGGAGTCTCGTTCCTCGCTTACATCTTCGCTCATTCTGACCTGCTTACATAGCAATAGTATGCTGCACAGGTCAGAATGAACAAATAGGTAAGCGAGCTTGCGAGACTCCGTGAAGCACATCTGAACAGTTACAGTCCTAGATTATTGGAGTTTGTTCATCTCGCTGAATAGTTACCAGTTAGCTGAATAGTTCAGTGATAATTCAACCTGAGTTGAGCGATTTATGTTCCATCAGGACAACCGCATGGCAGCTTATTCCTTCTCCCCGACCGGTATAACCCATTTCTTCGGTGGTGGTTGCTTTGATATTGATGTTATCGGGAGATGTTTTGCAGATTTTTGCCAGATTGACAGTCATTTTCTGTAGGTATGGAGCAAGTTTTGGTCTCTGGCAGATAATGGTCAGGTCGGCATTGTTTAAGTAGATTTCTTTTTGTTTTCCAAGTTTGATTACCCTGGCAAGAAGCTGTAAACTGTCTGCCCCCTGGTATTGTTTATCCGAATCGGAAAAATGGCATCCTATATCACCCTCGCCCATGGCACCGAGAATGGCATCCATAAGAGCATGGCTGAGGACATCCGCATCAGAATGACCTGCCAGACCAAGGTGAAATTCAATCTCTTCGCCGCCAAGAATCAATTTGCGATCTTGCACAAGACGGTGGGCATCAAAACCATGACCAATACGCATTTTTCTTTTTTGTCCCTTTTTTGTTTTTCGACCGGCAAGTATATGGGCAGCAAGTTCAAGGTCATCAGGTCTGGTGATTTTCAAGTTTTGTTCTTCACCGGTAACTATAAATACTGGAATGTCGGCGTGTTCAAAAAGGGATGCCTCATCCGTACCGGTAAAATTATCCTCTTCTGCCTTATGAAATGCCTCTTCAAAGAGATGGCGGCGGCCAGCCTGGGGAGTCTGGGCCCGAAACAGGCAGCGACGATCAACGGTGGCTTTGATGATTTGCTTGTCTACCATTTTTAAAGTGTCCTGGACTTCAATGGCAGTGATGACAGCTCCACGGCAACGGGTTTCTTCAATGATTTTTTTGATAAGAACTGAACTGACAAGGGGTCTGGCACCATCATGCACAAGGATTATCTCCACTTCTTCCGGCATGGCTCTCAGACCTGCCCGGACGGAGAGTTGGCGGCTGACGCCACCGCTGGTGATAATTATTCTGTTCTGCTCTTTGAGAGGTAAATGGGAAACTAATAACTGCTGGACAAGTTGTTTCTGTTCCCTGTCAATTACCACAATCAGCCAGGCTATTTCTTTAACTTTGAGAAAAGCGAAAATGGTATGAATAAGTACCGGAATTCCAGCTAATTGCAGAAATTGTTTTGGTTGTTTTGCTGCCATCCGGGAGCCGGTTCCAGCTGCCGGAATAATGACTCCTGCGTTATTTGTCTCGGTGGTCATTTGATATGATGGTTTTTCTGATTGTAGACGAGAGGAGTAATAAGGTGAATCCCCTGTCTCTATAGACCACCCTAATTAGATAGAGGACATGAGTCAGAAGGTTTAAGGGAAAAAAAGGGGCATGCTATAAGCCGAATTCTGTTTTCCCTGTAATAACCGGAAATCATGATCATTTAACTAATGGATGCCGGTCACCCGGCACCTCGTGCAACCTACCCGGAAGCTCGGACGGGCAGCCCTTAAGCACTTCCCTATTTGGTCTTGCACCCGACGGGGTTTACCATGCCCCGTGTGTCACCACACGGGCGGTGAGCTCTTACCTCACCATTTCAACCTTACCTGTGAATGCGAGGCATCCCATCGGCGGTGTATTTTCTGTGGCACTTGCCTGCGGTTGCCCGCAGTTCGCGTTACGAACCGTCGTACCCTGCGGTGTTCGGACTTTCCTCCCCGGCAGAAAAACCGGAGCGATCATGCACCTGCCCCTTCTGTTTTCATTATTTATTTCCTAGTTGAACGATTTTCTAACTTGATCTGTACCAGGTAAGCGAGTGCAACGAGACTCCGATCTCTTGCGCGCCAAGAATTCCCGAAAGCCCTCAACAGACCAAACGTAAATATTCGGGTAGCACCTCACGGAGTCTCGTTCCTCGCTTACCTATTCGTCCATTCTGACCGGTTCGAGTAGCAAAAGTACGCTTCACCGGCCAGAATAAACGAATCTAAGGCACTACCCAAACATTTATAGTCCTTGATTATGAGAGTGTTTTACCAACCCGAATATTTACGACCAAACGGGTATGCCTGCGGTTTTCTGGAAGCCTTGGCATAACAAGATATCAGCAAATATCTGCGTCATAAAATCGCTCAATTCAGGTTATTATTTTTTTGTCGTTCATCAATCCCCTGGTTGGCCAGTTCATCGGCACGAGAGTTTTTTGCCCTGGGAATATGATTCATGCTAAATGTCTCAAATTTTGTTAACAACTCCATGACGATTGTAAACAATTTTTTCAGGGTCTGATCTCTCACCTTATATCTGCCGGTAATCTGCCTGACAATAAGCTCCGAGTCAAGAAATATATCCAATTGCCGGCATCCTGCTGCTCCAGCCATTTGAATGCCATGAATTAATGCCTGATATTCGGCGACATTATTGGTACAGGTCCCAAGAAACCTGGATAACGAACATAATTCTCCGCCATGTTCATTATAGATGACCGCTCCTGCACCGGCAAGACCAGGATTGCCCCGTGAAGCACCATCTGTGAACAGTTGACTCCTACTAATCTTTCCCACCTCTGCTGTATGTGTAAGAATCACGCTTCTTCGCTGACCTCTTCTTCAAAGTAGATAATTCTTTGACAGGTAGGGCAAAAATGTAAATTTTCACTTTTGAGTATTTCGTTGAATAACTGAGGAGGAACGCTCATGTAGCACCCCTGGCAGACACCGCTGATTGCTCTGGTCACGGCCAGACCGTTGCGTTTTTTTATCAACATGTCATATCGTTTGAGCAGAGATACGTTTAGTGTTTTGACCAGTTTATTTCGCTTTGTGACAACAGTCTTGCGTTTTGAAGTTATTTTTTTGATTTTTTTGACAACAGTTTCAGTCTTTTCATCAAGTAGAGTCTTTTCTCCAGTGAGCAGGTTTTCCAGCTCTGCGATCTTGCTTGCAGTTCCCTCCATTTCTTCCATGATCTTGAGCAGCTGTTCCTCGTTGTCTTTGATCACCCGTTTACTTTCTTCAATCTCCTTGAGCAAAGCCTGATGTTCCCGGCTGGTCTGCACTTGTATCATCTTGTTTTGCCGATTTTTAACTTGTATTCCGGCATCTTCATATCCGGTGGTAAGTACTAGTTTTTTTTCCTCCAGAGTTGTGATGTTATCATAGTAAAGCTTAATTGCCTCTTTTTTTTCCAAAATTCCCTGTTCCCGCAGGTTTATTTCCTCTTCCTGCCCGCGGACTTCATGGTCAAGTCTGGCAAGCTCAGCATCTATTTCCTGCATTACTACGAGTTGATTCATTTCGTCATTCAATGGTTCACTCCTTATGTTCTTCTCTGTTCTTTGAATGGGGACCGTATTGTTCTACGTTTACGATTTTAGGGTACCTTGCAAAATTGCCTTTTCGCCCAAACTCTTTGTTGCAAGAAAAATTTTATCCTCGGAATATTAACTATATGCCTGCGGTAAAATTTTTCTTGTGCCTCGATTTTGAACGAAAATTCTAATTTCTCAAGGCACCCTTTATTATATTGAGCGGCGGATTCTGCCGAGCCGCCTTTACAACAAGGTCAAAACCACAATGGCTTAGTTCTGTTGAAATTTTTTTCTGTAACGGATCAACAACCATATATTCGGTGGCAAAATGACCACCATCAATGAGCCAAAACCCAGCCTCTTCCGCCCAACGAGCCATGTCATGTTTTATTTCGGCTGTTATAAACAAATCAGCCCCTGTCTGCATGGCAATTCTTGTGAAATCAGAGCCGGACCCCCCGCAGACTGCTATTTTTTGTACTTGCTTTGGTCTTGGACCTGCTTCTAACAGCCAGGGGGCATTGGTCACCCGGTAAATTCTCTCTATGCATTCACCTGGTGTTATCGGCGTCCGGCAGTTACCAATTCTACCTATACCGCTATCTGCCCGACCACATGAAGATGGGATCAGAGGAATAATATCAGTCAGGTCAAGCTTTCCGGCAAAAATATCACTGACTCCTTCTGGAGCAGTATCAAGATTAGTATGGCAGGCGATAATATGAAGATTATTTTTTACGGCAAAATAAAGAAGACGGCCAGTTGGATCATCACTGCACAGAGACTTTAATGGATGAAAGATTACGGGATGGTGGGTGATGATTACATTTATTTTTTTAGCCACTGCTTCTTTTAATAGGGAGAGAGTTGGGTCAAGACCTATCAGGATACCGTATACCTCAGCCTCCGGGCTACCAACAAGCAGACCGGAATTATCCCATGATTCCGATAAATCTAAAGGGGCTATTTTTTCAAGAATGTTAAGAAGTTTATGAATTGATGGCATTATTTTATCAGAAAACAAGGGACAAAAGTCAGAAAATAGATTTTTTTTTGTTAGATTATTTTCCTGACTTCTCGTAGCCTCGCTGCACTCGCTTACCCGGTGCAGATCAAGCTAAAAAATCGCTCAGCTCAGGTGAAAGTTAACAGCTATGAGAAGCTACCCATACCGCAACAATTACCTTGCATTATTTGTTACAGCTGTCAAGTATGACTCAACCATGCTGGTTAGAGCCTATAAATAAAAAAAAAGGTACACTCTTTTGTTAAGAGTATACCTTTTCTTATTGCCTTACCCATCTGGTAACAGACCAAATGGGCAAACTGAAATTGTTGTGATAAAGGCGTTGTTTTCAAAAGCCCGTATGGTGTTTTGATTTATATATTGAGGAAGGAGAAAGAATAAAAATAGATAATCCGCCTTCCTGTAATCGTGATGGTGGGCCTACCTGGACTCGAACCAGGGACCGACCGGTTATGAGCCGGTGGCTCTAGCCAGCTGAGCTATAGGCCCAATTATTTTTTACCCTAAAGTCAAAATTCCCTGTATAGCATACAGAAAAATTGATAATAGCTCTCATTTCAGATTGTAATTATCTTTACAAAAATTATTTATTTTAATCATAAATTTATTTCTGGTCAATCTTTTTTTCCGTAATTGGCAATAAAAAAGCTATCAACTGTTGACTTGATGATGATAACATTTTGATATTATAACCTGAATTGAGCGATTTTATGATGCAGATATACTTTTGGAGAGAGGATTTCATGTACCATGGTTAAGCAAATACCTAAATCAATATTTATATGTGGCAAGTGTGGTTATAAAAGCCTTAAATGGCTTGGTTGCTGCCCGGATTGCAGGGAATGGGACTCGCTCATTGAAGAGAGCCGGCAATCCATGCCTGCCGGACAAAAAAACATTGCTGCCCCTTTACCACTTGCCGGTTTATCAACAGGGGAACAGGATAGATTAGTTACTGGAATTTCTGAACTTGACCGGGTTCTTGGCGGTGGCGTTGTTGCTGGCTCCATGATTCTGATCGGTGGTGACCCGGGCATAGGTAAATCAACCCTTATTCTCCAGCTTTTATCCGCCATTGCTCATGGTAAACGCAAAGTACTGTATGTAACCGGTGAAGAATCAGGGCGACAGGTACGGATGAGAGGTGAGCGGCTGGCGATTGATATGGAAGGGGTGTACCTGGCCACGGAAAACTGTGTTGAGTCTATTATTACCATGGCCAAAGAGATGTCTCCAGCTTTGCTGGCGATTGATTCCATCCAGACCATGTTCAGCGAAGAAATCACCTCTGCCCCGGGTTCGGTTTCCCAAGTCCGGGAATCTGCTGCTCGCTTAATTTCTCTTGCCAAATCAACGGAATTACCGGTTCTGCTTGTAGGTCATGTTACCAAAGACGGGGCCATTGCTGGTCCCAGGGTGCTTGAGCATATGGTGGACACCGTTCTTTACTTTGAGGGAGATAAAGGCCAGATATTTCGAATATTACGAACAGTTAAAAATCGTTTTGGCCCCACCAATGAAATAGGGGTATTTGAAATGAAAGAGAGTGGTCTTGTCGAGGTGGACAACCCGTCTGCTCTTTTTCTTGCGGAACGACCGGTGAATGTCCCCGGTTCGGTGGTCATGCCCTCTGTTGAGGGGACCAGACCCATTCTTGTAGAGGTGCAGGCTCTGGTTTGTCAGTCCAATCTTGGTACAGCGAGAAGAACAGCCATTGGTTCTGATCCCAGGCGGTTGTCCCTGTTGACGGCGGTACTGGAAAAAAAACTTGGGGTCAGTATGCTTGATCAGGATATCTTTCTTAATATTGCTGGAGGGATTCGGATTGATGAGCCGGCACTTGATCTTGGCGTGGTGGTGGCATTGCTTTCCAGTTTTTTTGAAAAAGTTGTTGAGCCGACCACAGTGGTCTGCGGCGAGGTCGGTCTTGCCGGGGAAATCCGGGCTGTCGGGCAGATGGAGATGCGAATACGGGAAGCGGAACGGCTGGGTTTCAAGACCTTTATCCTCCCTAAATCATGTCTGCATCAGCTTGAAACAGCAGCACCGACAATCATGAATATTATCCCTGTTCAAACAGTACAGGAGCTGGCGAAACATCTTTTTTAATAGGATACAGGTTTAATGTTATTGCTGGACTTGTAGTCTGTGTTAGGCTAATATTATTCGTGCACTTTGCTGTATGTTTGGTAACCGTTCATCCAATGCCTCACGGAGTCTCGTTCCTCGCTTACCTATTTGTTCATTCTGATATAATATTGCTATGTAAGTAGGTGCCAGGTAAGACCGAAGACTACGCTTATCTGTAAGACTCCGTGAGGTGCTGGTGAACGGTTACTATGTTTCTTGTACCTGAATTGAGCCATTTTTTAGCTTTTTAACAGGCAACAGATAAAAATTATAAAGTTCGGGCTAGTGTTCTGTAAACCATAAATTTTCGCATGAGATGTAGGAGCGAGCTTGCTCGCGAAATGCCACGGTTGCCCGTATCACCTCTTCGCGAGCAAGCTCGCTCCTGCAGGTTTGTGCGAAGTTTAAAGCTGTACCATGTACTAGGATATATCAGTAACTTCTCAATAAGTCTGGGCAGCGATCAATATAAGTTAAGCACAAGGTGATTCGGAGGCGGGACTTTAGTCCCGCTAACCTGACTAAAGCAGGTGACGGGGCTAAAGCCCCGTTTCCAATATGCTGTTAAGGTAATTTGTCAAAACCATAGACTGTACCTACTTATTGAAAAGTTACCTATATCAGCCCTAAACACCCATTTTCCCTGGAGATAAATATCAACAATGAGTGAAGCCATACAGAACAAACTAGCAAAGAACAAGAAAGGCATTACAAATGGATTCCTATATACTGCAATTTCCTTATCCCTGCTTATGGGTTTTTTAGGCGGAGTTGTCTTTACGGTTTACAGTATGCCGGATGGTCGCGGGATAGTACAGCATAGCGGACCATCACCGGCTGAACATCGTCAACATAATCTGACAGCGGCACAACAGATGGTGGAAGAAAGACCGGAAGACTCTGATGCCTGGGTTCGTCTTGGTCATGCTTATTTTGATACCGACCAGTACGGAAACGCTATAGCAGCGTATACAAAATCTCTTTCCATTACCCCGGATGATCCAGATGTCATGACTGACCTTGGGGTTATGTATCGTCGTAATGGACAGCCAAACGAGGCTATGGAAATTTTCTCCAGGATTATCGATATATCCCCTAGTCATGAACCGTCTCGATTTAACAAAGGTGTTGTCCTGTTTTTTGATAAAGGTGAGAGTGAGGCTGCCTTTCGGGCCTGGAGTGACCTACTCAGAATAAACCCTTCTTCTGTCACGCCTAATGGTCAACCATTAGAGGAATTTATAATTGCGATGAAAGAAAGGGCAAGTAGTCCATAAGGGGATGACCTGAGTTGAGCAATTTTATGACGCAGATATGTGATAGGTAAGCGAGCGAAGCGAGACTCCGATATCTTGTGTGCCAAGGATTTTAAGAAAACCACAGACATACCCGTTGACCTGTTGAGGATTTTCTTAGAAGCCCTGGTATGCAAGAGATCGGAGTCTCGTTGCACTCGCTTACTTGGTGCAGATCAAGTTATAAAATCGCTCAACTCAGGTTCAAGATAATAGTGATTATTTTTATGGTTTTT
>CAYRGM010000046.1:0-12929 GCA_964423765.1 uncultured Desulfobulbaceae bacterium
AGGGCAGGCGAGCGAGTACAGCGAGACTCCCGGTAAGCGAGTGCAACGAGACTCCGAGTAGTCAGGGAAATAATCTAACGAAACAATTCCCATTTTATGGCTTCTGTTCTCTGTTTTCTGATAAAAATAAAGGAAATTAAATGGCACCCCAGAAAAGAATCTTTTCCAGGCGGCGAGTTTGCCGTTTCTGTACAGACAAAGAGTTAATACTTGATTACAAAGACACAAAGGTTCTCCGTGGCTTTGTCACCGAGCGAGGCAAAATTATCCCGAAACGAATTTTCGGTACTTGTGCCAGCCATCAAAGACAGGTGACTGAGGCCATCAAGTGGGCCAGACATCTTGCTCTGTTACCATATTCCGGAGCGACCCAGTTCTGATCACCAGCATGGTCGGATCTTTAAGCGTACCTTAAATATAGTTGCTTGACATGGATCAGAGCCTAACGGCCATCGTTCATATAAAATAACTGGAAACCTACGATGACTGCATTAAAAAGGACAGGAATGTCATTTTTTTCCACAGCTGTTCTTGTTGTTGCTGCCATCTATCTTGTTCCTGTTCTGTTGCCTGGATTACTTGGCTGGATTATAGGTCTGCTGGCAGTCCCTGTTGCCTGTGTATTGGCAAGCCAGGGAGTTGAGCGGGGTACAAAAACCCTTCTTAACAGCCTGATTATTGTTGCAGTGATTGCCATGTTGATCGGCAGGCTTGAGGTTTTGCTGTTTGCTCTAACCCTTGCTCCCTTGGGATACATTCTTTATCGCTGTGGAGTGGCTAAAAAAAACGAGGCGGTTACTAATGGTCGTGGCATCCTGACCTTGGTGGCATCTTGGTGGCTTTTCTGGGCAATATATGGTTCGGTTACAGGGATGCAGCCCTATCATCATCTGTTAGATGCAATAGATACCGGGTTGATCCAGACCTACGAATTATACAAAACTGAGCAGAATATCCCCGCCGATATTCAACAGGAAGTGACGGTTGTCATGACCGGACTCCGAGAGATAATACCCATGGTTGTGCCTGGGATTCTTGTCAGTATTGTTATCTTTACGGTATGGATTAACCTGATTCTTTTCAATAAATTTTTACTGAAAAGACCTGACCAACATGAACTTAGTGCCTGGCCACCTTATCGTGAATGGAAACTGCCGGATCAATTGATATGGCTGCCAATTCTGGCAGCAGCTTTGTTCCTTTTAACTGATGGTCATCTCCGGTATGTGGGGTTAAATATTATTTTTCTTTCCGGGCTGGTTTATTGTTTCCAGGGCTTGGCAGTGTTCATCCATCTGCTTGACCGCTGGAAAGTACCCGGTTACCTGAGATTGTTTTTTTATTTTCTGTTGATTATCCAAAGTTTCGGACTGATCCTTATTACCATGTTAGGAGTGGCTGATGTCTGGTTCAAATTCCGCTCAAAGAACAACAAACCGGCAGAGACCAAATAATCATAATTAGTCTGTATAGATATCGAGAATTGAGCATTATTGACCACACAAGGTGCTTAATTATCAGGGGGGCATATAAAATTGTCCAAACAGCAAGGCGTTTTTTAAGGGCGTTTACGAGGTTTGCTGTACCTAAATCCTGCAATTTAAAAATATATACTTTTATATGGGTGCCTTGAAAAAATAGAATTTTCGTTCAAAATCGAGGCACAAAAAAAATTTTACCGCAGGCATATAGTTAATATTCCGAGGATAAAATTTTTCTTGCAACAAAGAGTTTGGGCGAAAAGGCAATTTTTCAAGGTAGCCATATATCAATATAGGAGATCATTCCATGCCTTCTCAAATAGCCAAAATTTTCATGAATGGTCAAAACCAAGCCGTCCGTTTACCCAAGGAGTATCTTTTTGATACCGATGAGGTATATATTTCAAAGCAAGGACAAGATGTCATTATTTCTGCTAAGAAACCAACATGGGATGAATTTTTTGATTCTGAATCAGCCTTTGATGATGATTTTTTAAACGATAGATTTGATTCCTTACCGCAAGAACGAAATTCTGAGTAATGTATATGCTCGACACAAACATTTGTATTTATGTTTTAAAAAAACATTCAGATAAACTGCGTCATAAATTCAAGGCTACAAAAAATATTAGCATTTCATCAGTAACTTACGGCGAACTGTGCTTTGGTATTGAAAATGGAGAAAATTTCATGAAAAAGGCACGATGGAAAGAGCTTGACCTCTTTACTCAACAGTTACTTATTGAGCCTTGGGATGAAAATGCTGCTAAACACTATGGCTCTATTAGAGCAATACTAAAACAACAGGGAACTCCGATTGGTAATAATGACCTTCTAATTGCTGCTCATGCTCGAAGCTTGAAGTCCGTAATGGTTACAAATAATGTTCGAGAATTTCACAGAGTCCCTAACCTGACTGTAGAAAATTGGGTAGCTGAGTAAATTCTCAAAAAATATAACAGCATGCCGGGATGACATAGTTTTGAGAAGTTAATGGATAAATGTTGGGCTAACATTCATTTAAGGGTGCCTTAAGTTTTGTATATAGTCAATAGGAGGTGGCAGTGAAATGGCGAGCGAAAACTCTGATCCAAAAATGTTATAACACTTCTGGAAAAGTTATACTTTACAACGGCAACCCCAACAGTAAATAATTGAAAACCGCATGTAACTATTTAGTTGCACTTCATCTCCGACCATTTCGGAGTCTCGTTCCTCGTTTATGAGAGTTTTTTTACCAACCCGAATATTTACCTGTGAAGCACATCTGAATAGTTAGAACCGAATAAACACAAAAAATATTCGAAAATTTAAAAAAAGGAAATATCCATGGAAGTTATACTGAAAGAAACCATAGATAACCTTGGTCTTGAAGGTGAAATTGTTATTGTCAAGCCAGGTTACGCCAGAAATTATTTAATCCCGCAAGATAAGGCCGAAGTTGTCAATAAGGCATCTCTTGCTCGTTTAAAACGTCAGCAGCAAGTAATCAATGCCCGGCGGGAAAAAGAAAAAAAATCCGCCGAAGGTTTGGCCGCAAAGCTGGAATCAAAAGCTCTTACCATTACCCGTAGAGTTGGCGAGGGCAATCGATTATTCGGTTCCGTATCGACTAAAGATATTGCTGATAAACTTGCCGAAAACGGCATTATGATTAACCGCCGTTTTATTCTGCTTACCGATCCAATTAAAAATATCGGGGAAACAACGGTCAAGATCAAGGCAGGTTACCAGATGAATGCCAGCTTAAGTGTTATTGTTATCCCTGAAGGCAGTGAACAGGAAGATGAACCTCAATTAAACACTTCTGCAGAAACAGACATTCCGGTTACCTATGAAGATGAAGAACAGGCATAAAAGCAGTCTATTTTGTATTCTCGTTCGGTTTCCCGTTCTTAAACCTAAGTTGAGCGATTTTCTAACTTGATCTGTACCGATCTCTTGCACGCTAAGGCTTTTAAGGAAATCCGTGGGCAGACCAATGGGTATGCCTGCGGTTTCCTGAAGAAGCCTTGGCACACAAGATATCAGCGCATATCTGCGTTATAAAATCGCTCAATTCAGGTTAAAATATAACCGTTCACCAGTACCTTACTTTAAGTCTTGCAAATAAGTACAGACTTTGAGCTTGCTTACCTCGCCCCCATGTTTCAGAACTCATCCCCGGGAATAACTCCACCGCAGAATATAGAGGCTGAACAGTCGCTTCTCGGCACTATTCTCCTGCAAGACAAGTCCATAATCAATATTGCAGAAATCCTGTTGCCTGAGGATTTTTATAGAGATGCCAACAAGACTATTTTCCAGATCATGCTGGATCTATTTGAAAAAAGAGAGCCCCATGATTTAATAACAGTCACAAATCTCTTACAGGAAAGAAATAAATTAGATAAAATCGGAGGGGCAGCATATTTAGCTTCCCTGACAGATATTATTCCCTTTGCTGGAACCCTTGTCCATCATGCGGAAATAATCCGTAAAAAATCTATCCTTCGCCAACTTATCAGAACCACTTCGGAAGTGGCTGCCCGCTGCTATGAAGCCCAAGATGATATAGACGCTCTTGTTGATGAAGCAGAAAAAAGCATTTTTGAGATTGCCCAATCCAAGAAAAAACAAGGCTTTCAACCAATGTCTATCATTATCCCCAGGGCTTTTGACCGAATTAACCTTCTTTTTGACCGTCAGGAACAAATCACTGGAGTTGCTACCGGCTATGAACAGTTTGATCGCATCACTGCCGGGCTTCAGCCCTCGGATCTTATCATTCTTGCCGGTCGCCCATCCATGGGGAAAACTGCCCTGGCAATGAACATAGTTCAACATGCAGCCATTGTAGAAAAGATTCCGGTGGCTATCTTCAGCCTTGAAATGTCCACAGAACAGCTTGCCCTGCGCATGTTATGTTCCCTAAGCCAAATTGACTCCCAGCGCATCAGAACCGGCAAGCTTGTTGAAAGCGATTGGCCAAAACTTACCAGGGCTACTGGTATGTTATCTCAAGCACCTATCCACATTGATGACACAGCCGGTATCACCGTTCTGGAAATGCGAGCTAAGGCAAGAAGGCTTAAATCCGAGCATGATCTCGGCATGGTTGTTGTTGATTACTTACAGCTCATGCAGGGCAGGGCCAGATCAGAGAACAGAGTCCAGGAAATTTCGGATATTTCCCGTTCCCTCAAAGCCATGGCCAAAGAGCTTGATGTACCCGTAATAGCTCTTTCCCAGCTTAATCGTACTCTGGAATCAAGACCTAATAAAAGACCAATGCTTTCTGACCTTAGAGAATCAGGAGCCATAGAACAGGATGCAGATGTGATAGTGTTCATTTATCGGGATGAGGTATATAATAAAGCTGAAGAGAATCCTAATAAAGGGCTTGCCGAAATTATTGTCGGCAAGCAACGAAACGGTCCAACCGGTACAATTACACTTACTTTTCTGGCTGAATATACAAAATTTGAAAACTATACCCCTATGCAGATTCCCATGGATACAGTACCATAGGCGTATTAAGTGTCAATATTCGGATAGTGTAGACTCAAGCATACTTACCTCTTCATCCATCCTGGAGTTTCATTCCTCGTTCGCTGCTTTACTGCTGCCTGAGCTACTGACCAATTTGTAATGTTTAGTTTAGTGATTGATGTTATTTTTCAACATATCTGCGTCATAAAATCGCTCAATTCAGGATAATCAAACATTCAACATTAACAATTGTACAATACAGTTAACATGGACAATAGATACGATTTTAAAACAGTTGAACGCAAATGGCAACAAATCTGGATAAATGAAAAAACCTACAAGGTCAGGGAAGACCAGGGCAAGGAAAAATACTTTATTTTGGAAATGTTCCCCTATCCTTCCGGTCGTATTCACATGGGCCATGTTCGGAATTATTCCATTGGCGATGTCATAGCCCGTTATAAACGCATGCAGGGATACAATGTTATCCATCCGATGGGCTGGGATGCTTTTGGCCTGCCGGCTGAAAACGCGGCCATGAAGAAAAATATCCATCCGGCCGCCTGGACCCTTGAAAATATAGACTATATGCGTGAGCAGTTAAAAGCCATGGGTTTAAGCTATGACTGGGATAGAGAATTTGCCACGAGTGCCCCCGAGTACTACCGGTGGGAACAGCAAATTTTTTTGGAAATGCTTGAAAAAGATTTGGCTTACCGCAAAAAAACCACTGTCAACTGGTGCCAGGACTGCACAACGGTACTGGCACGAGAACAGGTCATAGATGGTGCCTGCTGGCGGTGTGACCAACCGGTTATGCCCCGCACCATGGATGGCTGGTTTTTTAAAATTACGGATTATACAGAAGAACTCCTCCAGGGGCTTGATAATTTACCGGGGTGGCCCCAAAAAGTACTCACCATGCAGAGTAACTGGATAGGAAAAAGTAAAGGTTTGATCTGTGATTTTCAAGTTGAGGGCAGTCAAGAAAAAATCAAAATTTTTACTACCAGACCCGATACCATCTATGGGGTCACATTCATGTCTCTGGCGGTTGAACATCCCCTGCTTGCTCCTCTTGTATCCGATCAGAAACAGGAAAAAGAGGTACGGGAATTTATCCGGCAAACCATCATAGACAAACAACGCACAGCCATAGGTCAGGAAATTGATAAAAAGGGGATTTTTACCGGCAGATATTGTCTTAATCCATTTAATGGTGAACGGATACCAATCTATGCGGCAAACTTCGTCCTCATGGAGTATGGCACCGGAGCGGTCATGGCAGTTCCAGCCCATGACCAGCGGGATTTTGAATTTGCCATTAAATATGACATACCCATTCGTCCTGTAATTCAACCAGATGGTGAACTGTTACAGGGTGAGAAAATGGAGTCTGCTTATGACGGGAAAGGGTTTCTGATTAATTCAGAAGAGTTCACCGGCATGGAATCCAACCTTGCCGGGCAGGCAATCATAACTTATGCAAAGAAACACGGTTTTGGAGGCACACACACCACCTACCGTCTGCGAGACTGGGGAATTTCCAGACAACGCTATTGGGGAACCCCCATTCCGATTATCTACTGCGATGAGTGCGGAATGGTGCCGGTTCCGGTTCAGCAACTGCCGGTAATGCTTCCCGGTGCTGACAAAAGTAACGCTCTCCATCTCCCTCTGCACCAACAGGACGATTTTGTTGCCGCTAAATGCCCAAAATGCAATGGTGATGCCCGACGGGAAACCGATACCATGGACACCTTTGTTGAGTCATCATGGTATTTTGCCAGATACGCAGACCCCAAAAATGAAAAAGTCCCCATTGACCGGGAAAAAACAAAGTACTGGCTGCCGGTTGATCAATACATCGGTGGTGTCGAACACGCCATCATGCACCTTCTCTATGCTAGATTTTTCACCAGGGTTCTTCGTGATCTTGGGTATCTTGATATTGATGAGCCCTTTACCAAGTTGCTAACCCAGGGAATGGTAACTAAAGATGGTGCTAAAATGTCAAAATCAAAAGGTAATGCGGTTGACCCCAGCGATCTGATAAAACAGTACGGAGCAGATACAACCAGATTGTTTTCCTTATTTGCCGCACCTCCAGAGAGGGATCTGGAATGGAATGCTCAGGGCGTTGACGGGGCTTCCCGCTTTCTTAATAGAGTGTACCGGCTTATCTATGCTCATCTTGACTGTTTTAACGGGAGCCAGCCGGCAGAAATTGTTTTTTCTCCTGATACAGGGCAAACGAGCAAAACAAGCCGTGTACTGAATCGTAAAATCCACCAAACCATAAAGAAAGTCACAGAGTCAATTGAAAATAATTTTCACTTTAACACTGCAATTTCAGCAGTCATGGAACTGGTTAATCTGACAGGAACCTTAAGCGGAGATAAAGAAAATAACATTGCACCAGCTCAGCTCAAAACCGCTCTTGAATCCATCCTGCTCCTTCTCTATCCCATGGTGCCTCATTTCTGTGCGGAGATGTGGGAAATCTCAGGACATGAAACAGAGCTTGAAAGAATGACATGGCCAAAGTTTTCTCCTGATATTGCCAAAGAAGACGAGCTTACCATTGTTGTCCAGATAAACGGCAAGGTTCGTGCCCGCCTCTCGGTATCAGCCGAGATTACCAACCAAAAACTTGAGGCAGCAGCATTATCAAACCAGCGAATTGGAGAGTTTATCAAAGACAAAACAATAAAAAAAGTTATTGTCGTACCGGGGAAACTTGTTAACATAGTGGTATAAGGCTCTGGAAAACTATTACAGGCTACCTTGAAAAATTACCTTTTCGCTCAAACTCTTTGTTGCAAGAAAAATCGTAACTTTTCAATAAGTAGGTACAGTCTATGGTTTTGACAAATTACCTTAACAGCATATTGGAAACGGGGCTTTAGCCCCGTCACCTGCTTTAGTCAGGTTAGCGGGACTAAAGTCCCGCCTCCGAATCACCTTGTGCTTAACTTATATTGATCGCTGCCCAGACTTATTGAGAAGTTACGAAAAATCTTATCCTCGGAATATTCACTATATGCCTGCGGTAAAATTTTTCTTGTGCCTCGATTTTGAACGAAAATTCTAATTTTGCAAGGCACCCTACAGTTGCAACTTTATGCCCCCCTTCTGAACGGTTACTCAAACCTGAATCTGGAGAATATCCGTGCAAAAAAATATAATTAAGCTGGTGCTAATAATCCCATTATTGCTGATTCATATCGGATGTGGATATCATTTTCCGGCCGTAGCCATATACGAAGGGCCGGAAAAAACATTATATATGCCTCAATGGCAAAACAGAACCAGTCGGCTTGATATTAATGTTAACTTATACAAAACTTTAACAGGTAAATTTCAACGATCCCAAGCCATTACCATCGTTAGGGATAAAGCCCAGGCAGACCTGATGCTTGCTGGTGAAGTTTTTGCTATTGAGTTACCCGGTATTGCCTGGGATGCAGACACAGTTACCACAGATGCCATGGTCAGGTTAACAGTTCGTTATATGCTTAAAGATTTAAAAACCGGCAAACCGCTCTGGAAGGTACCAGAGCAATTATGGACCAAAGAGTATCATTCCGGAACAAAAGGAACTGCCGCTGAGAATCAAGCAATAGCTACAATCATCAACGATCTGGCAAATCATATTTATATCAATACTCTCAGAATTTTAAACGAGGAAGGGACAGGGGACAGGGAACAGGGGACAGTCAGATAGGTTGGGTTAACTATTTGTTAAACCAACCTGCAATCTAAATTTAGCACCCTTCGGGCAGGCTTTTAGTCTGTTAATAATTGATTACTATCAATTGATAATAATTAATTGTAAAGTTAACGACATCAACTGATGATACAATTGCCCGAAAATGAAAATTCCTATGCTATGGACTTAACAAAAATAAAAAAAGCGTTTCAGGCTAATAACCTGAAACGCTTTTTTCATTACAATCCATGGGGTGAACGATGGGACTTGAACCCACGACCTCCGAGGCCACAACCCGGTGCTACCACCAGCTGAGCTACGCTCACCATATAAAACAAGGATAAAATTTTACCATTTATCCAAGAGTTTAGCAAGCATAAAAGCAGATGCCATGGAACAAACAGTTCTGTAACCTGTTCCCTGTCACCTGTCCCCTGACACCTGACACCGACAATGTTTACATACCGTTGCCCGCTCCTTAATTAACTCCTTACAAAAAGGGCATTCTTTCTTGAAGTTTCTATTCAACAAAGCAATGATCGTCATATTAATTTCCTGTTCAAGCCCGGTATTCCTGTAAGTATGGCTTCGTAGTGGTTCAATACAGCCAAGATCATTAAAGTTTTTCAACAAATCTGCAGCTCGTTTCCGATCGTTAATATTGGCAGATTCATCTAATAAAAGATACATAACCGGCTTAATATCATCCTGATTCACACAGGAATCAAGAGCAGCAACAGCTTCCTTTTCCTGCTGATAGCGTTTGTTTTGCTTTTTGATATCATCAATATCGACAATAGATCCGGTAAAGGCACCCGGCCCCGCCACCATCATATTATAAGTTTCGCTACCACCCGGAATCTCCATATGACGATACGAGCCAACATGACCGTACTGGTTTTCAATATGTTGCCACCCCCCTGAAAAAAGAGAACATTCATCATTAAGACAAATAAAAAGATACTCAGAACCCCAGCCAAGACCATCACCTACATGAATAGGAGGTGCATGACAGAGCATTAATACTGTATTGCAATGGGGGCATGAACGGTTTTCTGCAAGACACTCTATAACTTTCGATAACATAAGTAGCTATGCTCCAAGCCATAATATTGCACCTGAACAAAGTTCAGCGTGCAAGCTTTAGATTCATTTTTGCAGCTGCCCAGTCTAACCCCACAGGGCAGGACACCAGCTGTTCAAGAATAATGTGTAAATAGATTTATGGTTGACCAAGTTGCTCCGATACAGGATACTGGTTTGTGCCGAACGGCTCAATAGGATTAACGCGTCAGCCGAAACCTGTACCAAATATTGCCTGATAGGTAATGATTCCTACCCATAAGGAAATAATAATCAGGAGAAACAAATTAGTTTTTCTTTTCTTATTCATCTGTTTTACCAATCAAAAATTAAATAATCCTGGTTAGTACCTGATCAACTGCCTTGGCCTGTTCCATGCGGGACCTTAAAAAGTCAGGGGTCAGGTGTTCTTCATTTTGTTCTATCAAGGTGCAGAGATGATCTATATCAGAATTATCAGCCATGGTAACAACTTTTTCCAGATTTACCATGAAATCTTTAACTATTTTCCGACTTTCTCCATAAGTTGCCATTATTTCCGCATAAGTCCTTGAGTTTTGCGAATGAACCCTGGCCATGGCAAGAATATGATAAAGTGAAGTCAAGGTACAGTGGCTGGCAATATCTTCTGCTGTAATCTTATGTTCGCCAAGGGTCATTGCCATGGCAACTGAGATCACAGTGGGAAGTTTTTGACCAACTCCCATGAGCAGATCATGCTTTTGGGGAGTATCATAAAAAATATGAGCCCCATGCTTATACAAAAACGATTCGAACTCACTACAAAATCGACCGCTCCTTGTGGTGCGGACAATAATGGCATTCTTATCCTTCATGGTTGCCGCCTGCGGTCCCCAGAGATTATGGACCAGCATAACCTCAACTTCATCTAAAGTAACCTCAAAGGCAACATCAACAATGGTCTCAGACTCGCCAGCAAGCAAAATCAAAGCCTTGCCCCTGCCAAGTAGAGGGGCATATCGACGAATGATATCAACTGTAGCTGAAATAGGTACACAGATTACCAGCACATCCACCTGGGAAATCATCTCTTCTGGTCGCAGGGTTGTGGAACGACCAGAGAACAAAACCTCGTATCCTTCATTCTCCAGACGATCAGCAAACCATTTACTCATGGCACCTGTTCCTATGAAGCCAAAGGAGTTAATATATTTTGTCCGCATATCAACCCGGGGATAACTGCCAAGAAGTTGTAAGGCATCAGTCTGCTTGATCACCCGATTTTCTATGTTTTTGACAGCTTCACCAACCAGCTTATCCCGGATATGCCCTTCCACTTCAATGTATATCTGAAGCTTCTGAGTTCGCACATCATTTTCAGAGCGCATGTCGAGAATATTGATACCTCTGCGGGTAAACTCACCAAGAATATCAACAAGCATCCCCACCCGGTCATCAAGAGGAATGGTAAACAGAGCCGTAGCATCATAACCTGTCGGTACAGGCAGTTCCGAGCCAAACACTCCATAACGGGTACGGTTATGGGGGACAATATCCCTGTCAATGACTCTCAGATCCAGAGCAAGCAATAACTCCTCACCATCAACCACCCCGTAACCGGCATAATCACCTTTTGCCCGGATTTCGACAACTGCTGACTCCACATCCTGAACGCTCATCATGGTCACAGCCGGCAGGACAGTGTTTAAGTATTCTTCACATTGTCTGAAAATTTCCTGACGCCCAATAAGAACTTTTATATCTTTTTTCTGATCATCTGGCTTTAATAGCCCAAGAGATATATCCACAGGCAGAACAATATTATCAATCCAAAAGCCGGATTTTATTTTCCTGAAAAGATTGAAACAGGTTTTGCTTTCTCCTTCACGGGTATTATAAACCGGAGCAATGATCAGATCAGCCTTGCCACTGGAAAACGCCTCTAACAGGGCGTTTATATTGGCATATAGATCCAGCCTTGCAGCAGGGGCATAGCTGCGAACAGCATATGCGGCATGGGATTGTACAGGCTCTAATGTTGCGGCTATCAACATAAAATCAAAATTACTTTTTATTATTTACAAAATCTACAGACATCGTCAAATAAGCAGATAACCGTAGAGACGGATTCCAAACATTCCTACCCAAAATAAACCTGTCGCAAAACCAAAGTATCTGAATAGTTACAGTTAATATCACCGCCACCGTAGAGACGGGTTTCAAACCCGTCTCCTCCCACAACCATCAGCCATGCCGGTGTCACCGTGAAGACGGGTTTGAAACCCGTCTCTACCAAATCCAGACAGTTTGATAGGACGGAAGATGAAACTGGTGAAGCACCATAAAAAACCTACAAAATAACAACATAACCATTTCTGGTCGAAATTACTGCACAAACTGTAACCTGAATTGAGCGATTTTATGACGCAGATATGTGCTGATATCTCGCAGTTGCACTGCTGTGTGCCAAGAATTTTAAGAAAACCGCAGGCATACCCGCTGGTCTGTTGAGGATTTACGGAAACCCTTGGCGTGCAAGAGATCGGAGTCTCCTTGCGCTCGCTTACCTGGTGCAGATCAAGTTATAAAATCGCTCAACTCAGGTGTAAAACTTATCTTTGCTTAAGCCCTAAGGCCAAACCAACTTTTCATGTACCCAGCCGGTAAGGCGGGGATGGGAAACTTTCACCCAGCTCCCCTGCTCTTCCAGTTTTCTCAGGATAACCTCTCTGGTAACATTACCAACCCTGTCAAAATTTGTACCAGGACCACTACGAACATTACCATTTTCAACTTGAACAATCACAAATGGTGCTGTACTCACCAAGGGACCAAAAATCCATCCCTTATCACCTTCAAAATCACTTATCTTGAGCCACTCTCCCTGCCTGCCTATCACCTTGAGAGGATAACCGGCGGGAAACTTAAATAATATCTGATTGGTTGTTGAAGGACCGGAACGAACATTCACTTCATCTCTGTTCACACTGACAAACTCAGCCGCTACAACAACCGCTGCTGACCCGATAACCATCATAATTGCCAGTATTGATATTGTGAATATATAAGCCAAGCCTTGTTGTTTGATCTTCATTTTATCTCTCCTTCCGGCACTCACCGGCCTGTAAAAATTAACTTGATAGCATAGGAATTTTCATTTTCGGGTAATTGTATCATCATGGTTATGTGTCACGCGTGGTGCGATATCATCAGTTGATGTC
>CAYRGM010000047.1:0-12910 GCA_964423765.1 uncultured Desulfobulbaceae bacterium
AATTATCAATTCTCAATTATCAATTTAAAAGGACAGGTTACAGGAAACAAAATGCGAGGTGGCATAGAGTAAGTGGGCAGTCAAAATATTATTCTAAGCGGCGACCTTGGGGCAACCAAAACTGTATTGGCTTTGTATGCTCTTACGGGTAAGGAACTTAAACCTGTCAGGTGGCAGCGATTTTTAAATAATGAGCATGATAATCATGTTGAAATCATTGATATTTTTCTTCGTGGAGAAAAATATCCACCCCAAATAGGCTGTTTTGGAGTAGCCGGCCCTGTATGCGGCAACACTATCAGGATGACTAACCTGGATTGGCTGGTCAATGGCGAAGAAATTAAACAAAGGTATGGGCTGGACCAGGTGTTTGTGGTCAACGATATGGTGGCCGCAATTATGGGGGCAATACGGCAGCCAGAGGAGAAACTGCACACTATAAATCCCGGGAAATCCAATCAGGATGGTAACATCGCAATCCTGGCACCTGGTACCGGGCTTGGCGAGGCGTTTTTGATTAAAGATAAAAATCGTCTTTTGCCGGTTGCCTCAGAAGGAGGACATGCAGATTTTTCTCCCCGCAATCAGGAACAACTGGAATTATTAGCGTTTCTTTTAAAAGAAGACCATCATATTTCCATGGAAAAGGTCTGTTCCGGGCCTGGTATCATCAATCTGTTTTCTTTTTTTGTTAGACAAATGACTGTGGAAAAAGCATTGCAGGAACAACTTGAGCAGGCTGCGGATAAACCGAAGATTATTGTTATCGCCGCCCTGGAAGCACTTGATGCCGGCAACCACGATCATATTTGCGTGCGGGTCATGGATATTTTCACAGATATTCTTGCCGCAGAATCTGCTAACCTGGCTTTAAAAACTTTATCCACCGGCGGCTTGTTTATTGGCGGCGGAATCCCCCCTAAAATTTTACCTTTTTTTCATAAGGATAAGTTTATGTCAATCTTTGCCCGTGGTATGTACCGGCAACTGCTTGCTGATATCCCTGTCCATATCGTCCTTGACCCGCAGGCTCCTCTTCTCGGAGCAGCCGCATATGGCACCGAGCATATGCAGCTTCAGGATTAACGAATGAACTGTATACAGACATCGTAAAACAAGCAGACAACCGTAGAGATGGATTTCAAACATTTTTAGCAAAAATAAACTAATCGCAAAACCAAAGTATGTGTTAATATCACCACCACCGTAGAGACGGGTTTCAAACCCGTCTCATCCCGCAACCATCAGCCATGCCGATGCCACCGTGAAGACGGGTTTGAAACCCGTCTCTACCAAATCCAGACAGTTTAAGAGAACGGCAGATGAGACCGGTGCAGCAGAAAAGAAAATTGTCCAAAAAACAGGGCATTTTTATAGGGAGTTTACGATGTCTGAACCAAAGGTAAGGCAGTCTTTAAATTTGTCCCCGACCAATTGCAAAAAGTTCAAACATCTTTTCAAATAGCATGGGAATGGCTGAAGCCTGGGCACCATTGGAACCAGCATATATTTTAGTTATCTCAAAAGCCCGCTCAAAAGCCTCTGTATATTCGGTATCATTCGTCTGCTGTAACACCTTGATTAATTCTCTGGAAAGTTGCTCATTCATTTTGTCTATCCATTTCAATATGTTTATCTTTAAAAAATACCATCCGACAAATCAGAGCCGGGTAATTATTACCCGATTAAGTTTAATGTTTGGATAATAATTTTACAACCGAAGTGACCTTAAAAGTCCCTACCAGATAACAATAAGCGGTATCACTATAAACATTATGATATCTTCAGGCAAATACATATCTTCTTTTATCGTATTCCCCTTGACTCATCATCTTGATATAACAGTATCTTTAACAATAACATGCGGCTTCCAAGATTGTTTTTATCTATCTGGCCAGCCAATAGTACACCATTTTTTTATTCTGGCATGATTGTCGCAATATAAAAGACAAAGCGAAACTGATAAATAGAAGAACGAGACTACGGAATATTTTTTGTCCTTCGCTCAGATATTTTTCATTTTTCCTTCCTCCGGCCCTGACAGGTTTCTCCCCTCCTTTTCCTGTCAGGGCTTTTTTTATGCCCATACCATTTATGAATCGGGGTGAAAAATATTCCACTCCCCTGGTTGACTAACTCGTTTTTCTGTATAATTTATATAAGAATTGACAATTATACACCTACCCATGTCATTATGACACCTTGCATGGTTTATTATGGCTGGTCAATCGGGTGCAGTTATGCTGGTCATAAGAAATATATGATTACCCTGAATCCGTGACGAAAAATAAGATGCCCATTCTGTATCAGGGTGGTATGATATAATAAAATCTGAATTGAGCGATTTTATGACACAGATATATGCTGATATCTCGCCGTTGCACTGCTGTGTGCCAAGGCTTCTTCATGAAACCGCAGGCATACCCATTGGTCTGCCCACGGATTCCCTTAACAGCCTTGGCGTGCAAGAGATAGGAGTCTCGTTGCACTCGCTTACCTGGTGCAGATCAAGCTAAACAATCGCTCAACTCAAGTTAAAGCCAGATTTTATTTAGAAAGAAAGAATAGTGGAGACAGTATGAAAAAAAAAGAATTAACGACTAAAAACCCATTGGTTTCCATTGGATTTATATTATGTGTAGCCTTGTTGTTTATTCCTCCCTCCCTATCGCTGGCCAGGGAAAAACCAAACCAGGCAGGCACGGAATATTCCCCGTCCCTGCATCTTGAAAGAATCAGCAAGGGTTTTGCCTATGTTGTCAAAAAAGCAGGACCGGCAGTGGTTCATGTCAGTGTGGAGAAATATAGGCAAAGAGGAGCAACTCGCACGCTTGATCCATTTAATTTTTTTAACGATCCTTTTTTTGAAAGGTTTTTTGGACCCAATTTCAGAATACCCGAACAGAAGCAAAAACCACGCACTTTCAAGCAGCGGGCAGCGGGTTCAGGATTTATTATCAGTCAGGACGGTTACATCCTGACCAATAATCATGTAATTAGAAATGCCAACAAAATTACAGTCCGTCTTGCCGACGAGCGGGAATTTCAGGCAGAAGTAATTGGCACTGATCCCCAATCTGATGTTGCCTTGATTAAAATAGATGGTAAAAATCTTCCTATTTTACCTCTTGGAGATTCGGATGCCATTCATGTCGGCGAGTGGGCTATTGCAATTGGCAGCCCTTTTGAACTCAAACAAACCGTCACTGTTGGGGTGATCAGTGCCAAGGGTCGCAATCGTATAGGTATCAGTGATTATGAAAATTTTATCCAGACCGATGCTGCCATAAATCCAGGCAACTCCGGCGGTCCACTTTTAAATATTCACGGTGAAGCCATAGGCATCAATACAGCAATATTTACTCGCAGCGGTGGTCATATGGGTATTGGTTTTGCTATTCCAGTTAATATGGCCAAGGTGATTGTCAAGCAATTGCAGGAATATGGAAAGGTTACCCGTGGATGGCTTGGTGTTGGTATTCAGGATATTGATAAAGATCTTGCCGAATTTTTTGGGCTTGATTCCACTAGGGGTGTCTTGATCACAGGTATATCAGAAGGATCCCCGGCAGATAAAAGCGGTCTTAAAGATGGCGATGTTATTATTGCTATTAATGGCAAACAAACTAAGGGTGTGGCAGAATTACGAAATATAATTGCCATGATTATTCCCGGAACAAAAAGCTCATTACAGATTATCAGAGATCGTGAAGAAAAAACAATTAAGATAACCATTGGTGAGCAGCCCCCCGACTTTGCTTCTACAGCAAAAGGTGCCGCAGATAAAGGTATATTGAGCAAAATGGGGCTTAACCTCCAGGATTTAACTCCGGCTCTGGCGAAAAAGTTTGGTTATGAGAATAATCAGGGAGTACTGATTGCTGATGTTGCAAGAGACAGCCAGGCTGCAAAGGCTAATATTCGCCCTGGAACCCTTATTGAAGAGGTGAATAAAATCAGGGTTCACAACCTGAAAGAGCTGAACATGGTGCTTGAAAAATCGGAAAATCAGAATCAAGTTCTTTTGCGGATTCGACATGGTGAGCATAGTCGCTTTATTGTTTTAAGAAATGAGTAACCAGTTTTTTTATATGACTATTCTATCCGGTACCCTTTGGGGTGCCGGATTTTTTTTGTCTATGAAAACTTCATCCCCCAAACATAAAACCTGAATTGAGCGATTTTATGACGCAGATATCTGCTGATACCTTGTATACCAAGGTTTTTTGAAAACCTCAGGCATACCGTTGGTCTGTTGAGGATTTGCGGGAAGCCTTGGCGTGCAAGAGATTGGAGTATCGTTGCACTCGCTTACCTGGTGCAGATCAACTGAGAAAATCGCTCAACTCAGGTAAAAGATAAATCAGTATCGGTTTGGCACTCCCTCCCGTTCACCTCATGCGGGCGGGAAACTCCCCCCCCACACTTATCACCGCGACCTTCCTAAAGATGTGGAGAGAGAGAGACGACAACTATCCTGACACAGGGGGATCGTGACCAACCCTAATATGGTACTCATATGGGAAAAAAATATTTTTTGACATTAAAAGAACTCGTTGATTTTCTCTGTAAAAAAGGCGTTGAAGATGGTGTTTTTTCAGGGGTGTCTACTGCTATTTTAACACAATCTAATGGTCTTGAAAGGGTAATTACATCATTTTCAGGGCAGACTCGTCTGGATGGAGAGGGTATAAAAATAGATGAAAATTTTTATTTTGATCTGGCCTCTTTAACAAAACCTCTCTCAACCTCATTAATGTTATTTTATCTCTTTGAAGAGGGATTATTTAACTGGGAAACTAGATATGCTGATGTTGTTGATAGAAAGATACCTTATGAAAAGAGAAAAATAAATATTGGGCAACTGCTCAGCCATTCTTCAGGGTTAGCATCTTATAAACCATATTTTGAAGATTTTAGGCCTTTTGATAATGATACCGATCAGGCAAAAGAAAAAATCATAAATATGATTTTAAAAGATCCGCTGGAGTACCAACCGGGGAGCGAGTGTAAATACAGTGATTTTGGTTTTATTCTTCTTGGTGATTTTCTTGAAAAGTTGACTGGAAAAAGATTGGATATACTTTTTATGGAAAAAATAATTAAACCTCTGGGATTAGAGAATGATTTGTTTTTCATACCTGTTGCCCCAAAAAGAGGGGAATTTGAAAAAAAATGTCTTGCTACTGAACAGTGCAAGTGGCGGGGAAGAGTGATCCATGGAGAAGTTCACGACGAGCATTGTTTCCTTATGGGAGGGGTGGCTGGTCACGCCGGACTGTTTGGCACTGTAAAAGGTGTTATGACTATCTGTCAAAGTATTTTAAAAAAATGGCAGGGGGGCAGGAATAAATTAGCTGTAAGCAGGGAGACCCTGAACTATGTATTGAAAAAAAAATATTCAGACAGAAGTTGGTGCCTAGGGTTTGATACACCCACAATCGGTTATACCAGTGCTGGAAAATATATGTCTAAACAGGCTGTAGGTCATCTTGGTTATTCAGGTACATCGTTTTGGATTGATCCTGTTCACAACAGAATCATAGTTCTTCTAACTAATCGGATCCATTTATATAGGGAAAATATGAAAATAAGAGAATTCCGTCCCCGGTTTCATGAACAGGTTATGGAGTATATGTTTAAAAATAAGCTATAGATATCAGGCAGAAGGCGGTGCATATATAAAAAAACCCACATGCTATATGAGATAGCATGTGGACCTGTAACTATTCAGCGAAATGGGCGGAGATGGAGTGCAACTGGATAGTTACAAAATATTACCACCAACTGATAACCTGATCAGCATCATATATTTTTTCAACCAATACTTCATAATCAGGGCTGTCTACATTTAGATCAAAAGAATCTGACTCCCGATCTCTGGTAACGATTTCTACCAGTTTTTTTGTTGTATCATCTGGCTCAGATCTATAAATACTTAATATTTTCATCTTGTTATCTCCTGTGAGATTACTTTTTTACTATTCCGTATGGAACAATATTAGTCATGTCACGAAGTTTTTCACCAAGCTCTTCAATAGTTAAAGATTCAAGGCTATTCAATTCACAATTGTCCGGATCTGTGGAATATACTTCACCTTCCATATCACGCAACATTTCAATTGATTCCAGTGTATTTTCATCAAACTTATCTAGTTTAACTTCATCCAGGACAGCACCATAAGCATACATATTTTCAACAGCGAGACCAAGTGCTGAACGAACACCATCAAGACAGGAGTCCTTGTCTCTGTACATAAGACAAACTTTTTTATATTCCATAATTTTAAACTCCTATAATGTTAGATAACAGTCGTAATCTTCAATGATGATACCATGCTGGGCTTGAGTAGCCATTTTTTTAGGGTCAAGTCCTTCCGGAACATCATTTATATCATATCCCATACGAACATAGCTGTCAGCACAGATAGAAACATCAGTTATTTCACAAAGTTCTTTGAAAGATGATTCCTGTTTTGCATTATGGATAGCATCCCAGGTGAAAAATACTTTAACATCAGACCCTTTCGCTATGGCAGCTTTGCTTATCCCCATAACATGCTTGAATTGATCAGGGTTGGTAACTAAAATACCTAAACTTTTAGCCATTATTACCTCCAGAAAATATTGATACTGCTTGAAGTTTAAGGACTTAATACAAAAATACAAAAAGGTTTAAATATACAAGACAGTTAAGAGTGATACTGTTTAAAGGATGTGCATTTCTGGTAACCGTTCACCAGCACCTCATTGACTGTAAATCTATACCCTTGGTGAACGGTTACATTTTCTGATAGTACTTCCTTTAAACTTTTGAAAAAACTTAAAGGTAACTATTCAGCTACACTCCATCTTCGCCCATTTTGAACTTCTTGAGTAGCATTAGTACGCTGCGAAGCTCAAAATGAACGAATAGGTAAACGAGGAACGAGACTCCGTGAAGCACATCTGAACAGTTACAGCCCGAGGTTATAGATGTTTGTTCAGCTCGCTGAATAGTTACACTTAAAGTTATCCTTTTTTAACAAAAAAACTAAAATAACCTGACTCTTCTTTTTCTCCAAGGTATTCGTGACCTGAGCGTTCACACCAGCCTGGAATATCATTTCTGGAACCAGGGTCAGTACCATCTATCTGCAGAACTTCACCTGAATTTATTTTCCCCATCTCTTTCTTGGTACGCAGTAAAGGCATTGGACAGCTTAATCCTTTTGCATCAAGAGTTGCTACAACTTCCAGACCTGCGGGAGCCTGTTTGTGATCACTCATTTTTGTTCCTCCTCTATCATGAATAGTAAAAAAATTGGTAACTATTCAGCTACAGCCCAAGTTTATGGGCGTTTGTTCATCTCGCTGAATAGTTACAAAAATTGATAAGGCCAATTAGTAAAAAAATTATCAAGTTACATAAATATAGACTATATATTACAGATGAGACAATTTTTTACAATGAGATGAATATATAAAATATAGGCAGTTATATAGTCAAGACTTAAAAACATGTCAAGGTATAACTGAATGACAATTTGCAACCGTTCTGCCGCGGGCCATTGTGCTCAAGGATGTTCTACAGTACTGTTATTTGTCATCGTCCCGGGCATAAAAGATACCAATCAAAATCTGCAGAAATATTCCCGAGGTCACAGCTTTTCTGATATAATTGACGAGGTTTATTTCAATGACTATAAAAGAGCTATTTACTTTTCCCGCCCGCAACCTGGTCTATGTGATTCCGGTTGTTATCTTGCTTGCCCTGCTCTGTGGCAGCTTTGTCGATACAAGTTTTCTTGGTAAGCTGATTTTGCCGATGGCAATGATGGCAGTATATCCAGCCATGATAGGATTTCAGTTGGGAGAGCTGGTTAAATTCACCGAAGGGAGGTTGATGTGGGTGAGCCTGATTTTAAATTTCATGGTCCTGCCTCTGCTTGCCCTTGCCATTGGTACGCTTCTGCTCAGCCCCTGGCCTGAACTGCGGATCGGCCTGTTGATTATCAGCGTCATACCGGGGGGAACCATGGCCCTGGCGTTCACCGTACTCTTTAATGGTAATGTTAAGGCATCCTTGAAACTTTGCACAGTGAACCTGATCCTCGGTGCCTTGCTTGCTCCGGTTTATCTTTTTGTTCTGGCAGGCAAGGTGGTGGAAATTGATATGGGGTATATAGGGCGAACCATTGCTCTTGTGGTGTTTATTCCTTTGTTTCTCGGAATTATAACTTACCGCTTATTGCTGATGAGATACAGCGGGGAACAGTTTAAAAAAAATATCAAACCATTGCTGCCCGCTTTTAGTTCCTGGGCAATGATCTATATTATTTTTACAAGTATAAGCATGAAGGCGACCATGATTTTCAGTTATCCGACCCTGCTGATTCAGGCCCTGCTCAGCCTGGTCATTTGGTATGCTTTGATTATTTTACTTTGCGGGGTCATTGGCCGACTCATGTTTAACCGTGCAGATGCCATCGCCCTCCTGATGAATGTTGAATTGCGTAATCTTGCCATCGCCATTGGTCTGGCCGCAACCGCTTTTTCGCCCAAGACCGGGATGATGGTGGCTCTGGCCTTTCTCTTCCAGCAGCAGGCTGTTATCTGGTTTTGCAAATTTGAGGAAAAAACTAATTTTTTTCCAATAACCCGGAAAAAAAATAGCCAGTCAATGAAAAAATAGCAAAAATGGGGACATCTATGATAAAGCAAGTCAAGAGGCACAAGAGCAATCATCTATTGGGATCTGCCTCCTGTTCTTCTAAGAATGCCGTTGTTCTGGCAATGTTTGGCACTACGGTTGAACCAGCTTTACAAGGGCTTATAAATATTCAGAAAAGGGTCGTACAAGCATACCCGAACACCACGGTGCGTATTGCTTTCACTTCCAATATTATCAGAAAGATATGGCAGCGTCGAGCCGAAGACCCTGAATATCTCAAGGCCCATCCCCTTATTCCCCAAGAAATATTTGAGGTACAGACCCTGTTGGCCACGGTTGCCAATCTTCAGGATCAGGGATATAAGACCATCATCATTCAGCCCACCCATGTAAACATGGGGGAGGAGTTTCTTGATCTTCACACCTATGTCAGGGGATTGATGAGTATGGGGACTGTTAAAAAAACCAAATATAAACCTTTTGATCAGGTTATTCTTGGCCGACCGGCTCTCGGTACTTATGGGGTAGCTCATCCTTATGCAGAAGATATACTGACTGCCGTTAGAGCTATGGCAGGAGATGCAGAATTTGCAGCTGCAAATCAAGCCGGTCTTGTTTATATGAGTCATGGTAACGAGTTTATGCCGGCCGGTGGTGCCAGCCTGGAGTTTGCCACTAGGATGCGGGCAATGTATCCGGCCGTTGTGACCGTTGTTGGCGGTGTTGAAGGATATCCCGGGTTTGATGAAGTTCTTGAAGATTTACGCTTGCGGGATGTGAAGAAAGTAATTCTTAAACCTTTTATGGTGGTTGCCGGAGATCATGCGGTCAAAGATATGGTCGGCAATGAAGAATATTCCTGGAAATCACTGCTTGAAAAAGAAGGATTTGAGGTTGTTGTCATCACCAGGGGATTAGGTGAAAACAACGCTTTTGCTGATATATATGTCAACCATATAGCTGATGCTGCCCAACATGCTGGTATCAAGCTGACATGATTATTCCATGACCGAGCTGACTGGACAGGAGGCAGATAACAGGTGCAAGAAGACAAAGAACAGCGGGCAAGGAGCAGGAATAGTTCCCGCTGTCTGTCAACTCACTTACAACATAAAGTTGACACTAAATATACTAAAAAACCAGCAATAATCATCGCCGGTACCCACTCCGGCTGTGGCAAAACCACAATTACTCTTGGTATTATGGCTGCCTTATGTGAGCGGGGGATCAAGGTACAGCCGTTTAAGTGCGGGCCTGATTTTATTGATCCGACTCTTCATCAGATGGTAACCGGTAGAACTTCTCGCAACTTAGATGTTCGGATGTGCGGGTCCGATTTTGTAAACAAGATATTTGCTGACCATGCTCCAGAGGATGGGCTTACGGTTGTTGAAGGGGTTATGGGGCTGTTTGACGGGGGGCGGGGTTCTGCTGCTTACCTGGCAAAGTTTCTTGATGTTCCGGTTATTCTGGTTATTGATATTTCTTCGGCAGCAGAGAGTGTGGCTGCTGTGGTCAAAGGGTTTGAGACCCTTGACCCTGAAATACGGCTTGCCGGGGTGATTTTCAACCGAGTGGCCAGTGAACGCCACCAGGAAATGGTTACCAGGGCGGTGGAGGATCATTGCCAAACGAAAATTATCGGCTGCCTGCCCCGGGATGAGTCAATCAGCATTCCATCTCGCCATCTTGGTTTGCAGATGGGTATGGAGAGTGGACTTGATCTGAAACACTTATCCATGATAATTACAGAAAATATAGACCTTGATGCTCTGCTTGAGATCTTGGGTTATGCTAATCAGCAAGCAAAAATAAAAAAATCAAACCAACAGCCAGCAACCGAAAACAGGAATAGAGATAGCAACAGAAACAAAAGGGTTAAAATAGGTATCGCCTGGGATGAAGCCTTTTGTTTTTACTATATTGATAACCTGGATATGATAGAGGCGGCTGGGGCTGAGCTTGTCCTCTTCAGTCCGCTCCACGACCAGCAGCTTCCCAAGGGTCTGGATGGAATATATTTAGGCGGTGGATATCCTGAACTATATGCGGCAAAATTAAGTGATAATACCGGTATGCGGGAAGAAATAAAAAAATTCTCAAAAACCGGCAAACCAGTGTACGGGGAATGCGGTGGATTTATGTATCTTACTGACTCCATCACAGATACCCATGGCAATCTTTACTCCATGGCCGGGGTATATCCTGCTGCCACCCGAATGCGGAACCGATTGAGCAGGCTTGGTTACCGGCGTCTGGAAATAACCACCGCAACTCTTCTTGGCCAACCCGGAGCCTACCTTTATGGACATGAATTTCATTATTCAGAGGTTGCTGAGATGGACAGCGGGGTTAAACGGGCTTACCTGCTTGATGATGGGCGCTTAGAAGGATATCTCGTGGACAACACCCTGGCCGGGTATGTTCATCTGCATTGGGGCAGAACACCAGAGGCAGCTATTAGCTTTATTCACTGGATCCTGAATCCGTGATAGAAACTGAAAACGGAAAACGAAAAATGCAAACAGTTCAAATACAAAAAATATCACCCCTGGAAATTGAAGCAGAGAGTTTCAGGATTATTGAATCAGAACTTGGGAAGACTGATTTTTCGGAACAGGAATTTTCAGTGGTACGACGATGTATCCATGCCACCGGTGATTTTTCCTTTGCCGATAATATCCGTTTTCATCCCCAGGCTATTACAGCGGGACTCTCAGCAATTTGGGCAGGAAAGAATATTCTGGTTGATGTTAACATGGCTGCTGCCGGAATATCCGGAAGATTACTGGAAAAATTTGGCGGCCGGGTTATCTGTCTTATCGGAGAAGCCGAGACCGCAGCCATGGCAAAGAATATGAATACAACCCGCTCTGAAGCAGCCATGGAACTGGCAAAAAAAAGAGATATGAATATTGGCATTACTGCCATCGGCAATGCCCCGACCGCTCTTCTAAGAATCATGGCAATGAGGGATGAAGGTAGTTTTGCCCCGGAACTTATCATCGGAGTGCCGGTGGGTTTTGTCAACGCCGTTGAATCAAAGGATATTCTGGTCGATAAACCCTACCCATTTATTACTGCTCTGGGACGAAAAGGCGGCACACCGGTGGCGGTTGCCATGGTTAATGCTCTGTTAAACCTGAGTTGAGCGATTTTATAACTTGATCTGTGCCAGGTAAGCGAGTGCAACGAGACTCCGATCTCTTGCACGCCAAGGCTTTCCGGAAATCCTCAACAGACCAACGGGTATGCCTGCGGTTTCCGGAAAGCCTTGGCACACAAGATATCAGCACATATCTGCGTCATAAAAACGCTCAATTCAGGTTAAAGTTAGCATGACTGTTCGCTATGTAAAACCCAATAAAAATTAGCTTGGAATTAAAATGCAAACACAACATAAAATTATTCAGGGTGATAGTCGGTGCATGAAAGAACTACAAGACAGCTCAGTTCACCTTGTCATCACTTCTCCTCCATACTGGCAATTAAAGGATTATGGTTCAGATGAGCAAATAGGATTTAATCACAGCTATGAAAATTATATTAATATATTTAAACCTTGTTTGGCAAGAATGCTATCGGGTTCTTGATAACGGTTGCAGGCTTTGTGTCAATATTGGCGACCAGTTCGCCCGTGCTGTTTATTATGGAAGATATAAAGTTATTCCAATCAGAACGGAGATTATAAAATTCTGTGAAAGCCTGAAATTTGATTATATGGGGGCTATCATTTGGCAGAAAAAAACAACAACAAATACCACCGGTGGGGCAAGCATAATGGGGAGCTTTCCATTTCCCCGTAATGGTATCATTTCAATTGATTATGAGTTTATATTATTATTTAAAAAACTTGGCACCCCTAAAAAATATGAAAAAAAGATCAAAGATTTGTCAATAATGACAAAAGATGAATGGAAAACATACTTTTCTGGACACTGGAACTTTGGAGGTGCAAAGCAAGACGGCCATATTGCAATGTTTCCTGAAGAACTTCCTAAAAGATTAATCAAAATGTTCTCTTTTGTTGGCGATACGGTCATTGATCCATTTCTTGGAAGTGGTACCACCACTCTGGCTGCAAAAAAATATAGGAAGAAATTCTGTAGGTTATGAAATAAATCATGATTTTATTCCTTTTATCAAAAAAAAGTTACAAGCCAATCAACCAGAACTATTTGGCACTAAGTATGAATTTATAAAACAGGGTATAATCGACATTGATTTTGACCAGGAAATTAGCAATCTTCCGTATAT
>CAYRGM010000048.1:0-12676 GCA_964423765.1 uncultured Desulfobulbaceae bacterium
TTATGGTTGATCTCGGATCACTGCTACTAAAAAAACGGGAAACTTCAGTTATTAAACACACTCTTTATAATTATCAATTATCAATTAAGAAAATTCTATATCCTGATCCTACGGGCAAAATCAAGCATTCTCTGCATTGGTATCAGGGCTTTCACGCGAACTTCCTCATCAATAAAAATTTCATTATTTTTGCTTTTGCTGTCACACTCTAACACCTCAGCAAGGTTACGCAATCCGTTCATGGCCATCCATGGGCAGCGAAGACAGCTCTCGCAACTCCCACCCAGACCGCCGCCGGGTGCTTCCATGAACAGTTTATCAGGGGAAGCCTGCTTCATCTTATAAAAAATACCCGGCTCTGTGGCAACGATAAATTCCTGCACATCAGAGTTGCAGGAGGCATTAATAAGAGCTGTGGTGGAACCTACCACATCAGCCATGTCAATAACATCCCAAGGAGATTCCGGATGGACAAGCACCTGGGCCTGCGGGTATCTCTCCAGCAACTTAGCTATCCCCTCGGCCTTGAACTGTTCATGCACAACGCAGCTTCCCGGCCAGATCAACATTTCGACCCCGGTCTCTCTCTGCACATACGAGCCGAGATGACGATCAGGTGCCCATAACAGTTTTTCGCCCCTATCTGCCAAATGCTTAATAATCGGCAGAGCAATCCCAGAGGTTACCACCCAGTCAGCTCTGGCCTTAACCGCGGCATTAGTATTAGCGTATACCACACTGGTATATTCAGGATTGGCGTCGCAAAAATCAGTAAAAAGCTCCACTGGACATTCCAGATCTAAAGAGCAGGTTGCCCGCAGATCCGGCATTAACACCCTTTTTTCAGGGTTAAGAATCTTGGCAGTCTCCCCCATGAAACAAACCCCGGCAACAACTAAAGTTGTGGCCGGATGTTCATGGCCAAACCTTGCCATTTCCAGAGAATCGGCAACACATCCTCCGGTTTCCTCGGCAAGTGCCTGCAGATCATCACTGGTATAATAATGGGCAACCAGAACAGCATCTTGATCTTGAAGAAGTTTTTTAATCTTCTCTATCAGGGTTTTCCGTTCTCCAGCCCCATCTTTTAAGTTTTGTTGTTCAGCCAGCCTGAAAGCCTCGGTTAGGATAGTTTGATCAACAACAGGAATAACCGGCCAGGCTATAGTTTTGTTTTTTGTGTTTTGTTTATTGTTTTTACAGATCATACAGACCTCGTAAACGCCCTATAAAAAGGCCTTGTTTTTTGGACAATTTTCGTAACTTCTCAATAAGTCTGGGCAGCGATCAATATAAGTTAAGCACAAGGTGATTCGGAGGCGGGACTTTAGTCCCGCTAACCTGACTAAAGCAGGTGACGGGGCTAAAGCCCCGTTTCCAATATGCTGTTAAGGTAATTTGTCAAAACCATGACTGTACCTACTTATTGAAAAGTTACCAATTTTCTTGTGCAGCTTTCACTGCCCCCCTGTAACCTGCCCACTGATAATCAAGCCCCTTTTATGTTCGAGAATTATCAATTTTCAATTATCAAATTACGATGTCTGTCACACATCTTCCTCTGCCAATAATTCCAACAAATTGATAGCAGCAAAATCAAGCTCTGAATCCAGAGAAACAGCCAGCTCCAGATATTTCACAGCCTCTTTGATCTTGCCTGCCTTTTTATAATTGATGCCAAGGTTAGCATAGTCAATGGCAGAAGCAGGATTTAAGTCAACTGCCCGGTGAAATCGTTTTATGGCATCCTGATAACGACCTGTCTTAAAATAACAGACCCCAAGAATGTTGTGAAAATCAGGTCGTTCATCATCATACAACCGTCCCTTTTCAATAACAGTAATTGCCTCATTAAAACGCTCAAGCTCTTTGAGACAGTCACCGAGATAAGAATAGATATAAGGTATATCTTCCTCTTCCGGTTCCATGGTCAGAGATTTTTCAAAGCTGGTTACAGCCTTGTCAAAAAGGCCTCTGTCCATCAGATTTCTGGCAAGATAAAATTCAAGATAGTATACCTGCGGCAAAATTCCTTTCATCCTTTGTAACTGGGCCTCGCATTCCTTAAGGTCGGTGAGCTGTTCATAAATCAGTTTGGCAATGAAAAGTCCAGCCTGCTGTCCTCTGGATCGTTCCCGGAAATGACAGCCCGGAATAATGGTGTAAACCGCTGCAATATCAAGCTCTGGATGGGTAATATCAACCATAAACACTTCCATCCCTTTTTTAGCGAGCTGGGTTACATAATTTTCAACTTCTACCCTGATATTGTTATCAGTAAGACAAGGCAGGGTATCAATGGCAACAGTAGCCTGCGAAGAAGTAATATATGAGATTTCATCCATTGACAACGGTTTAGGCAGACCACTGGCAACATAATTGGAGCCGGAATTAAAATCTCCAGCCAACTGAGCGACCTCGGTCAAGGCACGAATCAAAGACTTTTCAGGATCAGGGGTTGTCCCAGCGGTATAAACTATTTCACTGCTTTGGGGGAATGTGGCAGGATCAAAACAGAGAGCTGCCACCGTTGGAATCCCGGTATCAAGGGAAAAATCATTCAGATAAACCTTTATGCCGTTTGCAGAAAATTTATCAAGCAATTCCCTGGCCACCGGGTTTTGCACGGATTCAGGATCAATGCCGGGGGTAACAAGCTGTCCATGGCTGACTTCAGCACAGACATGTCGCTCTACAATTTCAGCCACTCCCTGATTTATTGCTTCTTCCATGCTATTACCGGCAGCCGGACCGTTAAATTCATTGATGGCATAAAACCATGAAAATGGCAGAAGAATTTCTTCGTCCTGGTTTAAGTTTTTTGCCCATACCCAGCGAAGGGGGATATTGCTGATCAACTGCTCCAGCTCTTCTTCAGAGGTCGTTTCATCATGAACTGACAACAACCATTTATCCAGCGTGAGAACTGGATAACCTGCCGATTTAATTCCGGCCCAGGTATCATGAATGAAATTACTCTCATCAGCCATGAAGGCAAAAAAGCTAAACCTCTCGGCAAGCTCCATGCAGGCCGAGGCTTTTGCCTGTTCAGGAGTTGAGCCTTTTCCCATCTGTTTTTTATTGCCGATGGTTTTTTCAGCATCCTCACCACAGACACTGAAGTAAACAGGAATACCAAGACGACCATTATCTATTCTTTGCACTTCTTTAAGTATATCAAGATTCAAATCGGCAAGTCGCAAGTGAAAACGACGGATGGTTTCCTGAGGAGAACATACTTTATCAAGTTCGTATGTATACTTTTTGTAACAATCTTTAAGAATAATATTTTTTTTCATTTTTCCCCTTTTTCTTCATTATTAGTTTTCCGGTACAGTACAAGGATGGGGAGAACTGTAGAAAATAACTCCATACCTGCCCCCTCTCTCTTCAAGTCAAATAGCCTCAAGAGTAACGGCAACTCTCTCTTGCACTCCATCACGAAGCAGGGTAAGGGTTACAGTTTCACCCACCTTAAACCGTTCCAACTCGTCTCGCAAACTATTAAAATCATCAACCGGCCTGTCATTAACCGCCAAAATTGAATCCCCGAGAATCAAGCCATCCCGTACCTGCCGGGTAGGTCTCAGACCAGCCTTTTTTGCATTTGAACCAGGCGGAACATTTAAAATCAAGACCCCTGGCAGCCCAAATTCACGGGCAAGATGTGGTGGAGCAAGAGTAACCCCAAGCCCGGGCTTAATCACTCGCCCATGCCTGATAATCTGAGGCACCACCCGGTTAACTTTATGAACAGGCACTGCAAAACCAATGCCTGAACTGACACCGCTTGGACTATAAATTGCGGTATTAACCCCAATCAAACGACCGGCACTGTCAAGCAGCGGCCCCCCCGAATTACCGGGATTGATAGCGGCATCAGTCTGGATCACACCTGAAACAGTCCTGCCGGTTGTTGATTTTATCTCCCGGCCAAGGGCACTGATCACTCCGGTGGTCAGGGTCTGGTCCAGGCCAAAGGGGTTGCCAATGGCAAATACTTTCTGCCCCACCAGAAGGTTCTCAGACTCCCCAATGGCTATGGGAAACAACTTATATTCAGGTGCTGAAATCTGCAGCACAGCCAGGTCACGGTCAGGGGCAGTGCCTACCAGTACGGCTTTCCAGGTGGAATGGTCAGCCAGGGTTATTTCAAGGCGGCTGGCATCGGCAATGACATGATAATTGGTAATAATTCGGCCCTGTTTATCCCAGACAAAACCGGAACCGTTACCTCTGGGAATTTCATAAACATTTAAGCTGAACAGATTACGACGCAGGGTAATAGAAGTAATAAACACCACAGACGGGGCTGCACTCCTGAAAACCTCGATGGTATTTTGCTCATCTGCTGCCAGATCACCACGGGCCAGCACCGCTCGGGGAACCGCATCCGGGTCATGGAGAGAGGGTTGAAAGGTCTGATACAAAACCCAGCCGCTGGTCAGGAGAATAATAAAAACAACAACAGGGACAACAACCCGTCCCTTACAGGATAGCTTTACAGGAAAATGCATAATCGTAACTCATCACAGGGTTTATAGCTATTTGTGTAACTATTCAGCGAGCTTAACAAACTTCCATAATCTTAGACTGTAACTGTTCAGATGTGCTTCACGGAGTCTCGTTCCTCGCTTACCTATTCGTTCATTTTGAGCTTTGCAGCGTACTAATGCTACTCAAGAAGCTCAGGTAAGCGAGGAACGAGACTCCGTGGAGTGCAGCTGAATAGTTACCTATTTGTTTCCATTACCTTAAGGATTGTCAGTTGGCACAGGTACCCCAGATTTGTGCAGGCGTGTCTGTTCGCAGGTAAGCGACCAAGGGGAGACTCCGATAGCCTATCTCTATGCGGACAGACACGACCGTGCGAAGATGGGGTGCCGGGGTGACGACTGACGCATAATTTCCTTAAATATCAAGCAAGAGCTTGGCAATGGAAAAGTAAAGTGTAATGCCAAGCACATCAATAGAAGTTGTAATAAAAGGACCGGAGGCAATAGCGGCATCTATATTGAACCGTTTCAGAACCATGGGTACCAGAGTACCGATAGTGGCAGCCATGGTCATAACCGCAAACACAGACAGACCAACAACCAGACCAAGGTAAACCGGGGATTCATACTGAAAAAATGTCACCACACCAAGCAGAACACCAAAAGCAATTCCCAGAACCAGGCCAACTATGAACTCCTTACCTATTACCCTGAAGAAATGATTGATATTGACCCGACCAGTGGCAAGTCCCCTGACAATGATAGTGGAGGACTGGGTCGCAATATTCCCTCCCATACCGGCAATTATAGGAATAAAAGCAGCCAAGGCCAATACCTGATAGAGTTCCTCTGAAAAAGAACTAATTATCAGCATCGCCCCGATGCCGCCAACCCACGAAGCAAGAAGCCAGGGAGCTCTGAGCATTATTTTTTCATGAAGGGGCTTGAGAAGAATTTCCTGTTCCTTACCGGCACCAGCCATCTGAAGAAAATCTTCAGTGGCCTCTTCCCGCAGAACATCAATAATATCGTCAACAGTTACGATTCCCACAAGTCGAAAAGTAGCATCAACCACAGGAACTGCAAGCAGATTGTACTGGGAGACCACATGGGCAACCTCTTCCTGATCGGTATCTGTGGTCACAGAAATAACCCTGGTGTTCATGATGTTTTTCAATTTGCGATGCATGGGATGCAGCAGTAGCTCCCGTAGAGAAAGTACTCCGGTCAACTGCCCGTCGCCATGGGTGATATAGAGATAAAACACCATTTCTTTTTCTTCGCTTCGGTTCTGTACCTTTTTTATTGCCTCCTCGACCGTGAGATGTTCATCAAGATACATGAAGTCCGGCGACATAATCCCGCCCGCAGTCTGGGGATCATACTTGAGCAACTCCTCAACTTCCTGCCGATCAGCGGCATCCATGCTGGCTCTGATCTCTACAGCAACTTCCTCAGGAAGAGCCTCCAGGAGATCAGCAGCATCATCGGAGGCCATCTTGGTGACAATATCCGCCATGAAATCAGGAGACAGGTCAGCAACAATATCCACCATGATTAAAGCATCCAGTTCGCTTAAAAAATCAGCGACAATTTCAGTCTCACCAATAACCTGAAATATATCCTTTCGTTCATCATGTTCAAAAGAACGAAATATCCAGGCCAGATCAGCCGGATGGGTTTTTTCAATAAGTTTCTTGAGATTGCCGGTTGCCCTGCGACGATGGAGTCGTCTGAGGGTATCAAATAGTACTTTCCCCTCAAAACCTATCATCTCTCTTTTTGGTGTTTTTTCCATTTTAGCCTTAAGGTAACAGTAACTAGCATGGTCGGTGAGCAAATTGACCAGCCAACAGGTGAGAATTTAAGCGAATTATGCAAGGTGGTCACTGTGGCATGGGCAGAGGTCATAGTGACCACCTTTCATATAATCCTCCATGCCCGGCAAGCCAAGCACAACAAAGCAGCAAACAATAAAAATGAAAACAGCAAAGCAAGTGCAACGAAACTCCCGGTAAGTGAGCCTACGAGTAGTCAGGAAAATAATCTAACAAAACAATTATCAGTTTCTAACTTATGACTTCTACCTTCTGTTTTTTTGCATAACCCAAATGTTTTACATCCCTCTTAGAATAATCCCGACTGCAAAGTCAGAAAACAGAGAAAAAAACCAAAGGCCATGGAAACCATCCCCATCACCCGTAACTGATCAGGACGCATTTCCAGGAGTCGCCGGAGCCATCGTTGCATGGCTTCCGGAGAGGCAGCATATGGCAGCCCTTCAAGTATCAAAATTAAGCCAACAAGAGTGAGAAAAAATTCCATGCAATCAGGTAAGTAAAAGTAATCAAAAGAGTAACCGTTCACTGCTACAGTAAGCCATTTGTAACTATTCAGCGAGATGAACAAACGCCCATAAACTTGGACTGTAACTGTTCAGATGTGCTTCACGGAGTGCAGCTGAATAGTTACCGGATTATAATACTGCTTTCATAAACCTATTGACAATGTTTAATAAAAAAAAGTAAGTTAAATTGCAAGATGGAAGTCGTTTTATTGTCTAATCGTAATAATTCAGATGGCACTTGATAGTATTGTAACTGTCTACGAGTGCTTCATGTAGTCTTGCTCCTCGCTTATCTATTTGTTCATTTAACCTGAATTGAGCGATTTTATGACGCAGATATGTGCTGATATCTCGCCGCTGCACTGCTGTGTGCCAAGACTTCTAAGAAAACCGCAGGCATACCCGTTGGTCTGTTGAGAATTTTCGGGAAGCCTTGGCGTGCAGGAGATCAGTGCAGATCAAGTTAGAAAATCGCTCAACTCAGGTTTAATAGTCTCGCTTCTTACTCGCCGCTTCGCTGTTACTTGGATTCCGAAGACAGCATGCTTAAATCAAATGGTAGGCGGATGGTGCTTGAGGTCGGTAAAGTAGCAAATAAATATCCAAAAAACAGAGCATTTCTCTATAAATTCGTTTACGACATCTGGGTGCCTTGAAAAATTAGAATTTTCGTTCAAAATAGAGGCACAAGAAAGATTTTACCGCAGGCATATCGTTAATATTCCGAGGATAAGATTTTCCTTGCAACAAAGAGTTTGGGCGAAAAGGCAATTTTTCAAGGTAACCATCTGTCTATTTTGAAATCAACACTTTACTGGAGCCTGTTCTCATCTGCAGGCTTTTTTGCATCTAAAAAGGAATTATATTCCTGGTCATAAAATCATAACCCAAGAGAAAATGTCAAAATATAGTGAAGCCGGGGTTGATATAGACAAAGGTAATGAATTTGTCTCCCGTATTAAAAAAATTGCAGAAAAAACCCACGGAAGAGGTGTTATTGGTGATATAGGCGGTTTTTCCGGACTTTATGCCATAGGCAATGCCGGATATAAAGATCCTGTGCTTATTTCTTCCACCGATGGCGTAGGCACCAAACTCATGGTGGCCAATCTTTGCAACAAACATGATACCATAGGCATTGACCTGGTAGCCATGTGTGTCAACGATGTTGTGGTAAGTGGAGCCAAACCGCTTTTCTTTCTTGATTATTTGGCTGTATCCAAACTTGATCTTAGCTTGGCAACAGATGTGGTCAAAGGGATTGCGGATGGGTGTGAGCTGGCAGGATGTGCCTTGATCGGAGGGGAAACTGCGGAGATGCCGGGACTATACCAGCCAAATGATTACGATCTTGCTGGTTTTGTTGTTGGAATGGTTGAAAGAAAAAAAATTATTGATGGCAGCGATATCAGGGTCAGCGATAAAATTATAGGTCTTGCATCATCCGGTCTCCACTCTAATGGCTACTCTCTTGTGAGAAAAATTCTCTTTGATGAATTAA
Source organism: uncultured Desulfobulbaceae bacterium (assembly GCA_964423765.1). Lineage (GTDB taxonomy): Bacteria > Desulfobacterota > Desulfobulbia > Desulfobulbales > Desulfobulbaceae > DRLX01. Next base: position 8,345 of record CAYRGM010000048.1, read on the forward strand.
ACTTATCTGTGAATGACCATGTTAAAGAATTTGGTTGTACCGCAGGTGAAGAACTTCTCAAGCCAACTAGGATTTATGTAAAAAGCGTACTCGCAATATTACGGAATCACGGCATCAATGGTCTAATTCACAATACCGGCGGTGGTTTCATCGATAATATTCCGAGAATCCTGCCCGGAAATACTAAAGCTGTAATCAACAAAGGGTCATGGAGTATTCCTCCAGTTTTTTCTTATCTTCAGGAAAAAGGCAACATCCCGGAAAAGGAGATGTACCGTACCTTTAATATGGGTATTGGTATGCTGGCAATTGCTCACAAAGAGGAAGTAGATGATATCCTCCAGCAATTTACAGCATTAGGAGAAACTCCTTTCATTATAGGAGATATTCACTTTGCCAAACAATCGGATGAAGAACGGGTTATTATTGAGTGAATACCTGAGCCATTAAGAATGCGGTAATGACACAATACAACGACTATTACACGGTATATGTCAAGTAAGATGTCGCTTTTTTATGCAGCTTTTTGTTTGAGTGTTCCCTCCTTTTTTACTGCTTTACAAACTCATCAAAAGTTAACAGTACACTTGACCCTTTTTTTTTACTCTATATAAAGCCCAACACTACCTTCAGCTACGCAGACGCGTTAGCCGACTGTATCCGTGCTGGAAAGTCTTGTTTAGAAACTCGTGGATTTATGTTTATAATTAGGTAACTATTCAGCTGCACTCCACGGAGTCTCGTTCCTCGCTTACCTCTCCGCCCATTTTGAGCTTCTTGAGTAACATTAGTACGCTTCAAAGCTCAGGTAAGCGAGGAACGAGACTCCGAAATGAACGAATATAAAGCACATCTGAACAGTTACAGCCTAAGTTTATGGGAGTTTGTTCATCTCCCTGAATAGTTACATAATTAGTTTAATTACATGTTAGTTTGCGGCTCTTACACAATTCTTTCCATCTTGCTTAGCGATATAAACACCTTTGTCTGATAGTTTAATTAATTCTTCATAGCTATTTAAATTTGATGTGCGGGGTGCGACACCGATGCTAACACTACCATGCCAAGGTTCGCCACCAGTTACTACCCTGAGTTCTGATACTTTCTTGCGTACTACCTCAGCAATGAGCATTCCCCCATTTTTATCTGTATCAGGGCAGATAACAAAAAACTCATCTCCGCCTAAACGACAGACAATGTCGTCATTACGGAACGAATGTTGTAATGTCGTCGCCAATTCTATTAGAACAGCATCACCAGCATCATGGCCATAGGTATCATTTACGCCTTTAAAGTGATCTGCATCTATCATTATACAAACCAATGGTGAATCAGTTTCAATAGATTCTTTCCATAAAGAGGATAAACGACGCATAGCATGCCGCCGGTTAGGAAGTCCTGTTAGGACATCCGTTAAAGAAAGTTCTTCAAGATGAATGTTTGCTTCTAATAATTCTTTGGTTCGTGTAGCAACTTTTTCCTCTAACGATTGATTGAGCCTTATTAAGGCTTTATTTCTCTCAGAAACTTGCTGAAACAAACTATTCAATGCAGCAAGTAAGGGCTCTGTAGACGAATGACTTTCTTTTTCTTCTTTCTCATAGGCTTGATCCGGACTTACACCAGATTGAATGGCTAAAATCTGCCTGGCCATATTTTGGTCAGAACCGAGGATATGATAAGCGAGCCAATTAGTCAGGAAACTGAACAGATGTTGTGCGGGGCCTAAATTCTCCTCAGAGATTCCTGCATGCATAGCCATTACTTCATGCAAAAATGCTTGATGTACTTTAATATGATGTTTGAGGTGATGTTGATCTATACCGGCACGGTGCATAAGTGCTTCTTCGTCTTGGAAATGATATTGAGCATAATCGGCGAGTTCTTTAAATATGGTCTCAACATCATTAAATACAACTTTGTTTTTAGATAAAAGATTACCATATTGATTAATGATATTTACGAGAAAATGATGCTGTTCATCAACAGTTTCTAAACCAGTTAAAAAATTTTTATCCCACTGGAATGACTTCATATATTAAGTTACCTCAGACTGATTATTTTTCTTCTAACGACTGAACTCACTAACTTGCCGTGGATATACCGATAACTTTCTCAAAATCGATTACCTTAAATCTACACAAAAAATCGCCAACGAGTTGCCAGTCCACTGAAGCGTCATGTTCGCTGTATGAAACTCAATAAGAATTAACTTGGTATCAAAATGCAAACACAACATAAAGTTATTCAGGGTGATAGTCGGTGCATGAAAGAAATGCAAGACAGGTCAGTTCACCTTGTCATCACTTCTCCCCCATATTGGCAATTAAAAGATTATGGTTCAGACAAACAAATAGGATTTAATGATAGCTATGAACAATATATTAATAACTTAAACCTTGTTTGGAAAGAATGCTATCGGGTTCTTAATAACGGCTGTAGGCTTTGTGTCAATATTGGAGATCAATTCGCTCGTGCTGTTTATTATGGAAGATATAAAGTTATTCCAATCAGAACTGAGGTTGTAAAATTCTGCGAAAGCATAGGATTTGATTATATGGGAGCTATCATATGGCAGAAAAAGACAACAACAAATACCACCGGCGGAGCAAGTATAATGGGGAGTTTTCCATTTCCTCGCAATGGTATTCTTTCAATTGACTATGAGTTTATATTATTATTCAAGAAACTTGGCACCCCTAAGAGACCTGAAAAAGAGATCAAAGAATTGTCAAAAATGACAAAAGATGAATGGAAAACATACTTTTCTGGACACTGGAACTTTGGAGGTGCAAAGCAAGACGGCCATATTGCAATGTTCCCAGAAGAACTTCCTAAAAGATTAATTAAAATGTTCTCTTTTGTCGGCGATACGGTCATTGATCCATTTCTTGGTAGTGGTACTACTACCTTGGCAGCAAAAAACAATGGAAGGAATTCTGTAGGTTACGAAATCAATCATGAATTTATTCCTTTTATCAAGAAAAAGCTACAGGTCAATCAATCAGAGTTATTTGGAGCTAAGTATGAATTTACCACACAGGGTGTAATTGATATTGATTTTGACCAAGAAATTAGCAAACTTCCGTATATTTTCAAAGACTTTCATGCATTTGATAAAAAAATTGATCCTAAGAAATTACAATTCGGATCAAAGATAGACAAAAACTCGAATCACAGAGAAGAATATTTTTCTGTAAAAAAAATTATCAGTCCCGAACTTCTTGTGCTTAGCAACGGTTTAACTGTCCGTTTGATTGGAATAAGAGAAGATCCAATGCTAAATGGAGATGCTATCGAGTTTTTAAAGATTAAGACGAAAAATCAGAAAGTATATATGAGATTTGATCGTGAAAAGCATGACGGCGACAACAATTTATTTTGCTATTTATATCTCAAAAATAAGACATTTTTAAATGCTCATTTAATAAAAAATGGTCTTGCCAGAGTTGACGAGCAGACTGAATACAAATACAAAAACAAATTTTTAAATTTGAGGAAACTATGAATAAAGAATGGCTAACGGGTTCAGATGGACATAATCTGAAATTCAGGAGGGAAACCCTGTTGAATTATGGAATGAACAGATGGGGATTAAATAAAGCATATAGTGTCGGTCCAACATCGGAGTTAATAAGAACTTGTGCGCCAAAAACTTTCGGAGAATGGGAAAAATTCTATTTTAACAATGCACGCCAAAAGAAGAAAGAAGGGATTAAAATCACAAGAGAGTATATAGCAGGGCTGGGGCAGACATTATATATAAAAATATCTGAGGTTGTCCGTAGTGAGCTCGATTCAATATCAGAGGAAGAATGCATTGACTATGCCTACAATTTGGTTCTCAACCGAACTTATGAAGGCTACCGGTCAGAGATTGATACAATTTATGGTCAACTTGAATCAATTGTGAATCATAAGATAGAACCAGCACCAGATGAGTGGGACAGGACTTATGGAGTGGATTTTTATATACCGATAAATGGCAAAAATGTTGGAATACAAATTAAACCAATAAAATCTGGGCAGTCTATTAACCAATATCAATGGGTTGAAATGCACCGCAAAAATCATGAGCGGTTCAAAAACGATTTTGGCGGCCATGTGTTTTTCGTGTATTCCGTCAAGGGTTCCGGGAAAAAGAAAAAAATTTATAATACGGAAGTGATTGATAAGATCATAGAGGAAATCAAGAGATTAAGCTAAAAAACAGCGAACAATGCGCTACACCTGACCGCTATTCCGCTGGCGCTCCATAGCGGCAGGTGAGCTTGGTCGTTAGCAAGACACCCTGACCCTATCCCGCTTTGGTGCTGCATTGTTGTCAACTTT
>CAYRGM010000049.1:0-12417 GCA_964423765.1 uncultured Desulfobulbaceae bacterium
GGATCCCGGAGACCATCAAAGAGCTTATTCAGCTTCCGGGGGTTGGCCGGAAAACTGCCAATCTTGTAGTGGCTCTGGCTTTTGGCCGACCCGCTATTTGTGTGGATACCCATGTGCACCGGATTATGAATATCTGGGGAATGGTACAGAGCAAAACTCCCTTGCAGACAGAAATGGAGCTGCGGCGTATTCTTCCTGAAAAATACTGGATCAGAATTAACTCTCTGCTGGTTGCTTTTGCCCAGGAAATATGTAAACCTCGTTTTCCCCATTGTGACCGCTGCCGGCTGGCGGATTTATGTCCCCGGATTGGGGTAACTCCCCGGCGGTTAGCAGCTAAGAAGTCGGTTGTTAAATCCGGCGGCAAAGAGATTGTTATGGTGTCATGGAATGTCAATGGTTTGCGGGCAGTGTTGAAAAAAGGGTTTCTCGATATTTTCCATGAATTTGATGCTGATATTTTTGCCCTTCAGGAAATTAAAGCAATGCCGGAGCAGTTGCCGGAGGATGTGAAAGAAATCCCTAATTACCATGTCTATTGGTATCCGGCCGTGAAAAAAGGTTACTCGGGCACGGCAGTGTTCAGCCGGATAAAACCAAAAAATGTATTATACGGGCTTGGAATAGATGAGTTTGATAGAGAAGGGCGGACTCTTACCCTTGAATTTGATGATTTTTTTCTGATAAACTGTTATTTCCCAAATGCTCAGCCTGAATTAAAGCGGCTTGATTTTAAGCAGAGGTTCAATGATGAGATCCTGCTTTTCATGGAGAAGTTGAGCGATAAAAAATCAGTGGTTCTTTGTGGCGATTTGAATGTGGCTCATCGGGAGATTGATCTTGCCAATCCTGCAGCAAACCGGAAAAATCCCGGCTTTTCTCCCCGGGAACGGGCCTGGATGGATGAGCTTGTGCAAGCCGGATTTGAGGACTCTTTCCGCATGTTTAATCAGGAGCCGGAAAATTACACCTGGTGGAGTTATCGTTCTAATGCCAGAGCAAGAAATATTGGCTGGCGGATTGATTATTTTGTGGTGGACCCCGGCAGTCGAGACCGGGTAAAGGGGGCGGGTATTCATGACGACATTACCGGCTCTGATCACTGCCCGGTCAGTTTGCGGTTTATGTAGGGGCGACCACACAGGGTCGCGTACATGAGGTTGTTAAATGAAGTTACATTGGCGGCTGTCTGATATTCTTGATCTGGAATTTTTCCTCAATCAGGAACAGATTGACAAAAAAAATCTAAAACAAGAAAAAGAACTGCAACAACGGGACCGGAAACTTGCTTTGCGGGCAGAAGCCTTTTATGAACAGATGAGCGTAGGCGATCAGCATAAAGATAAAGGCAATAAAAGAAATACAAAAAATACAAAAAAGTTTGAAAATTATTTACTGAGTATCTGGTTGCAGGAGCGCCGCCGACAATCTGATAATGAAATCCGCCTGCCTGGCCAGATATTGACAGAAGTATTAGGGATATTTAGTTGTCTGTTTTTTGTCATTGGCCTTCTAATCGGCGGTATCATGGCCTGGTCTTTTCTCACTTACTTAGGTGAGGTTCCGGTCAATGTCTCCATGTATATGGTTTTGTTTGTGGTCACTCAGATCATATTGCTTGCTCTGATGCCGTTTTCCTGGCTTATCTCCAGATTACGAGGACGCCGGTGGCTGCCGCTTACCTGTAATCTGATCGGCAATGGGGTGACCTGGTTGTCGGATAAGATTCGCCGTCAGGCTTTGTTGGGTGGAGAGCAGAGACAATGGCATGGTACATTTGGCGGTTTTCTGCGTCGTCATAAAAAGATATATGGTTCTCTCTTTATCCTGCCGTTTTTTCGGATTATCCAGCTCTTTGCCATCGGTTTTAACCTGGGCCTGCTTGCTGCTACCCTGCTGAAGGTGACAATCACTGATATCGCCTTTGGCTGGCAGTCAACCCTGTCCCAATCTGCTGAAATTGTATATGCTCTGGTGAAAATAATTGCCTGGCCCTGGTCATGGCTGATGCCTGCCGGTCTTGGACATCCTGATCTTGACCAGATTAGCGGTAGTCATTTGATCCTCAAAGAGGGCATCTATCATCTTGTCAGTGATGATCTCGTCTCCTGGTGGCCTTTTCTCTGTATGGCTATTCTGGTTTATGGCCTGCTGCCTCGGGTTTTCCTTTTCTTGTCGGCCTGGTTGACTGAACGAACCATGTTGTCTCGGCTTCGTTTTGACAGTGCTCTGCATCAGCAGGTGATCAGACGGATGTGTACCCCTGTGATTGATACAGAGGCAGCTTGTCCAGATAATATTTCTTCTTTATCCCCGCCTGGGCAACTAACTCCTGTCCCGCCTGAATCTCAGGTAACAGCAGCGGTAATAATAGCAACCGATCAGATCCTGTCTTTAATTCCGGACGAACTCTATGATGACTGCCAGCCGGAGTTATTTGCCAGGCTGCTGCGAGAATGCCTGCATATAGAGCCGGGACAGATTTTAAGACTTGATGACGATCTGGATATTGAGTTGCTTGTCCAAAAAATAAAAAATGAATTGCCGGAAAATCATACAATCCTCTTGCTGCAGGAAGCCTGGCAGCCTCCCATAGAAGAGTTTTTTACTTTTCTTAAAAAGTTACGCGAACAAATAGGGGATAAGATTATGGTCACGATATGTCTGATTGGCAGACCGAAACGGGAGAGCATTTTTACACCGGTGCGGGCGGGCGAATATGGGGTCTGGCAACAGAAACTGGCTGCTCTGGGTGATCCATGGTTGCAATGTGTTTGCCTGGTGAACGGTTACGAATAGGTGAATAAATGAACCGGATACAGGGACAGGAACAGGAACAAAAAAATCCTGAATTTGCAGTGGTCGGGCATCCCAATGAGGGAAAATCTTCAGTGTTGTCTACCCTGGCTGAAGATGATTCCGTCCGGGTCAGCCCTGTTCCCGGGGAAACAAAAGAGTGGTGCAGGTTTCCGGTTATCATTGATAATCGTGAAATAATCTCTTTTGTGGATACCCCTGGTTTTCAGAATCCCCGGCATACCCTCAAATGGATGCAGGCTTACCAGGGAGCCGATGACCGGTTACTTGCTGATTTTATTGCTGCTCACCAGGAAGACCCGGCTTTTCATGATGATTGTCAGCTTTTTCAGCCCCTTGCAGGTGGTGCCGGGGTTATCTTTGTGGTGGATGGTTCCCGGCCCTTGCGAAATATTGACAAGGCCGAGATGGAAATTCTTCGTCTTACCGGTCGGCCGAGGATGGCAATTCTTAACTTCAAGGAAGATGGGAGTGATTTTCTTGATGATTGGACAGGAGAGCTTCGTAAACATTTTAATTCAACCAGAATTTTCAACTCGTTACGAGCCACTTATGGACAAAGGATAAGTCTGCTGGAAAGCTTGAGAGTGATTGACCAGGAGCTGGAACCAAATCTTAAACTGGTTATCACCGCCTTGGAGCAAAATTGGCATAGCCGAATAGAAAGGACTGCTGAGTTGTTGATTGAGATGCTGATTGAGGTGTTGAGCTGGACGGAGAGTACTATTGTTGCAGAAGGCGGTGCTGATGAAGAAAAATTACAAAAAAAGCTGGCCGATCAGTTTAACAGGTTGGTCAGCCAGAAGGAACGGGAGGTGCATCAGCAGATTCGTCGGTTGTTTAAGCATAATATTTTCAATCTTGAGCTGCCGGCCCAGGCCATTTTACGAGAAGACCTGTTCAGTGAAAAAACCTGGCAGTTTTTAGGGTTGAGCAGAAAACAGCTCATCATGACCGGGGCTCTGGGTGGTGCAGCCATGGGAGCCGGCCTTGACCTGGCGGTGGCCGGAATTTCATTTGGGGTTTTTTCGACCATTGGCGGTGTGATAGGAGCTGCCGGTACCGCCATTAAGGGTAAGGACATGCTCTCCGGCACCAGGATGTTAGGGGTACGGTTGGATAATCTGGAATTAAAGATGGGGCCGGTGGATAATATCCAGCTTTTTTATATCCTTCTTGATCGTTCAATTCTCTATTTCCATTCTGTGATCAACTGGGCACATGCCCGGCGGGACAGCCCGGAAGTTCCGCATGATGGTGCAGTGGAAAAACAAGGTTTTACCTCTTCCTGGTCCCGGGCAGATCATAAGGTATGCGGCAAGTTTTTCAAAGCTGTCACCCGGAACCGGGAAAAAGAGGTGGATGAATGCCAGATCGAGCTGTATAATCTTATTGTTCGTCATCTTCAAATCTTGTCGGAAAAATAATGTAACTGTTGGGTAGGGGCAGACCTGTGTGTCTGCCATTCCCACGCGGGAGCGTGGGAACGAGGGAAGCGAGATGCGTCATTTGAGAGTTGACACGACACTAGGCCGGTTCTTGCAGTGTAGCCATGTGACAGTCTACAATTGGATCAAATCGTTCGGTGAAAAAGTGACAGAGCTTCGCTCCAATTCCGATCTGGAGATTGTGGAAATTGATGAAATGCACATCTATATCTCTTCAAAAAAAACTACTGCTGGATCTGGATTGTTGTTGATCGGCATGGGAAAAGATTCGTCGACTGCGTGTTGGGCGACCGTGGCATTGCAACCGGCAAGCAATTATGGGGTTCTCTGCAAGACAAAGAAATCGGACAAGTAATGACCGACTTCTGGAAGCCTTACGAAAATTTCGTTCCGATCGATAAGCATATACAATCCAAGGCAGAAACATTCACCGTTGAAGGCTACAATAGCTTGTTTCGCCATTTCTTGGCGAGGTTGAGGCGCAAAATGTTACAGTAAAAGTAAACAGATGCTTCAATGTGCCATTATGCTCTTAATGGCCAAGTGGAACGATGAGCTTCGGGATCTACTAAATTAACAATGCCTTATTTATTAAACAATCCCAAAAAATCCTCATACCCTTCCTTTGCCATTTCTTCAACCGGCACAAAACGAAGAGCCGCAGAGTTTATGCAGAACCTGCGACCGATGGGGGTCGGTCCGTCATTAAACACATGACCCAAGTGTGAATTCGCCTGCCGGCTGTGTACTTCGGTTCTGATTGAAAAAAGTTTATGGTCAAGCCGTTCTATAATATTTTGCGGCACCAACGGCTTCACGAAACTGGGCCAACCAGTGCCGGAATCGTACTTGTCCAGGGAGCTGAACAGTACCTCGCCGGAAACTATATCAACATAAATACCATTTTTTATATTATCCCAGTAAGAATTATCAAATGGCGGTTCAGTACCTTCCTCTTGTGTTATTTGGTACTGGAGTGGGGTTAATGTTTTCCTGAGATCAGTTTTATCCTTTTTCATTTTGTCCTTTCCCCAGATTTTCTCAAGAAACTTGTTGCGACCGGAAGCACTTCGATATATTTTGTAGCGGAATGGATTTTCCTTATAATAATCCTGATGGTAGTCTTCAGCCTTATAAAACACCTTTGCCGGAATTACCGGGGTGACAATGGGCTGGTCAAATACCTCTTTTACTGCCAGTATGTTTTTTGATTTTTTAGCGGCCAAGTGCTGAATTTCATTTAGATAAAATATTGCCGAGCTATATTCATGGCCCCGGTCAACGAACTGACCGTCTGGATCAGTAGGGTCAATCTGTCGCCAGAACACCTCCAATAGTTCAGGATAAGAAATTATGCTCGAATCATATAATAGCTCAATGGCTTCAATATGACCTCCCGCTCCATAGTTATGGTAATTAGGATTTTCCGTCTCACCGCCGGTATATCCAGCGATTACCGACACAACCCCATCCAACTCTTCAAAGGGTTTTATCATACACCAGAAACATCCGCCGGCAAAAATCGCTTTTTCAACATTGGTCACAGTCCGGGTACTGACCGCGTTGATCTGAATGAATAGGAAAAAAAGGGCGAAGAGTAAGACAGTGATATTATAAAGTAACGGCATATTTTCCATGATCCGTCTCCGATTGTTGTGATCTTGAGCCCTAAGGGGCAAGAGTAGAGGAGCAAATAAATACTTATCATTAACATTTACACCTGAATTGAGCGATTTTATGACGCAGATATGTGCTAGTGTCGTGTCAACGATGAAATGGCGTAATATTGTGCAGGATTTTTTTGCATCTGCGTTTTTGTATCTTGGGTCGCATAGTAGGACTATGTGACCCAAGATACAAAAACGCATCTGCGGAAAAAAACGAACAAGATGCGTCAGAGCATCGTTGACAGGACACTAGGTAAGTGAGCGAAGCGAGACTCCGTGAAGCACATCTGAATAGTTACAGCCCAAGATTATGGGAGTTTGTTCATTTCGCTGAATAGTTACAAAAATCGCTCAACTCAGGTTAAACCATCCACCACCGAAGAAGTGGATTATATCGGTCGGGGAGAATGGATAAGCTATCACGCGGGTGTTCTGATGGAGCATAATATATGATAATCAATAGAGAACGGCTGGCTGAGCTTTTTGTCACTCTTTGCGAAACAGACAGCCCTTCACGCCAGGAAGGAAGGATGGCAGACAAGGTCAAAGAACTTTTTATCGAACTGTCCCCGGACAGTTCGTTTGAGGATGACTCTGCCAGCGTTACCGGTTCGGAATGCGGTAATTTATTCTTTCGTTTTGCAGGTTCATTAGACGAGGAGCCTATTTTTATCAACTGTCATCTCGATACAGTTGAACCGGGTACCGGTATCAAGGTCAACAGAAAAAACGATGTTTTTACCAGTCGGGGAGCAACCATCCTTGGTAGTGACGACAAGGCAGGTATAGCCGCCCTCATCGAGGCGATGCGGGTGATCAGGGAAAACAGGTTTGCTTTTCGACCGGTGGAGTTTGTCCTGACTGTGTGTGAGGAAATCGGACTGTTAGGTGCCAAAGCCCTTAATCCTGATCATATTCAAGCCAAGTTTGGTTACGCCCTTGACTCCACCGGATTTGGCAGGGTAATAATCTCAGCCCCAGCCTGCAACCGGGTCCAGATAGTGATCAAAGGAACAGCCGCCCATGCCGGTTTTCATCCTGAAAGGGGAGTAAACGCAATTACCTTGGCAGCCTTGGCTTTATCAAAAATTCAATCCGGTAGAATTGACCAGGTAAGTACCGTAAATTTTGGCACCATCAAAGGCGGAGTGGCAAGTAATATTGTACCGGAAGAAGTTATCATTGGTGGGGAAATCCGCAGCCATTCGCAAGAAAAACTTGATGCACTGAGCCGGGAGATAACTTCTATTTTTACCACCACCATTGCCAAATGGCAGGATACAGGCAACAGGATAACCGCAGCCCCGGAAGTGCAGATCAGCATTAAACTAGACTTTCCCCTTATGCAATTGACCATGAATGATAAGGTCATCTGCGAGATCCAGAAAGCCGCAAACGCTGTAAGGATTCCCCTTGAATTCGGGATTGCCGGCGGCGGCAGTGATGCGAATATTTTCAACAGTTATGGACTTAAAACCGCCATTATTGCCACCGGCATGACCAATGTCCATTCCTCGGATGAACAGGTTAGCCTTGATGATATGGAACAGCTTACCCGTCTGATTATCTCCCTGCTGATACCTGATAAAATATGGTAGGAAAACATAATTGCTCAGATACAGGCACAAACTTAGGATCAGAATTAGTCATCTTATTTTCTAACAGACCCTCAGGGGGCTGATCAATCAAGTCCAGCCATGCTGGTTACTCTAAAAAAACAAAGCCGGGATCATTCGTACCGACCTTACCAATAATATTGCAACAGAAGGGGTACTTTTCTTCCTTTAATTTCATTACCAGCTGCTCAGCATCCGTCAGCGGCATGGCAAGCAATAATCCCCCGGAGGTTTGGGGATCGTAGCAGAGCATTGTCAGAGCATTTCCTTGTGGACGAGAGTTCTTTACCCATTGACTGTAATATTCTTGGTTTCGGTAAGCTCCTGCCGGGATAATCCCCATATTGGCAAATTCAAGGGCTTCGGGCAAAATCGGCAGAGCCGAACAGTCAATATGAAGAGAAACTCCAGAGGCTTCAGCCATTTCATGGAGATGACCTGATAGACCAAAACCGGTAATATCAGTACAACCATGGACAACAAGATTTTCTTCCCTGACGATCTCCATGGGCAGCCGGTTAAGAGCTGCCATTACCTCCACCATAGATTTTACAAGTTCAGAGCCAGCCAGCTCTCCTTTGATTGCTGTTGACAAAATCCCTGTTCCCAAAGGCTTGGTAAGCACCAGTACATCTCCGGCCCTGGCTCCGGCATTAAGAAGTACCTGGTCTGGATGAACAATGCCGGTTATAGACAAGCCATATTTCAGTTCACTGTCCTCAATGGAATGTCCCCCCACTAACAAGGCTCCGGCCTCTTTTATTTTTGCCAGCCCGCCTTCAACCACATCCCGGAAAACCTGATCGGCAAGAATCCCCACCGGACAGGCGAGGATATTCATGCACAGCAACGGCCTACCTCCCATGGCATAAACATCAGACAGAGCATTGGCGGCGGCGATTCTGCCAAAGTCAAAGGGATCATCAACAATGGGCGTAAAAAAATCAACGGTCTGAATCAGGGCAGTATCTTCATTTAAACGGTAAACCCCGGCATCATCGCAGGTCTCGGAGCCAACTATCAGATTAGAATCCGTTGGCAACTGCAGACCACATAAAATTCGGCTCAGGTCCCCTGGGCCAAGTTTAGCGGCTCAACCGGCGGCTTTAACTGTTTTCGTTAATTGAATTGATTTAATATTCAAACTTATAGGCTCCGCAAATGATTAGTAGAGGTCTTGTGGATAACTTGTTCCATAAAAATAACATAATGAAAATGATACAAAAAATACCGGCAAAAGAGTATACAACCACATTCACTTTAATATATTATATGCTATAATTGAACAATTATTCATATATTGCCTTGAAAAAAAGATAAAAATCTGTTTCAAATATTATTATATTGATCTGTTTTTTTACAGACCCTTAGCACAGAGGAGTTGTCCTGCTGTGCTTTTTTACTTTGAACAATAACAAATGATCATGGTACAAAAAAAAAATTCCATTAACAACGCTGCAACAGGTAAACCTGCTCATGAATGCGGTATCTGTGGTATTTATGGTCATGAAGAAGCCGCCAAACTTACCTATTTTGGTCTTTATGCACTTCAGCATAGAGGGCAGGAAAGTGCGGGCATAGTGGTCAGCAATGGCCGTAAAGTTTTTCTTCACAAGGATATGGGGCTTGTTTCTGAAGTTTTCAATGAAGATAATCTGCAAAAACTCAGCGGTCATCTTGCGGTTGGACATGTCCGCTATTCCACCACCGGCGATTCCAATATAATCAACAGTCAGCCATTTCTGGTGACCCACCGGAATGAACCCCTTGCTGTTGCCCATAACGGCAACCTGGTTAATGCCCGGGAACTACGACACAATCTTGAGGAAGATGGATCGGTTTTCCAGACCACCATGGATAGCGAAATAGTTATCCATCTAATGGCCCGAAACCTGAAATCAGGTCTACTCAACGCTATCAAAGAAAGTTTTGCCCGCATCCGTGGTGCATACTCCTTGCTGATGATGAATAGAGATACCCTGATTGCTGTGCGTGACCCCAATGGATTTCGTCCCCTATGTATTGGCCGGCTGGAAAGCGGTGCCTGGGTGGTGGCCTCTGAAACCTGTGCTCTTGATCTGATTGAGGCCGAATATCAACGGGATGTTGAGCCGGGAGAGGTGGTAATCATCAATAAAGATGGATTGGAATCTTTTTTTCCCTGGCCGTCCCGTCAAAAAACCCAATGTATTTTTGAACATGTCTATTTTGCCCGTCCGGACAGCAATATTTTTGGTTTCAATGTTTATGAAGCCCGGACGCGCATGGGGAAAATACTGGCAAGAGAAACAGACATAGATGCTGATTTTGTCATGCCCTTTCCGGATTCAGGGAACTACGCAGCCATTGGCTACTCCCGCCAGTCAGGAATTCCTCTGGAAATGTGTATGATTCGCAACCATTATGTAGGTCGTACTTTTATCCAGCCCAGCCAGTCAATGCGGGACTTTTCGGTGCGAATAAAGTTAAATCCGGTCAGGTCGTTGCTGAAAGGGAAACGGGTTATTATTATTGAAGATTCAATAATCAGGGGGACAACAGGTCGGAGCCGGATTAGTTCTCTGCGGAAAATGGGGGCAAAAGAGATCCACATGATGGTTAGTTGCCCTCCCTCCCGCCATGCCTGTTATTACGGGATAGACTTTCCGTCAGACAAGGAACTCATTGCCGCCAATTACGATATTAAAGGAATAACAGATTATCTTGGTCTTGACTCACTGACTTATCTCTCCATTGAAGGGTTGGTTGAAGCAACAGGTATGGGTAAAGAGAATTTTTGCCTGGCCTGTTTTAACGGCGAATACCCCATCGAACCTGATCTTGATTTCCAGAAAGATATTTTCACCTGCCGTAATTAAATATATCGATAACTCAGGTGTTAATATCACCTCCACCGTAGAGACGGGTTTAAAACCCGTCTCCTTCCGCAACCATCAGCCATGCCGGTGTGTCACCGTGAAGACGGGTTTGAAACCAGCCTCTACCAAATCCAGACAGTTTAAGAGGAAGGTAGATGAGACCGGTGAAGCAGGAAAGAAAATTGTAACTTTTCAATAAGTAGGTACAGTCTATGGTTTTGACAAATTACCTTAACAGCATATTGGAAACGGGGCTTTAGCCCCGTCACCTGCTTTAGTCAGGTTAGCGGGACTAAAGTCCCGCCTCCGAATCACCTTGTGCTTAACTTATATTGATCGCTGCCCAGACTTATTGAGAAGTTACAGAAAATTGTTCAAAAAAACAGGGCATTTTATAGGGCGTTTACGATGTATGAAGTAATAATTGATACCTATTTATGCAGTGGCTGTGGTACCTGTGTTGCCATAGCTCCAGATATTTTTCGGATGAACCAGACCAGTGAAAAAGCCGAATTAATTGAAATTGATCCGGAAATAAATGATGATATCCTTACAAGTGCTGCCTTTTGCCCAGAAAAATGTATTGATGTTATCATTTGAGTTGAGCACTTTTCTTTACAATCCTTGGCATGCAAGATATAGAGGTCTTGCAGATAATTGTAGCCTTGCAAGCTCGCTTATCTGATCCGCTCACCTAACAATAGTATGCTGTACAGTTCAGAATAAACAAATAGATAAGCGAGGAACGAGACTCCGTGAAGTGCAGTTTAACAGTTACCAAATTTTTAAAGAACAAGATGAAAACATCAAGATTAAGCGTAGAAAATCGCTCAACTCAGGTTGAAGGTTTCCGATTTTAAAAGCTTATCAAATTGTTTTGGCACGCCACCGTAGCGGGAATGAATTGGTCCACCACACCATTTGCAGCCTCTATCGTAGTTGAGTCCCCTTCTTGCTGCATTCTGATCTGGTCTGCCCGATCGCCGTGTTCGTAAAGGGCAAGGAAAAATGCAAAGAATATGGCGATGGTAAAAAATATTCTCAGTATCCTGTCCCATGGGGGGGTAACTCCGCCGGTGAAAAAACGAAGCAGGCTGACCAGGATAATGGTCAATCCTATTGAGTAGGGAGCAGTGGTAAGTAGCTGAATAACGGTTCCTGTTATAACTGCTGACCAATCGGGACCGGTGCGAATATGGAAGACAACCCAGGCAATGGCTGTCAGGGTCAGGGTGATTTTTTCCCGTAATGTTTTCATTGTTGATTTTAGTTTGGACTTTGCGTTCAGAGTGCTGTCTATTGTCACTTGGCTCAAGCTGTTTTTTTGTTCTGCACGCAGAACAACATCCCATTCTCAACAATAATAATGCCCCGGTCAGCAGTCAGGTAATTGCTTATGCCCCGGGTGCTGGCAAAAGCAATCCGGCCGCTGGCAAGTGGATATTTAAACCCCTGAAGACTTACCTGGATATCATTTTGCATTGGTATCAATGATACTCTGCTACCATTATCTACGGTAATTTCTTTTATATCGCCATTTTTAAGCAGATAAATGATATTCAAATCGTCAATAATGCTGATTTGCATATCCGCATAAGCCGGGGCAGCAAGTAAGAATAGATTGGCAAGGCTCATGTCCCAGCGATTACCAAGTGCAGCAAATAGATAAGTCTCTCTTGCCCCCTTGACCCTGGCTAAATCAAGGGCAAGTTCCAGGTCGGTTTTATCTTTAGCCTCGGGATGGCGAATTATTTCCATCCCTGTTCCTGCAAACTGTTCAATCAGCCCTGCCGGGGTGGAATCAAGGTCTCCAATTAGAATATGGGGAGTGATATTTAATTCAAGACAGTGGACAATTCCTCCGTCTGCGGCAATAATTAGATCACTCTCACCGGCAAGTTCAACCGCCATTTTTCTTGCAGTCAATTTCCCGTTGGCAAAGATTATGCTTTTCATTTTTTTTCCTTTTCACCTTTTTATCAGATTCATCAGATGATACTAGGTGCCACAG
>CAYRGM010000050.1:0-12339 GCA_964423765.1 uncultured Desulfobulbaceae bacterium
TGATTTTGGGGATGTTGCCGGTGGTGGGGATTCCCTTACCGCTGTTTAGTTATGGGGGCTCTTCATTGTTAACGACATTATTGGCCATCGGTATTCTCATGAATATCAGCACGCGTCGTTTTTTAGTTGATAGGTAGTTCAGACATCGTAAATTGAGAATTGAGAATTGAGAATTGAGAATTCTCGATCATAAAAGGGGCTTGATTATTAGGAGGCAGAGAAAGCAGTAAAGAAAATTGTCCAAAAAAATAGGGGAGTTATGAGGTCTGTAGTTGTACTTTTTGTCCTGATGATATGCAGTTGGTCACAGGGATAAAATATACCTTTCTCTACTCCTGCAACCGGTCAAGCACAAGTCCTTTTAACCCTTTGATAAAGAGCTGGTCATCATTGAGTCCCGGGGTGGATTTAAGCTGCATACCAAGCTCTTTTGCCATATTATGATAGAGGATATCTATTTCATAAAGGGTTTCCAAGTGATCGGAAACAAAGGAGATGGGTACCATAAGGATGTTCCGGCATCCTTGATCTGCCAACTGTTTCAGCATCTGCGGAGTGGATGGTCCTACCCATTTGACAGGACCGCTACGGCTTTGAAAACAAAGATGCCCGTTGATGCCGGTTGCTGTTGTTAGTGCTGCGATGGTTTCTTTTGTTTCCTTTATATACGGGTCACCTTGGTCGATAAAATCTTGTGGAAGACTGTGAGCACTGTAAACCAATTCCACGGGTTGGTTGCCAAAGTGCTTGAGTCCCTGTTGAATTCGTTTTATCAGACAGTCAATATATTCTCTCCTAATCGGCCAGGAGCGTATTTTCAGGAGTTTCATGGCCGGAATCAGTTTGGCCTGTGTGTTTTGCAGATCAGAGAGAGATGAACCTGTGGTGGCAATTGAATAATGAGGATACAGGGGCAGGGCGACACATTTTTCCACTCCCTTCAATTTGAGTTCAGAGAGTACCTCTTCTGCATATGGATGCCAGTAGCGCATGCAGGGGCGAACTATAAAGTCTCCTTCCTGGTTCAGTGATTTTTCAAGAGCTTCTGCCTGGTTGTTGGTAATCCTTAAAATAGGTGAACCACCGCCGATTTTTTCATAGTTTACACGGCTTGATGGTGCCCGTTTACGGGCAATCCGACGGGCTATAATTCTTTGCATGAAGAATGGCCCCAGGCGGATAATCATTCGGTCGGAAAAGAGATTAAGCAGAAAAGGCTCGACCTCATCAAGGGTTGATGGCCCGCCAAGGTTGAGGAGGAGGACAGCGGTTGGTGCTTGGTTGTTCATAATTGGCATTGGTTTGGACTTGTTTGTTTGTGGAGGGCAGTAAAATGAGTTTAGACCTTGATTTTTTGCTTAAGTAATGCCTATAGTAAAAGTATGAAATCAATTTTTTCTCGTAACTGTTCATCTTGCTGAATAGTTACCTTTTCTCTACCCTTTTCATTGTTTTGCCAGCCTGTTTCTTCTTTATTACATTATTGTTGTTGAATTGCAATGATGGATAATTACATCCTCTATGTGATGGCAGTAAAAAATAAAATGATTCAGGAGCGTTGGGTAAAGGTAGTGGTATAGGGTCGTTATCGATACTAATATTGGAGGATCTTTATGGAATTGAAAGTTGAGACCAGAAATCTGGATATGCGGAAAGGATGGCAGGAAAAAATAGAGGAAGAGCGAGAAAAACTTATTCGCCATTACGCTGGCTTTGTCTTGAATCTGCGCGTGTCAATTGAAGCGACTCCAGGTTATAAGGAAGGTGGACATGAGGTGCAGTTGGTAGCATCTGTTCCCAGTGATACTGTGGTGGTGAAAAGATGGGGCGAGAAGGTTCGCCCATTATTAGTTGAGGCGTTTGATGTTCTTGGTCAGCAGTTAAAGGAGAAGGTGCGCAAGAAAAAGAATCATAAGAGTCAAAAAGTTACAGAGGGAATTCCGGGTCTTAAGACTGCTGGTGTTATTGATAGGCTATTTGTCAAAGATTCCTATGGTTTTATTATGACTGATGATAAGCAGGATGTTTTTTTTCATGCTTCTTCGTTAAAAGATACAAGTATGGATGAGCTTGGCGAAGGTGATGAGGTCCTTTTTGTTATGGAGCAGGGAGATAAAGGGCCCCAGGCTGCCTGGGTTAAATCTGTATAAATATTAACAAAAGGGTAAGGCACTACCCAAACATTTACAGTCCTTGCTTATGAGATTTTTTTTACCAACCCGAATATTTACAGAGGCAGACTGTATGTCTGCTCCTTATTTTGAAGAAATACTACATCGTATTACCGCGGCATTTTTTCTGTACCCTTGACAATAGCTCGTTTTTCAGATATAGATTTTTTTTTAATCGGTTCTAATTTAGTATTTTACCTGAATTGAGCGATTTTATGATGCAGAGATGTGCTGATATCTCGCCGTTGCACTGCTGTGTGCTAAGGATTTTTAAGAAAACCGCAGGCATACCAGTTGGTCTGCCCATGTATTTTCTTAGAATCCTTGGCGTGCAAGAGATCGGAGTCTCGTTGTGCTCGCTTACCTGGTGCAGATCAAGCTAAAAAATCGCTCAACTCAGGTTTTAGAGACCCTAATCGTTCATGTTATGAATCATTGGATTGTACGGTGTACTTTGGATACATTCCCTGCCATGGGGCATTCGTCTGTTATGGTTAGCCGTTACGGAAAAATAAATTTCAAGTCTGGTGTGCTATGTCAAAAATGCTTAAAGGGGCAAGTCTGAGTTTCAGTGCTGAGATTGTCTCCCGTCCCGGCGGAGTTCATCTTAACTCTTGTTTTTCCTGCGGTGGTTGTAGCGGTGCCTGCCCGGTCAGTCAGGCAATTCCTGAATTTGATCCTCGAAAATTCATCCACATGATCCGTATGGGCATGGAAGAGCGATTGCTTGGTTCGGATTTAATCTGGTATTGCTCTAATTGTCGAAGCTGTGTGCTGGTCTGTCCCCAGGATGTAAAATTTGCTGATATCATGGGCGAGTTAACCGCTATGTCTGTGGAAAAAAGGTATGTTACCCTGGCTCAGTTGGTGGAAAATGGTAAGGCGGCAGAAGTGCAGCGGGATCTCTGTGTTTCCTGCCTGACCTGTGTTCGGGTCTGTCCCTGGGAAATTCCGAAAATAGACTCTGGTGGTTATGCGGTAATTGATGTGGAGGCCTGTCGTGCCTGTGGTATTTGTGTGTCTGAATGTCCGGCCAGAGCTATCAATCTCAATGAAGCAGAAGACGAACGGTTGCTTGCCGCTTGTACGGTTTAACTATTCAGCGAGCTGAACAAACGCCCCATAAACTTGGGCTGTAACTGTTCAGATATGCTTCATATTCGTTCATTTCGGAGTCTCGTTCCTCGCTTACCTGAGCTTTGCAGCGTACTAATGCTACTCAAGAAGCTCGGGTAAGCGAGGAACGAGACTCCGAAATGGGAGGAGATGGAGTGTAGCTGAATAGTTACATACGGTTTAACTATTTGGTAAGGGAGTTCGTTATGAGTTTTGTCCCGGATATTCGATTGTTTACCTGTCATTATACTTCTCAGCAGGGATGTACCCATCAGGGTAAGGAACTTGAGAAACTTGGTTTTCCACAAAATATTCGTGTTCACCGGGTCGCCTGTACCGGCAAGCTGGATGAGCTGACCCTGCTTAAATCGTTTGAAGATGGTGCTGATGGTGTATATGTGGTCGGTTGTCCAACAATAGGCTGTCATAATGTGAAAGGCAGTGAGCGGGCTGGCAGGCGGGTGCTTGCGGTGAGTGATGCCTTGCAGGAACTTGATGTGGAACCGGATCGGGTTGTGATGTATCATCTTCCCCGTGGTCTTCATCCTGAGTTTGTGGCTGCGGGCCGAGAAATGGATGAGCGGATTGGAGAAATGGGTCCCAGCCCATTTTAATTTATCTAACCGTTCATCCAGCACCAGGGTAGCGAATAAGACACACATTCTTTACCTGAAAAAAAACAACACTAAACGAGACAGCAGATTTTCCCCCATGGGCGGGTGTTTTTCTGTCATCTGCTTTCTGTCCTCTGTCTTCTGATAACAATAAGGTGCAATAATGATAGTTGCTGAACGGAAGCCGCTTGCCGAGATACTGGAGATGGTCGGGAATTGTAAAAAAGTTCTGATATTAGCCTGCAGAGGATGCGTGAGCGTATGCTCTGCTGGTGGAGAGCGGGAGGCGGAGATACTTGCTTCGCTGATTCGTCTTGGTATGAAAAAGAATGGTCGGGAGATCGAGGTGCTTGAAGGTTCATTGGTCAGGCAATGTGATCGCGAATACCTGGAAGAGATTGATCACTGGCAGGGTAAATATGATGCCATCGTTTCCACGGCCTGCGGGGTTGGAGTAAATTTTATTGCCAATTTGCGTCCGTCGGAAAATGTTTTTCCGGCTCTGAATACTACTTTTTTTGGGGGTTCGGCTGAGCAGGGCATCTGGAGTGAACAATGTGCTGGCTGCGGGGACTGCGTTCTTCATCTAACCGGTGGTCTCTGTCCGGTTGCCCGCTGTGCCAAGAGCTTGATGAATGGACCCTGTGGTGGTTCTGTCGGCGGAGAATGTGAGATTCATTCTGAAATTGAATGTATATGGCAGATGATCTATGATCGCATGGGTCGTTTGGGTCGTCAGGAGGAAATGGTAAAATCAGCACCAATCCGTGACTGGAGACCATCCGGCCATGGGGGGCCCCGGACTCATATTCGCAAGGACTTGATTGTTGCATAATTAGTAACTATTCATCTCGCTGAATAGTTAGGTATAAACAAAACAACAAGAAAAGGTGAAATATATGCAAACAGTTTCTCTTCATAAAGCCAAAGATCATTTGCTGGAACTTGTCGAGGCTGCTAATGCAGGCGAGGATGTATTTATCAAGGCAAATGAACATCTTTTAGTGCAGCTGGTTCCCCGCTAACACAGCCAACACGCAAACAGCAGTTTGGTAGTGCAAAAGGCTTGATCTCTATGGCTCCCGACTTTGATGAGTCACTAGAAGATTTCAGAGAATACATGGAATGAAATATCTCCTCGACACTCACGCTTTAATTTGGTTTATTAATGGTGATGACGAATTGAGTGCCAAGGCTAAACATCTGATCAATGATGAGGATAATTAACTATTTATCAGCGTTACTAACTTATGGGAAATGGCAATCAAAATTAGTATAGGAAAAATTAATTTACAGAAACCATTCGAACAATTATTTCCAGAACAATTGAACATAAACAACATTGAGATTTTGAACATTACAATAAATCATCTTACAAAAATATGTTCATTGCCATTTCATCACCGTGATCCATTTGATCGCATTATAGTTGCACAAGCATTAGTGGAAGAATTACCCATCATCAGCAAAGACAATATTTTGGATGACTATGGTATTAAGCGAGAGTGGTAACAATAAGGAAAGTGTAGTTACATCATATCTTACACTGGCTTCTGACATGTCGGGCAGAAAAAAGAAGCCCGACCACCAATCTTTATTTTTTGGATAGTTGTTGTACATAATGGGCAGGGAGTGTTTTCTTTGCCGTATACCTGTAGTTGTAGTTGAAAATACCCAGGTTTGCCGCTGCTGTTTATAAAGTCTGAAATAGTGCTTCCTCCTGCCTCAATGGCATCTGATAATATCTGCTGACATTTCTCGGCAATATCCCGCCAATGCCCAGGCTCTAATTTTCCTGCCGGAGTATCCGGGGCAATTCCTGTCCTGAACAGGGTTTCATTTGCATATATATTGCCTATTCCGGCAATGCGTCTGCTGTCCATGAGAAATGTCTTGATAGGCATGGTTTTTTTCATTGCCATTTCTGCAAGTCGCTTACCGGTAAAATCATGGCTGAATGGCTCTATTCCTTGATTATCTGAAAATTTTTGTTCATCTGTAGGGGCTGTTTCTTTTGGCCAAACGCCAACGGAGCCAAAGCGGCGGGTATCGTTAAAACGCATTTCCAGGTTGTTATCGAGAGAAAGGCAGAGATGATCGTGTTTTTTCTTGATCATATTAACCGGAAATATTTCTGCTTTTCCGGTCATGCCGAGATGGAGAGTCAGGACACTGCCGCTTTCCATCCGCACGAGAAGGTACTTTGCCCGGCGATCAATGGTCAGGATTTTTTCTCCTTTAATACATTCGTCTAACTGTTCATATGGCATGACAGTTCGTAGATTCTTGCCGCTCCAGGAAATGGCGGTAATGGTTGTTCCCGGTAGATGTTTCAACAGACCGAGGCGGATCACTTCAACTTCAGGTAGTTCAGGCATTTTCTTTTGTGGTTATTGTTTTTGTTGCTGACCAGGCTAACATGTAGTTGTCTAAACGGACGATATTGACATCCTGGCTATGCTTGGGGTCGGCTATCAGGCAATTTACTGTCCAGCGGGGTGTCTGTTGCCCTGTTTGTTTAAGGGATTGGATCTTGATTGCTGCAAACAGACCGGGTCGGGTTGATAAACATTTTTTTTTAACGGTTTCTTTTGCTGCCCATATAATGGTCAGGGCGGCTTCTTCGTTGCCTTTAACTGCCCGTTTAACCATGTTAATTTCAATCTCTGCAGCAATTTTTTCCCTGACCCGAAGAATCTGCCGTTTGATTTTCTGAATGTCAATACCACAAGGGGTATCCGCTATCAATGCTGTACAGAATTGGTGACTATGGGAAATAGATATGTGCTGCCCGTCTCGGATTGGTCGGAGTTGTGGGCATCCGTATTGATCTGGGAGGATGGTGTGGGCGGCGGGTTGAAATGAATCACCCATTCGTTTGGATAACCCCCATTTTACAGCAATTCTACCGGAGAGCCATTCGTTGTATCGCTTGTTAAAACGGAACTGCTTAAGATATAATTTTTCTTCCGGGCTGAGCCAGTGGTCAAGAAGTTGGTTGTTATTCGGGGAAATTTTTTTCACCATATGGATATCAACGAGAACAAGGCAATAATTTTGTTCTATGTGATGAGATAGGATAATCAAACTTGAAGGTGGAGTTTTTCGAATAAAAAAAGAGTCCATTTCTGTATTATATTTGTAACTATTCAGCGAGCTGAACAAACTCCCATAACCTTGGGCTGTAACTGTTCAGATGTGCTTCACGGAGTCTCGTTCCTCGCTTACCTGAGCTTTGCAGCGTACTAATGATACTCAAGAAGCTCAGGTAAGCGAGGAACGAGACTCCGAAATGGATGAAGATGGAGTGTAGCTGAATAGTTACTTATATTTTAGCCAGCATCGTTGACACGACATTAGTTTTTATTGATGAGTTTTTTTATCACAGCATGGTTTCTTGTTTAACTTGCCTGTTAAGCGGAGTATACTCAATTATTCTAATATTTTCATCGTATTTTTGACGGGCAGGCAGGGTGGTATTTGAACCTGAGTTGAGCGATTTTCTAACTTGATCTGTACCAGGTAAGCGAGTGCAACGAGACTCCGATCTCTCGCACGCCAAGGCTTCTGGAAATCCGTGGGCAGACCAACGGGTATGCCTGCGGTTTCCTTAAAAGCCTTGGCACACAGCAGTGTAACGGCGAGATATCAGCACATATCTGCGTCATAAAATCGCTCAATTCAGGTTGAGCTTTATTAATTATTGGAGTCTTTGATGTCGTTTTCTGATTTAAATTTATTTGATCTTATTGTTGGAGTTATCTTCCTGCTGCTCATAGTACGGGGAGCTTGGACAGGTTTTGTTAGTCAGTTGGCCACTTTTTTTGCTTTGATAGGCGGCTATTTGTTGGCGGGGCGTTACAGCGGCCAGGGCATGGTACTTATTGAGCCCTTTGTGGATAATCCCAAACTGGTCTTTCTGATCTCCTTTGCCTTGTTATTTTGCTTGAGTGCCTTGGTGTTCATTACTATTGGGGCTTTTATCCGGAAGTTGGTAGAGTTTACCATGCTTGGCTGGTTTGATCGGCTGTTGGGCATGTTTCTTGGGGGGGCAAAGGCCCTGGTTGTCTGTTCTTTTCTGTATATGTTTCTTGCTGCAAGTTTGTCAGGGAATAATGAGTTGCTTAATAAATCCATAAGCGGGCTATATCTTGCCGATGGCGCTAAAATACTTAATCAATTTATTCGAGACCCGGAGATCCAGAAACATTTTATTCCCAGAATACCAGCTATTCCTGCTGAAAAACCTGAGCAGGAACCGATACCATCGGTAGAGGGTTGAGCGGTATCGTAAGTTAAACTTACTGGTTTTTTATTTGTTCATCTCAGGATTACCATATGGTTCGTAAATCACCTTATTCTTACCAGAAGAGATCATATCGTGATCTTTTTCAGGCTGGTTTGCGGGCAAGCCGGATCCAGTTGGCAGAAACGGATCTGCAAATTCTGGCTTCGGTGCCGGTTGAGGATGAGGCTTTGGCTCTTGCTGCATGGGCAAGGATAGAGATAGAGCAATATATTAAACGCAACCCTGATTTTCTTGATACTCTTGTACCCATGCCTGTTGATATTGATGCACCGGCAATAGTTCAGGATATGCTTGTTGCCGCCCAGGCGGTTGGAGTTGGGCCCATGGCGACTGTGGCAGGTGCAATAGCCGAGTTTGTTGGCACGGGTTTGCTTGAACAGGGATGTGAAGAGGTTATTGTTGAGAATGGCGGCGATCTATTTATCCATAGAATCAAGGAATGTATCATTTCGATTTATGCGGGCGAGTCCCCCCTGAGCGGCCGGATTGGTATCAGGCTTGGTCATGAACAGATGAGTTGCGGGATATGTACCTCATCGGCATCCATAGGGCATTCAAAAAGTTTTGGTTATGCAGATGCGGCTGTGGTGATGGCAAGATCAGTGAGCCTTGCCGATGGATTGGCAACCAGACTGGGAAATGAGGTCAAAGATGAACCAGGCGGCATTGAACATGCCCTGCAGGTGGTTAGAAATATCCATGGAGTCATAGGGGCAGTGGTGATTGTTGGTGACAAGATGGGGGCTTGGGGCGATTTACAGTTAGTGCCGGTGCAAGGGGATTGACATAATATCATCAGCATGGCCGGATATGATTGTCAGCCCATAGGGTTTGTCACAAAACAACATCACCATTTCGGATCGAAATTAGCCATGTTATTTTTGTATCAGCATCTTCGTCGTTTCACTGCTGGAGAAGTGACTATATCAATAGATAACATTGTAATATTTTAACTGTTTTATCTATAATCAAAGAGAGGAAGATATGCCATCGCCATTGTCTTGTTTTACTGCTTACGATATCAGAGGTCGGGTTCCGGGCGAGCTTAACCAAGGCATTGCCGCCAGGATTGGCTGTAGTTTTGCCGAACAGTTCGAGATTGGCAGGATGGTTATCGGCTATGATATGCGTCTTTCCAGCCCTTCTCTGGTCCGTGCCTTGACAGAGGCTTTGCTCCGGCGGGGAGTTGATGTTGTTGATATTGGACTTTGCGGCACAGAAGAGATGTATTTTGCCGTCTTTAATGGGGAAAAGCAGGGGGTGGAAGGCGGAATCATGGTTACTGCCAGCCATAATCCTGCTGATTATAACGGGATGAAGCTGGTCAGCAAAGGGGCCAGGCCTGTTTCTGGAGATTCCGGGTTGAAGGAGATTAAGACCCGGGCCGAAGATGATGACTGGTGGGAGCAGGAATCAGGTCGTGCTGGTACGCCAGCCGTTGTTCATGAGCAAAAGGATAAGAGGGATTATATCGCTCATCTTCTTTCGCTTGTGGATTTGTCTTGTTTAAAGCCCATGACTCTGGTGGTCAACAGTGGTAATGGATGTGCCGGGATGGTGATAGATGAGCTTGAACAATACCTTCCCTTTTCATTTGTGAAAGTTAATCATGAGCCAGACGGTACTTTCCCCAACGGAGTTCCCAATCCGCTCTTGCCGGAGAAACGGGAAGCAACAGCAAGAGCGGTTCGGGCAAGCCATGCGGATCTGGGGATTGCCTGGGATGGTGATTTTGATCGTTGTTTTTTCTATGATGAAAGGGGGCGATTCATTGAAGGGTATTATATTGTCGGGCTTCTTGGAGTATCGCTTTTGAAAAATAATCCAGGGGCCACCATCCTCCATGATCCCCGTTTGATCTGGAACACTGTTGAGATGGTTACGGCTGCCGGCGGTAAACCGGTGCTAACCAGAACCGGTCATGCCTTCATCAAGGAGAGGATGCGCGAACTTGACGGGCTGTACGGCGGGGAAATGTCTGCCCATCATTATTTTCGTGAATTTGGTTATTGCGATTCAGGAATGTTGCCCTGGCTTCTTGTCTGCCAGTTGATGGCTGTGAGCGGCAAGCCTCTGTCAGCTTTGATTGCTGAGAGGCTAACTGCTTATCCGGTCAGCGGGGAGATAAATTCACGGGTTGCTGACCCAGACAAGGTAATAAGCAGGCTGGCAGAGGAATATGGAGATGGCAATAAAGATTATACCGACGGTCTTTCGGTTGACTACCCTAACTGGCGGTTTAATCTTCGTAAATCAAATACCGAGCCGGTTCTGCGTCTTAATCTGGAGACCCGGGGTGATCAAAAACTCTTAGAGGAAAAAACCGCTGAACTGCTGGTCTTGATCAGGAGGTAGATAATTGATAATTGAGAATTGGAGGCAGGTGACAGGTGACAGGGAACAGTTCTACTCCCTGTAACCTGTCACCTGTCACCTGATCGGTGCAGATCAAGTTAAAAAATTGCTCAACTCAGGTTTATAAAAAAAGGGAGAGTAAAAAAATGCGTATTCAGCCTGTAATTCTTGCCGGAGGCACCGGTTCCCGCCTCTGGCCTCTTTCTCGTGAACTTTATCCAAAACAGGTATTAAATCTTACCGGCGAGATGTCACTTCTGCAGACAACCCTTGAGCGGGTCATTAAATTACCGGATATCCTGCCTCCGCTCATTGTTGTCGGTGAAGAGCATCGGTTTCTGGTTAAGGAACAGGTTGAAGAGCTGGGGTTGTTTGCTGATTATCATATTCTTCTTGAGCCATTGGGGAAGAATACGGCCCCGGCAATCTGCGGAGCGGCTTTTTTTGCCCGTAATCTGGTTGAGGGAGATTCTGTTCTTCTGGTTTTGCCAGCCGATCATCTGATTACAAAAGTTGATGCTTTTGTTGCGGTGGTTGCTCAGGCTTCCCGGCTTGTGAGAGACGGTTTTCTGGTCACTTTTGGGATTGTCCCGGCTGGTCCGGAAACCGGTTACGGTTATATTGCCATGGGTGAGGGAAACAGGGTGGACTCTTTTGTGGAGAAACCTGATCTGAAAACAGCACAAACTTATATAGACACTGGAAAGTATTTTTGGAACTCAGGGATGTTTGCTTTTTCTACGGCTGCGTTTCTGACAGAACTTAAATACCATGCAGCAAAAATAGTGGATACAATGCTTGAATCGGTGGAAAAAGGCAGTTTTGATGATTGTTTTTTTCGTTTTGAGCAAGTATCCATGGCAGGTTGTCCCTCTGATTCCATTGATTATGCCCTGATGGAAAAAACCGACAAGGCGGCTGTTGTTCCTGCTGATATCGGTTGGAGTGATATCGGTTCCTGGCAGGCTCTTTGGGATGTTTCAGAAAAGGATGGGCAGGGCAATGTGGTCAGTGGGGATGTCTTGTTGGAAGGGGTGAGTAATTCTCTTATTCGGGCTGAAGATACCATGGTGGCCGCCATTGGTCTTGAAGATACCATGGTGATTGAAACTGCTGATGCGGTATTGATTGCCCCGATGAGTCGTTCCCAGGATGTGAAAAAGATAGTTGATCGTTTAAAAAAAGAAAAAAGGGATGAGTTTCATATTCACAAAACCGTTTACCGTCCCTGGGGGAGCTATACTACTCTTGAAATACAGGGCAGATTTCAGATCAAGCGAATAACGGTAAATCCCGGGGCCAGGCTTTCCCTGCAGATGCATCATCACCGTCATGAACATTGGGTGGTTGTTTCCGGGTCAGCCAAGATTGTCAACGGTGACAGGGAAATTCTTCTCCATGAAAATGAATCGACTTATATTCCTGCCGGGACAACCCATCGCTTAGAGAATCCTGGGGTTATTTCCCTTGAACTTATTGAAGTACAGATAGGCAGTTATCTTGGTGAGGATGATATTGTTCGTTTTGATGATGAGTATGGGCGGTAGGGGTAGGGACTGGTTGATGATGAATCAGTGCCTTCTTCTCCAGGTTTCTTTTCCGGTATGTAATGTTCTGCGGCTAAAAAAATATAATGATAATTGGATGACAAATATTTAATCGTTCATATAAAAAAATAATACCTGAATTGAGCGATTTTATGACGCAGATCTGTACAGATAAATTTAGCACCCTTCGGGCAGGCTTTTAGTCTGTTAATAATTGATTATTATCA
>CAYRGM010000051.1:0-11656 GCA_964423765.1 uncultured Desulfobulbaceae bacterium
TTGATAATAATCAATTATTAACAGACTAAAAGCCTGCCCGAAGGGTGCTAAATTTGATGCTCGAAGTGAAAATCAGACCTATATTTGTTTCAAACCACCACTTTAAAAATAATCATAGTCTGTCGGCTATGGAGGGAGAGCTATATGGATATTGTGTGGGAAGTTCTAAGCAAGTTTATTAGTCAATTACAATCACCTACCTTGGCATTTTTAATTGCAGGAGCATTGATAGCGGCTGTCAAAAGTAAATTTCACATTCCTACACCTATATATGATTTCGCCGTATTTATGCTCTTGATGAAAATCGGTTTAAATGCCGGTCTGGTTATGCGTGATACAAGTATCTTGGTTATGATACTACCTATCATTTTCTGTATATTTTTAGGAATAGGAATTGTTCTTTTGGGTTCCTTGACCTTGGCTCGTTTACCGGGGGTTAAAAAAGATGATGCTTTTGCAACCCTGGGTCTGTTCGGAGCAGTAAGTGGCTCAGCTCTGGTTGCAACAATGATCTTCCTGGAAGAAGAGGGTATTCCTTTTGAAGCATGGGTGCCGGCTCTATACCCTTTTATGGATATCCCAGCTCTAATCACAGCCATTGTTCTTGCTCGTGTATATATACATAAAAGGGATAAGGACAAACAAGAATCCCATAATGAAGCGAACATTAAGGAAATTATCAAAGAGTGCCTGACCAGTTCAGCACTAACCGCCTTGATTGCAGGTATTTTATTGGGCTTATTGACAAATCCGCAAACAGTTCTGGAATCATTTTATGAGCCTCTCTTTAGAGGTTTATTGTCCGTGATAATGCTGGTGCTGGGCATGGAAGCTTATCTGCGGTTCAAAGAGCTGGCCAAGGTGGCTCACTGGTACACTGTTTTTGCGATTATAGGCCCAATCGGTCATGGTTTCCTGGGTTTCGGGCTTGGTTATATTGCTTATATGACAGTAGGACTGAGTCCAGGAGGGGTTATCATGATGTCAATTCTTGCTGCATCCAGTTCTGATGTTTCTGGTCCTCCCACCATTAGAGCGGCCATACCGACCGCCAACCCATCGGCCTATATCGGTTCTTCCACTGGTATAGGGACAGTGGTATCCATTGGTATCTGCATACCGCTTTTTACAGCTCTTGCTCAAATTGTTTTTCACCTATAAGCAAGACTTATCAATGAGGAGTGGGAGGCGACACAATTGAAATGTATTATAATATTGCTCCCACTTCTTGTTCATTATACCTGAATTGTAACTATTCAGCGAGCTGAATAGTTACAATTTCTTTCTTGATGAATTCAAACAGACCTCCAATTTCACTTTTTTTGACAGCGAAAACAGTAGAGAACTTGTCTTTTGCTATTGTCTCATATATACTTCTTTAAGACCTAAGTTCAGTGATTTTTTAACTTGATCTGCACTGATCCGGCACTATATAGTGCCGGATCAACACATATCTGCGTCATAAAATCGCTCAATTCAGGTAATAGTTTTGATTTGACCCATTTTCATATATTTTACCCGTTTTTATTCTGCCCAGAGTCTATTTCGTTTAAAATAAACCATGGCAACATCGCAAGCACTTCCTCTTGGCAAACTGTTAAAGGAACACGATTTTGTTACTGAAGAGCAGATTGTCTTTGCACTTCATGAGAAGCAGGCAACCGGTGAGTTATTAGGGGCCTGTCTCATGCGTCTTGGCATCATCACCGATAATGAGCTTGCCCAGGTCCTCGCCAGCCAAAGTGGTGTGCCCTATGTGGATCTTGACACATTTACTCCGCAACAGAATTTATTAGTTAAAATTCCTTATCGCATAGCCAAACAATTTCAATTTATGGTGCTTAAGGAAGAGCAGAAGACAGGGATTCTTCATATCGCAACCGCAGACCCGTTTTCCAGCGAATCATCAGATCAGGCATACCGGATCACCGGCCAACAGGTTAAAGTTTTTGTCGGTGGAAAACTGGAGTTGCAGAAGCTGATCGAGAGATTTTATTATCTTCTGGAAAATCCGGTTGAAGAAGAGATCAACATTATTGTTGACAGGCTGCGTCGCAATCCCGGGGATAATGTAGATGTCAAGAAATTAGTGGATGATCTTCTTGGTGTTGCGGTCAGTTATCGGGTAACTGATATGCATATAACTCCCTGTGATATCTCCAGCCGGATCATGTTTCGTGAAGACGGGGTCCTGCGATCAGCCCATGTTTTCCCCAGCGGTCTTCATAATCGTTTGATTACCAATATAAAAGTCAGCTCCGGCATGGATATCTCGGAGCAACGCAAACCCCAGGACGGACGAATGTCTTTTGAATTTCTTGGGGAAGAATTTGATCTTCGTATTTCCACGGTTCGGACCAATTTTGGTGAGAATATGGTGATGCGTATTCTTGCCTCTAAAGGCAGTTCTGTTCTCAATATCAGAGACCTTGGCTTTGAACAAGAAAAGGTTGAGATCATGGAGAAGCTGTTCAGTGCTCCCTATGGGATGGTTCTGGTGACCGGTCCCACTGGTAGCGGCAAGTCCACGACACTTTATGCGGCCTTAAGAGAACAGGATGCCATCGGTAAAAATATAATAACCATTGAAGATCCCATTGAGTATCAGTTATTAATGATCAGGCAGACCCAGGTAAATATCAAAGCGGGTTATACCTTTGCAACAGCCATTAAAACATTTCTTCGCCAGGACCCCGATGTTATGCTGATTGGTGAAATCAGGGATGAAGAAACAGCAATCCTTGGGGTTCGGGCCGCCCTGACCGGTCATCTTGTCCTGTCAACCCTTCATACCAATACTGCCATTGGGGCCTTAGCAAGGCTAAAAGACCTGGGTGTGTCATCATATCTTTTATCTACCTCTCTTAAAGGTGTACTGGCCCAGCGGCTGATCCGCAAGCTCTGTGTCCGTTGCCGAAGAACCGGGGAGTACAGCAGCCAGGAGTTAAAAGAATATAATCTCCCTGAAGATGGCAGATATTTTCAGGCGGTTGGCTGCGATCAATGCCGGGATACCGGTTATCGCGGTCGGGAATGTGTCTCTGAGTTGTTAGTATTTTCGGATGCTATCCTTCGTCTGGTCGCAGATGATGCCTCCCTTGGTGATATTCTTGACCTGGCCAAACAGGAAGGGTTCACCACCCTGTTTGAGTCCGGTCGTCAAAAAGTAATGTCCAGTATCAGCAGTATTGAAGAGTTGCGCAGGGTACTGGGCTGATGTATCGCTTTAACTACACAACCCTGGACGATAACGGGAAATTACAGAAAGCAGCGGGCGAGTTTGAATCTGTTATCGAAATGCTGCGATTCCTTGATAATAAAGGGTTGACCCTGATCCGCTACCGCAAAAATATTTTCCCGGCCGAATTTAACCTCCTGGCCAAGAAGGTGACCCGATTAGAATTAGCAGAGTTTTTCCGTAACCTGGCCCTGCTTTTAAAAGGTGGTGTGCCGTTACGGGAGAGTTTACATGACCTGATAAGCGGTGATGACCAGTCCCAGTTAAAATTAGTGTTTGGCAGGGTGCAGAGCCGGCTTGAGGATGGCAATCTTTTCTCAGAGTCCCTGTCCATGGAAGAGAAGCATATTCCCGCAATTATTCTGCCTCTGGTTGCAATTGGTGAAGAGACCGGTCAACTGGATCAAACCCTTGGGGATGCAGCCCGTAATCTTGAGAGAGTTGAGGAGATTATTTCCTCAACCAGCCGGGCCCTTATCTATCCTTCATTTATCATCCTGGCCATGTCCGGGGCCTTTATTTTCTGGATGGTTTTTGTCCTTCCCCAGATGCTGGAGTTGTTTGAGATCATGGGGATTGCAGAGCTTCCCCTTGCCACCAGAGTGTTGATTGCCTCGGTGGATTATTTTAACAGATTCTGGCCGATTATTCCGCTACTCATTTTTTCTGTCTTTTGCTATTATCTGCTGTCCCGCAAAAATGAAAAACTTCGTTATCTATGGGATAAGGGACTAAGTTATATTCCCATTATCGGCACAGTACTCAAATCCTCCCAGCAGGCTTTCTTTTTTGAATATACAGCTCTGCTGACCTCAGGCGGAATTCACATTGTCAGAAGTCTTGAGCTGATGGAGGAATCCGTGCAAAACCGGGTACTGCGGCAAAATATTTCCCGAATCAAGGAAGATGTTGTCAGTGGTGACTCCATATCAGAAGCCCTGGCCCGGCTTGATTTTTTTGAACCTCTGGTTTTAAGAATGATAAAGGTTGGAGAACAAACCGGAAACTTACCCGAACAGTTTAAAATTCTTGCAGATTTTTACATGAAACGGGTTAATAAACTGATTGACGCCATGGCAAAGACTCTGGAGCCTGTTATTATCGGGGTGGCAGGTCTGATTTTCATGGTGATTGTCATGGGGTTACTGGGACCTATTTACAATCTTATCTCTGAAATTCATTAGCCGGCATGGCTGAAGCATGAGTAAGCGTTCATCAGGGGTATGGATTTGATTATTATTGTTTAATGACATAACATAATGCAGACATTGTAAAATAAGCAGACAATCCATAGAGACGAATTTCACATATTTTTAGCATAAATAAACCAGTCGCAAAACCAAAGTATGCGTTAATATCACCGCCACCGTAGAGACGGGTTTCAAACCCGTCTCCTTCCGTAACCATCAGCCATGCCGGAAACCACCGTGAAGACGGGTTTGAAACCCGTCTCTACCAAATCCAGACAGTTTAAGAGAACGGCAGATGAGACCGATGAAGCAGGAAAGAAAATTGTCCAAAAAAACAGGGTATTTTATAGGGCGTTTACGATGTCTGTAATGAATCACATTAAAAAATAAAAATCGGTAAGAAGATGGTTTCTGTGGCATGGGCAGGGTTTAACTGCCAACTTTTACCTGAAGGAACAGGGGATGGCACAAGTTAACAAAAAATCTGATTACCTCCACTGTTATGGTCTAGACTGCGTGCCATTTGGTCTCTCGCCGGATTTAAAGTTTTTTTTCCCGTCAAGCGTTCATCTATCAGCCCGGGAAGTGCTTAAATATGCGGTACAAAACGGTGACGGGTTCATGGTTTTGACTGGCCGGGCCGGCACCGGTAAGACCTTGTTAATCAGGGTCTTGTTGGCGGAACTTGGTAATCATAAGCAATCAGTCGTCTTGACTAATCCGGTTCTTGCTCCGGCCGGGCTTCTCCACCAGATTCTCCTTGATTTGGGCTTTAAGGTGGATGCAAACACTGGTGAAGCTAATTTATTAGCCATGTTTCAGGAATTGCTTCTTGATTTTGGCAAGAAAAATAAAGAGCTCCTGATCATTATCGATGAAGCCCAGAATATGCCCATGGAGACCCTTGAATATCTGCGGATGTTATCAAATATCGAAACCAGCCAAAAAAAATTATTGCAAATCCTGTTAACCGGCCAGCCGGAATTAGAGAAACTTCTCGATGATGCACGCCTTGCCCAGTTACGGCAGAGAATATCCGTGCATGAATGTCTGCGTCCCTTTTCACCTGCGGAAACCATGCAATATGTGAATTACAGGTTGACAAAATCCGGACGCGGCGATGTGGTGTTCAGCAGGTCGGCCCGGCGGCTTCTCCATAAACTTACATCCGGGGTGCCACGGCTGGTCAACAGGCTCATGGACCGAACGCTGCTCATGGCCTCTAATGATTATAGGGGCAGGATAACCGGAAAATATATTGCCAGGGCAGCCGCCACCCTGCCTGGACATACAAACTCAGGTTTTTTAAACTTTATATCACCGACTTGGAGTGTTATTGTTATTGTAATTTTTCTTATTTTAACAATATCGGGTTTAGCAGCATATTTTTATCAGGGACATGAGATATGGCAAAGGCTCACTGGCTTGTAAAACAGAGCGAAAAAGGTGGGTTATCTGCCACCAAGGTCCGCCGCCGGGGGGAACAATTCTACTGCACTCCGGTTCAGGCAATAGATAACCTGGACAACCTTATCGGTAAGGTTGCCGTGGCTCTGGAATCGGACAAGACCATCGCTCTGGTTGATGATTTTGCCCTGATCAAGGACAATGTACTTAGTCTCCAGATTCATCAAAAGATAGACCGGCTGGCTCTGTTTGAAGTGAATGAACAGATTACTGTTGCTCATCGTTTTCTTGCCAAACGGCGGCATCTGCAACGCTTGAGTGTAATTGCCTGTTCCGAAAACACGGTAACTGATGGAATACAGACAATGATTGCCGGCGGCAAAAGAGAACTTGCTCTTTATGTCTCTAATGTGGCAGCCATCGCCGCTCTCTTGCAACAGGTTAATACCGATCCTTTTATTGCTCTTTATATTAGCGAACATACAGCTTTTCTTGCCGGGATAAAGGACGGGGCTGTCTTTTCGCTCCAGTCTGTCCCTCTTGCTGAACCGGCTGTTGTGGAGAGCGGGGTTGCCGCCCATGCCCTAAGTTTTGCCCGGCAGAATCTGGAAAGAGATTTTGAATTTAACAACTGTCGTTTAATTTGCCTTGGAGTTGGCCGGGAAAACTTTGATTTTGCCGGCTTGGGGGAGGAAAACTGGATTCCGGATTTTAGTCATTGCCTGCAAAGCGAGGGTAATGAGATTGCCATGTACCCTGACCTCTTCGGTCTGCTGTTCATGGAATCTGATTCCTATTCATTCCTGCCTGATTCATACCGGTTTGCCAGCCGTTTAAAAAAAACAGCAGCCCTGCTTACCGGTGGAGCGGTAGCAGGCTCAATTATCCTTACTGCTCTGGCATACTTTAATTATCAGGATAACCAATCGTTATTATTGCAATTGACAAAAGAGAGGACAGAGCTTTCCCTCCTTGCCGGGGAGGTTCACCGGCTGATTCCCGATGAGGAGAGATTCAAACAGGTTGAAACTTTCAAAAATATCAGGGACCGGGCAAAGAGTGAACCATCTGTCGGGATGCTGCTGGCAGATATTTCCAGGGTACTGCCCGATGGGGTTTACATTACCAACCTGAAGATAGAAAGAATTGCCGGCAATAATGACGAAAACGAGGCAAGGGCAATGAGGGCAATGGATATGGACGAAGAGTATGGGAGATCCGGGCTGGCACAAGCTCCCGCAGAACGGCTTTTAAGGCAGCAAATTATCGTTAACTTAAACTGTATCAGTACCGGTGAGTTCAGCCATGTGAAAGCAAGATTTCATAAGACGGTGGCCGGATTATCTTCTAAGTTTATTTTAGAGGATCTTGAATGGCAATATGATGAAACAAACCGAACGGGGTATCTTTCCTCCAGGCTGCTACTTCTGGAGTCGAGATAATGTCTATGCTGACTCCTTTATATGCCAGGCGGGTGGTGCTGGCACAGTCAGTAATGGTTATTCTCTTTGCAATAGCCCTGTTCTTTTTTCTTTATTTAATGGAACAGGAAAAACGGATTAACCAGGAACTGGCAGCCCTGGCAACCCAACGACAAGAAATTGAACAGGTGCAGAAAAACATTGCCCTGTACGAGAAAATGCTGGCAGAGGATATAGTCCTGCAAACAATTGGCTATGAGCTAAGATGGGAACAGGTTGAGTTTCACTGGCAGTCCATCCAATTTTCGGCATTGCTGGCAAGACTTGAGAGTCTTGATCAACAGGAAAGAATTTTTGTACTGGAATCCTTTGAGAGCAAGATTAAAAGGCGGGACCATGATGAGCGAATGACTGCCGCCAGCCCGCTTTCAGAGGATGACCGGGCCGTAACCGAACCGCGATCTCATTATTTACGGGGATACTTTTTATGTCCAGGTCAGTAGGATTTATACAAAAAATGCTCTACTTTGCCACGGTGCCTCTTCTTTTGTTAACCGGAACTGCCCTGGCAGCAGGGTTGGCATTATCCGGTTACTTTGTGGAGGATAACAGACAGAGGGTCTCTATGCCTTTCTTTCAGGGTCTATCTGCCATGGAGGAAAAACCGCCTCTGCTGACAATAGCTACCATCAGGCAACCCCGGCAGCAGCCGGGAAGAGATATTTTCAGTTCTGTAATTGCGGTTCCCGAACCAAAAGAAATAACAACTAGGACTGATCAGCAACTTGAACTGAACGAAATCTTTTTAGGCATGACGATTGTCAAGGGAACACAACGCTTTTGTCTCACCAACGGAGTTCTCATGCGAGAAGGTGAGGGGAATAATAATTTTATTGTCAAAAGCATTGAGCCTGACGGGGTTTGGTATCGGGTTGGTGATCGTGATGTATTTCTTTATACTGGTGAGAAGATATATCTAGATTTTAACAGAATAATTGATAATTGATAATTGATAATTATTAAGAGTGTGTTTGATGATTGGGAATTTAGGATGAAAAATAATGTTGTCTTGGCGAAGAGTTTTGATTTTGCAGTTCGTATTGTCAATTTAAAGAGATATCTTGTTGCTGACAGGAAGGAGTTTGTCCTGTCAAAACAAGTGTTAAGAAGTGGTACTGCCATTGGAGCACTGGTTAGACCAGTGAAAATAACTAATCTATAATGTCGAGCATAGAAAAAATTCGGCAACGAATACTTAATCGAGACTATTTCATGTCATCTCACGCAGAAGATGAAATGTTGGACGATGACCTTGAGAGAAAAGATGTAGAAAATGCGATCCTTAAAGGACGGATTAAAAAGAAGATGACCCATGATGAGAGAGGGATAAGATATCGTATTGAAGGACCTGCAAGAGATGAGAGGTTAATTCACGTAATATGCAGGTTTCGAGAAAATATGAATCTCATCATTATCACTGTATATGCTACATAGGTGAAACTATGAAATGTGAATTTTGCGACGGAAAAACAAAAGCGAAAAATGTAAAACGCCAACATTGGTTAAATAAGAAATTATATATTGTTGAGAATGTACAAGCAGATGTTTGTATTGATTGTGGAGAAAGGTATTTTCATGCAAAAACGCTTGACGCACTTGATGAATATCTTTCAAAACAACACGTTGTAAAAGAGAAACTTGATGTTGAAGTAGTAAGATTCAATCAGGCTATGGTCTAACAATGCAAATGCACTGGACGGTTAAAAGCGTCGCACAAAAAAACGCGCAACACTTTTAACCGCCAGTGATTTGCGGCGTTCGTGAAGCTCAGCAGGCCGAGAGTACCCCTAGATTTTAATTGATAATTGATAATTGATAATTGATAATTATTAAGAGTGTGTTTGATGATTGAGAATTTAGGATGAAAAATAATGTTGTCTTGGATAAGAGTTTTGATTTTGCAGTTCGTATTGTCAATTTAAAGCGATATCTTGTTGATGATAAGAAGGAGTTTATCCTGTCAAAACAAGTGTTAAGAAGTGGTACTGCCATCGGAGCACTGGTTCGTGAAGCTCAGCAGGCCGAGAGTACCCTGGATTTCATTCATAAGCTGTCAATTGCCCTCAAAGAAGCTAATGAAACCAAATACTGGCTCTTGTTGCTTAATAAAACAGATTATTTGCCCGGCAATCAATCTCAATCCCTGCACAACGATATTGATGAGTTGCTGAAATTATTGATATCCATTATCAAATCAGCCAAATATAATAATTGAGAATTATTGAACATCAAAAGGGCTTGATTATCAGGGGGCAGGTACATAACTGAAGTTTCCCGCTTTTCAAAGCTTCTTAAACTGCTGTGACACGCCACATCAGGGGAATGAATTTATTTTTTGCGGTGTTTGCCATGCAACTAACAAAACCCCATTTTATTATTCCTTAACGCACGAATCCTGTCCCTCAGGATAAATATCCAATATTTCAGTAAGATACAATGTTTTGGAAGATTTGCCATAAAAATAAAAGCGGGAAACTTCAGGTACATAATTAAATATAAAATATTTCTCAATTAAAACAAGGCAACACCAATGAATAATTCAATTAAAAAACACAACACTTTTAATAATTATCAATTCTCAATTATCAATTATCAATTTAAAATAATCGTCATCTTGATTATTTTATTACTTGCTGGCTGTGCAAAAAAAATTGAGCCAGAGATCAAAAAACCCATATCTCTCTGGGAACAGGAAATAAGCACTTATGAGGAACAACTTGCCAACAAACGGAATGTCCAGCGGGAAGCCCCGCCGAAGCAACCGCTTCAACCAAGATTCAAAAGCCTCAATCCTTTGGATACGGAACGCTTAAGCATCAGTGTTGTTGGTCAGCATTATGAACAGGTTCTCCAGATACTGGCACATACCGCGGCCCTGAATCTGATTATTTCTCCGCAAACCACCGCCGTGTTAGGCGACTCAACCCTGCTTACAGTTGAGTTTCAGGAGATGACCGTCAGGCAGATACTTGACGCTGTCTCCAGGATATTAAATATCGCCTGGTCCGAAGAAAACAATTCGATTTTCATTGAACCGTTTATCAGTAAAAACATTAGCCTTGATTTTCTTGGTACTGTCCGTCAGTCTTCCTTTGAAGTGGGCGGATCTGTTCTCGGGGGCGGTGGTGGCGATGCATCACCCCTGAGCGGCCGCTTTGTTATCCAGGGAGGAACCACTGATATTGTAACCGACATCTATACCAATATTGAGGCTTCTCTGGCTCGGATATTAGGGGGGGGAGGCGGAGGCGGTGCAGATGGTGATGTTGAAGGAGCAGCTGCCGAAACCGGCAACAATTCTTTTTTTGTTCTTAACCGCCAGACCGGACATCTACTGGTTCGTTGCCGACCCGAGACAGTGAATGAAATAGAAAATTTCATCAATCATCTCCGGGAAAAATACCGGCGACAGGTCCTGATAGAGGCCAAGATCATTGAAGTGGGGCTGGATCAACATCATGCCCTGGGCATTGACTGGCGCAGTGTCAATGCCTTCATCAGCAGGACAGCCCTGCGAACGGCAGGTGTCAGGGCAGGCATTACTCCGGTGATTGGTGGCAAAGATTCGTTTTATGCAATGACCATAAGTTCAAAGTATTCCGATATCAGTACTATCTTTCATGCCCTTGAACAGTACGGTCGGCTCAGCGTCCTTTCCAATCCCCGTTTAAAGGCTATGAACGGGCAATCTGCCATCATGAGTGTGGGCCAGTCGGTTGCCTACCTCGCCAGCGTTACGCGGTCGGTAGATGACGAAGGTGTCATAACCTATACAACTGAAACCGGCTCGGTATTTGATGGTGTTCTCCTTGGTATTACCCCGGTTATTGAGAGTGATGGTATAATTACCCTCCATATTGTCCCCATCAAAAGCAACCTGGTTGAACTTGATAATATCAGCATTGGTCGAGACCTTCAGATTACTTTACCAAGTGTAAACTTGCGGGAGATGTCCACGGTTGCCAGGGTTCGTTCCGGAGATATTGTTCTTTTGGGCGGTCTGATCATGGAGAGCGGTAATATCGAGACAACAGGGCTGCCTGTTCTTGGAGATATACCGTTTTTAGGCAGGTTGTTTCAGTATCAAACCGACACCAGAGAACGGGTTGAACTGGTGGTGGCATTGCAGGTAACAGTTGTTGAAAAATAGTAACTATTCAGCGAGATGAACAAACGCCCATAAACTTGGAGTGCAGCTGAATAGTTACGAAAAATATTAGTAATCCCGACATCGTCAACGACCTATAAAAATGCCTTGTTTTTTGGACAATTTCCTTCCCTACTGCACCGGTCGCATCTGCCGTCCTCTTCAACTGTCTGGATTTGGTAGAGACGGGTTT
>CAYRGM010000052.1:0-11505 GCA_964423765.1 uncultured Desulfobulbaceae bacterium
TTGGCACACAAGATATCAGCACATATCTGCGTCATAAAATCGCTCAATTCAGGTTCAAATCTATCAATGAAGGAACGATTACAAAAAATTCTTGCCCGAGCTGGCCTTGGTTCCCGCCGCAAATGCGAAGAGTTCATCCATGAAGGACGGGTCAGGGTAGAAGGAAAGATTGTGAACTCCATGGGCAGTAAGGCTGACCCGGTTACAGAACAGATCACGGTTGATGGTTGTCTCCTGCCTACAGGCAGTGAAGAAGGACAAAAAAAAATTTACCTGCTTCTAAATAAGCCAACCGGCTATGTAACCACCCTCTCTGATCCACAGGGGCGACCAATTATTACCGACCTGCTACCTGATATCAAGACAAGAGTTTTTCCGGTGGGCAGGCTTGATCTCAATTCCGAAGGAGCACTGATTCTGACCAATGATGGCCAGTTAACCAACCATATTATTCATCCTCGTTATGGCATAAAAAAAACCTATATGGTCACTCTCACCAGGCTGCCTGAACCGGCAGAAATTCGCCGTCTCGAACAGGGAATAATGCTTGAAGGGGAAAAGAGAAAGACCCTGCCGGCATCTCTTCGTTTTATCTGCAAAAAAAGAGGCGATGTTCGTCTGAGAATAATTATCCATGAAGGGAAAAAACGACAGATCAGAAAAATGTTTACTGCCATTGGTCATACTGTTATAAAGCTCCAGAGAACAGCCTATGGCGAGCTTTCGTTGGGAAATCTGCAGATTGGTAAGAGCCGTTTTTTAAATGAAAAAGACATAAAAAAGATATTTTCCGGAAAAATTCCCTTTACAATCAGAAACATACCTGATTAAATCTAATTAACTATATAATCCGCCTAAATATATACATACATTTCTAAAGAAAAAAGGGAAAAACATGAACAAATCAGAACTGATTGAAAAACTTGCTGAAAAAATGGGTATATCTGCCCGTGAGTCCAACTCAATTATCAACACCATCGTTGACACGATGGAAAATTCTCTCGCTGACAATAAACCTATTGAAATCAGAGGGTTTGGTAGCTTTATAATTAAAGAATATGAATCCTATACCGGTAGAAATCCTAAAACTGGAGAAAAGATCAAGGTTGCCCCGAAAAAACTACCGTTTTTTAAGGTCGGTAAAGATCTTCGTGAAAAGGTTAATCAAGGTTATAACCAATAGAGTAACCATTCACCAAGGGTATCTAACTTGGTGAATCCACCGACTTGTAAAAGTTTACCAGTGTTTTTTTGAGTAGGTATTTAGTTCCGATCACTTATTCGTGCAGGCAGGCTACCCTGCTATATATGCTAATAGGTCAACGGAAACTCCGATGGGGTGTTGTGTTGAACTTTTTGCGACCAGACAGCCTGTGTTGCACATTGCATACTTGATTGTTTGGGGCTGCTTCAGGTTGCCTCGGAGTTTCAGAGAAAATAGTTTTTTTTGTACCTCCATTGTCAATGACAATCCTCTTTTTTTCATCAACAGCCACTTATGGTCATTGTTTAATCATCGGTAGCCGCTTTTTGCTGAGTCCCTGTTTCTGCATGGGCTTCTGCCTTAGCATCTTCAAATTTTTCCTTAATCTCTTCTATTCCACACTGAGCTGCAAGGGTAAGTTTGGAGACAGTTTTGACGACCCCTTTCTGTACAGTTTCATTGGTCACCAAGAGGGCGACGGCGGCTCCTAATAAAGCACCTTTCCAGAACTGGGAATTCTGAATATCAAGTCCAAGAGTGGAAGTGGTCGGGGCAGCGGGGTATGCCAACTGAGCAGGCTGCTGATAAACGGGGGTTGCGGGTTGTTGCTGATAAAACATTTGTGGTTGTTGAGTTGTTTGTTCGGCCATTGTTTGGTTCTCCTTTATGTTGTTTGTTGTGGTGAACGGTTACATTATTTTTTAGTCTTTAGACCAGGGAAAACACCGCCAAGGGTTTTCCCCATGACCTCCCGCACCGGCTCGCTGGTCAGAAGAACTGCCGCCGCTGCACCAATGATTACTCCCTTCCATAGTTGATCGTCCCGGCTGGTGTTGATATAGAGAGTTTTTACCACATCGGCCACTGTTGCCTCACCTTCAAGGAATTGTTCAACCGTGTTTATTACCTGTCCATATTGTTGTTGGGCGGTTGCCTGCTGTTCTGCAATCTGTTCAGGTGAAGGCTGTTGTGGGGGCTGCGTATAGACAACACCGGGTTGGACATAACCGGGCTGCATTGGTTGTTGACCGCTCTGACCGATAAAAAAGACTTGTCCTGTGACCGGATCAACAGCGTATCCTGGTGGCAACTGATAAGTTTGTTGTGTCTGTTGTGGTTGAGTAAATTGTTGTTGAATTATCGTTTCTGTCTCATTGTGGGCAGTATTTTTTTCAGGGGCAGTACCAGTTGGTGGATTTTGTTCTGACGAAGACTGCCGTGGCTCAGCTGTTTTAGCTGTTATTTCTTGATCGGTAGAGACCTGGCTGCTGGTTGTTGTGCCTGTGGGGTTATGGAGGGAAACGGGAGCGGAGGTTTCGGTTACCGGTTCGCCGTCGACTGGCTTGATTTTTTGTTCTTCCATGATTAATTCCCCGGATTGTTATTCAAAATATCAAGAAGCTGTTGCCTGATTTGCTCTTTGTATAATGGATATTCACCGAGCTTGCCGATGTCTTCCCATAAGTCAAAAGGCAGCACTTCTGGATTATAGTCAATAATTACTGAGAATGCCTTTTTGTTTACCCGGTAATCAATAATACCGGGAATTGCCGCGATTGTTTCTTCAATAGCCGTACTGCCGACACTAACCAGTTTCTTGACCCCGTTCAGGTTGGCCTTGACCCTGATTCTTCCCGGGACATGATGTTTGACTCTCAGGTAACGAACATGATCAAGGAAATCATCTATAATCTTTTCCATGTTTAACTCAGTCATGATTGTAGGTTCTTGGTT
Source organism: uncultured Desulfobulbaceae bacterium (assembly GCA_964423765.1). GTDB lineage: Bacteria > Desulfobacterota > Desulfobulbia > Desulfobulbales > Desulfobulbaceae > DRLX01. Next base: position 2,939 of record CAYRGM010000052.1, read on the forward strand.
AGGAGTTCCCGGTTACAAACATAGTAAACGCCCTATAAAAATGCCCTGTTTTTGGACAATTTTCTTCCCTGCTTCACCAGTTTCATCTGCCGTTCTCTTAAACTGCTGGATTTGGTAGAGACGGGTTTGCAACCCGTCTTCATGGTGGCATCGACATGGCTGATGGTTGGTCTCGGGAGGAGACGGGCTTAAAACCCGTCTCTACGGTTGTCTGCTTATTTTACGATGTCTATTTTAAGGGTTGAGTTTTTTGTTGTTATTATTTGTCTGAATTCTCAAGCGTAAATTCAAGATGCGCCTTGATATCAACGATATCTCTGACCTTCAAGAAGAGCAGAGTGGGGGCTTTTAAGCCATAGGCTTTGAATGACCATTTAAACTGAAGATCAAGGTGAAGTCGTTCGCCATCCTTGTTGAGTATGCAGGTTATGGGTAGCTGTCTGCTGATTGCTGAAAATTCAAGAATTCCAAGAACAGTAAGGTGGTAACGATTATTCTGTACTTTACTGAAATTTTGACATTGAGTCATTATGAAACTGGCTTCAGGGTATTTGTCAAGGGAAAAAAAATCAACGATCTCCTTGTTTTTAATGTTATCTCCGGTATCAAAAAAAGAAGTGTCCAGTACAACTTGAATGCTGGTAAGGGTTAAGCTGTCAAAATCAATGTCTATGCTACCCCTTAATCCTCCATTTGCCCAGCCTGCAAATTTATGCATAGGGGCATAGGCGATGAAATTAAGTCGGCTGTTTTGCTCTGTCAGTAAAAAGTTCATCTGGTTGTCTTTTTTTGTTTTCTCTGAACATCAGCATGAAAGTAAGCGAGTACAGCGAGGCTTCAAGGGGGGGGGTGACTGAACTTTTATTTGGACTTAGGGGACGATATGGACAAAGTGGACGGTCCTCGACCTTGTCCATATCGCCGCGTTTCTCTTATCCTACTTAAATGACCAAGTCACCTGCCGCCGGCAGGTTGTAGCTGTTACCGTATAATGCTTATTTTGGAGGTACAGGGCAAATCCGAAATCGCAATCAACAGGTTTTATGCTTGCATTTACCTTTACTATATTTGCATGTCAGTAAGCAACCCCGGCAGAATCCCATCGGCTCCACCGGCGGCTGCCATGAAAGCAGGCGACTGGAATTAAGCAAAATCCCCCCGGTATGAAGAATATGAATCATTCCTGCCATTATTGGTGACAAGAGACCAAGCATGGCAAGAGCGGTGCCGATGAGATCCGTGGAAACCGCCATATAGTGATTTTGGTCAATGACCCGCATGGTCTGGTGGCTCAGGTTTCGTACCTTCATGAGTCCTTCCAGATTGGAGTCAGCCAGAGCAATGTCGGCTGCTTCCAGGGCCACCTCAGCCCCGCCGGCTCCCATGGCGATGCCGATATCGGCGTGGGCAAGAGCTAAGGCATCATTGACCCCGTCACCAACCATGACTACAGAGTTGTGCTTTTTAAGTTCATCCACCCAGGCTGCCTTTTCTTCTGGCATCAGACTGGCCCGGCAATCATCAAAGGGAAAGACATTCATTAATGTCATGGCGACATCTTCAGTATCTCCGGTAACGAGATACATTTTTTCAACCCCATCGTTTTTTAGATAATCAAGTATTTGTACAGCTTCTGGGCGAACCGGATTGGCAACCCCAAGGAGCCCTTGAATTTTACCATTTTTTGCCACATAAACAACAGTATTACCCATATCCTTTTGGATTTTTGCCTTTTTGTCAAACCAACTTATATCAACTTCATGTTCCGCCATGAACTGGTTATTGCCGACCAGAATAGTTGCTTCTCCGCCAACTGTGCAAAGTACCCCGCGACCGGCTTTGAATTCACAGACGGCGTGTGGCTCCGGGGTTAGATTCCTTGCCGCGGCCTCAGCAAGAATCGCCTTGGCCATGGGGTGCTGATTATGGGACTCTGCCGTGGCGGCCATGGAGAGTATTTTGTCTTCGGTAAGCGAAGGTGTTCTACCGGTAATAGAGATAATCTCCGGCATCTCCATGGTCAGGGTTCCGGTCTTGTCAAAGCAGTATACATCTGCTTTACCAATGATTTCGAGGTAAAGACCGCCTTTGATCAGGATGGAATCTTTGGCTGCGTTTGCCACCGATGCCGTAACCGCAGAAGATGCGGCTAATACTGTGGCACAGGGGCAGGACATGACCAGCATTACGGTCAAGGCCCGCATGGGGTCAAGGGTCAGGAGCAGGGTAAGGGCTGTGGCGGCCAGACCGATTTTCATTAATCTTTTTGCCAACTGATCAGCTTTCTGCTCCATCGGAGCCTTGTTGGCCATGGAGTCTTCCACCATCTGCACGATATGGGCAAGGTATGTATCTTCACCGGTCTTTTCGGTTCTAATAAATAAAATACCCTGGCTCAGGATGGTTCCGGCGTAAACACTGTCTCCCCGTTGATGCAGGACTGCCTCGGAACGACCATTGATGCTGGCCTCATCCACGAGAGCCTCGCCGTCCTGTACCACTCCATCCACTGGAATCTTTTCACCTGTGTGGACAGCAACAATATCACCGGGACGGATATCAGATACCTTGGTTTCCACCTCCATACCGTCTACCATGACAAAAGCGTGGGCTGGGGCAACTTCAAGGATGTTACGGATGGCCTGGTGGGAACGCCTGGCGACATAGTTTTCTGTTAGCTCAGCAACATTATATATCCAGATGATCTGTAAGGCGGAAAAGGCCTGACCCATGGCAATTGTGACCAGACTGCCGGCGGCAAGAAATGGTTTGACGGTTATTGTGTCTTCTGTGAACAATTCTTTTAAGCTTTCCCGGACCAAGGGAGCTGTACCTAATAAGGCAATGATCCCAAGCAGGCTGAAAGGACTCTGGAGAAGAGGAAGTTTAAAAATAAACATACGGACGGCTGCATAAAGCATGAATCCACTCAACCAGACCACCCTCCACTTTTTTTTGGGCCACGATATCTCTGTTGGGCAATCACAGGTCATGCCGTTATTGGCTGATAGTTTCGGTGGTTCTGGATATGCTGATGGGTGGAGAATTTGCTCAATAACCTCAGCAAGTAAGCTCCTGATTGTGGTTTGTTCGGGGTTGAAAAAGATGATGATCGAGCCGATAACCGGTCTTGTCTCGACCTTATTCACTCCGTCTATTTTTTTTAAGTGTTCTCCCATCCACATTGATGGTTGTTTCTTGTGGTGGAGGCTTTTGACTTTGATTCGCATCCGGCCGGACATGGCCTGTTTGATTCTGATGCCCATTGCTTTCAGCAATGTCTTGGTAATTTGTGGTTGATTTTCTGAGATCATCTTATTCATTAGGTTTAACCTGAATTGAGCAATTTTATGACGAAGATATCTGGTAACTTTTCAATAAGTAGGTACAGTCTATGGTTTTGACAAATTACCTTAACAGCATATTGGAAACGGGGCTTTAGCCCCGTCACCTGCTTTAGTCAGGTTAGCGGGACTAAAGTCCCGCCTCCGAATCACCTTGTGCTTAACTTATATTGATCGCTGCCCAGACTTATTGAGAAGTTACGATATCTGCTGATATCTCGCCGTTGCACTGCTGTGTGTCAAAGCTTCTAAGAAAACCGCAGGCATACCCGTTGGTCTGTTGAGGATTTTCTTAAAAGCCTTGGCGTGCAAGAGATCGGAGTCTCGTTGCACTCGCTTACCTGGTGCAGATCAAGATAAAAAATCGTTCAACTCAGGTTTAAGCCTTGCTGCTGAAAAACTATATTGTTGTTTAATCAACTCCGTTAATCTTAGGCAATTGTAATCTAATTGCTTATATAAAACAGAAGTTAAATAATTTTAAATAGTTGACAGCCTTAAAATGTTGCCTTATACTTTAGGTAACATCAGAGATTCGTTTTATCAGAAAACAAAAACCAGAAAATTATCGGAGTTTCGCTGTACTCGCTTACCTGCCTTGCTGTTTTCATAGTTAGCCCCAAGGCTGGTTATTACAATTATTCTTGTAACTATTCAGCGAGAAACGAGACTCCGAAATGGATGAAGATGGAGTGCCACTGAATAGTTACTTATTCTTTACTTTACTAAGAAGGAGGTTAAACATGATTTACATTCCATTAACAACAACACCAATTGGCTGGCTGATTCTTGGCCTGGGCGGGTATGCTCTTTATAAAAGAGGTAAGAGAAAAGGCGAAGAAGAAGCTGCGGCATTGCAAATTATTGCTGCTCCCGTTCAGACAAAAAAACAAAATACTATAGAAGTTAAAAAAGCAACAAAAGACCTTAAAGGAGGCAACTAATGGCAAATCCATTTGTTTTTCTACCCTTGTTGACCACGAATCCCCTGGGCTGGGCAGTGCTTGGTGCTGCCGGCTATTTGACCTATAAAGCTGGTAAAAAGGCCGGTCAAAAGAGTGATGATCAGCTTGAAAGCGGTAGCCTGGTTGATCGGGTATTAAAAAGCACCATGAAGACGGCCTATAAGACAAAGATAAGGGTTGACGAGTCTCTTTCATCCGCAAAGGATAAATATTTCACCATGTGGGATCAAGCTCAGGATGAGGTGACTGATAAGGCTTGAGTTTGATCATTTATGTTTTAAAATTCAAGGCTGTTCTCATCCTGTTGTCCGGGATGGTTTTGACTGTCCCGGACAACACTTTTAACCAGAATCTGTTTGGCCTGAACCGGGGTCAAGTACAGCCGTAAACCGCCGTGACTGGTAATGGTTACCGGCTCCATCCCAGGTTTATGCAGTTCCTGGGTCTGTTCTATTTGTTCCAGGATCAGAGTAGAGCCGGGCTGTACTCCGTGGGTTTCCAGGTGCTTCTGCATGGTTTGATCGCCGATTATTTCATGCACAGAAAATTTTTCCTTGCGTTTGGCAAAATAAAACTGTGTTTCTTCTGGTTCTCCCTGACATTTCCCCCAGATTCTTGCGGCCTCTCCTTCTGACAATCTGGTTCGTTCCCGGTTGTCAATAAGGGTAATGTAGTCCATATGGGGCAGAGCCCGGATGAAAACTATATCCGTGTTTTCTCTTATACCGAGGCGGGTCATGGCATTGATACAGCCATGGCTAAAGGACATGGTTTCAATATGTCCCCTTTCTTTTTTCTGCATTTCCAGCAGGGGTTTTCTTTCTCCGTTTTCGGTGTGAACAATAATGTTAAGGGCCAGAGCGGCCGGGATAATTACATCTTGCTGTTTTCCCCGTACCCGGACAGGATAATAATTTATTTCTTCATCATGGCGAATGATATGACTGCCGGTGAAAAGTCCCAGCCGTTGCAACCAGAGTGCAAGTTCCGGACGGGTTATCTCAAGGATGACAAGATCAGTATGAGCAGGGGCATCTATCAGTGTCGAATACATTTTTTATTTACCCCTCCTTATTGGTTTTGATTTTTGCTTTCTGTTCAGGGATATTCTTGCCGCGAATCGCAGCATAACCAAGAATGGAAACCGTACTTGCATTATGGAGCAGGGCGGCTGTAACTGGTTGAATCATCCCAAAACTGGCAAGCAGGAGAAAGACTGAGTTCAACCCGACTGCTGCTGCAAAAGAATGTTTAATGGTCTGTTGGCTGTGCAGGGCAATCAGGCGACCGGTCAGCAGGCAGTGAAGATCATCATTAAGCAAAATTATTTCGGCGGATTCCTTGGCAAGGTCGGCACCATCCGGCAGGCTGATGCCGATATCTGCTGAAATCAAGGCAGGTGCATCGTTTACTCCATCTCCAGTGAAACCTACCCGATGTCCTTTTTTTTGCAGTTCAGTGACAATCCGTGCCTTGTCTTCAGGTTTCAACTCCCAGTGTACTTCATCAACAGCAGGAAGCTTAGCAGCCAGGGCTTTGGCTGTTAGTTTGGCATCACCGGTCAAAATGATTATTTTTTTAATTCCGGTTGCTTTCAATGCCACCAATACTTCTTCTGCCTCTGGCCTTAATTCATCCCGGAGACCAATAATCCCGACCAGTTTTTCTTCACAGGCCACATAAAGGATGGATTTCCCGTTCTCTTGCAGGGTTGTCACCGAATCATCCACCGCTGAGCAGTCGATCTGTTCATCGTCTTCAATAAAATGACGGCTACCGACCATGACATTCTTCCCGTCAATATAGGCAGAGACTCCATGGGCGACAATAAAGTCAACCTGGCTGCTCGCAGGAATTTTTAAGCCCTGTTCCTTTGCTGCTGCCACCACGGCTGTTGCCACCGGGTGTGCATAATGTTCTTCGGCAGCGGCGGCAATGGTTAATAGTTGATCATCACTATATGGGGAAAGACCGTGAATATCGGTAACTTGCAACTGACCTTTGGTCAGGGTTCCGGTTTTATCAAAGACCAGGGTGTCAACCCTGGCCAGACCGTCCATGGCCTGGGAACCTTTTAACAGTACTCCCTGGTTTGCGGCAGTGAACATGGCGACCCTGACGGCAACTGGATTAGCCAGCTTGATGGCACATGAGTAATCAACCGTAAGAACTGCGGCCGCTTTGGTAAGGTCTCCTGTTGCTGCCAGCAGACCAAGGCCAAGACCAAAGGTTATCGGTACTAATTTATCGGCAAGTTCATCGCTTTTTTTCTGGGATTCGGACTCATAGCGAAGAGAGTTTTCAAGGAAGGTTGATATCCGGGCCATGGAGGTATCGGCTCCTACCCGGTTGGCCTTGAAAACGATTCGTCCTTCTTCTATCACTGCCCCTGATAATACCTCTACACCCGGCTCGGCATGGACAGGCATTGATTCACCGGTAATGGAACTGGTATTCAATAAAGCCTCACCTTTGACCACCACCCCGTCTAAGGGGATAAGTTCTCCGGGCCCGCAAATGATCATATCTCCAATTCTTGCCTGGTCAATGGGTATTTCCAGTTCCTGAGAATTAACTTCAATCCATATCTTGTCCACCTGCGGTTTGAGGAGACTCTTGAGCAGACCAGTGGTTCTATTTTCGCTTAACTCTTCAAGGTATTCTCCAACCGATAGAAGAAATACAATGGAGGTGGCAGTGAAATAGTCCTGACGGGCAAGACTAAAGAGTACCGCTGCTCCATCTAAGACTTCCACCTTGATTCCCCGTTTCCAGAGAGTGATGATGCCATCTGCAATAACCGGAGCAGACATGACAAAGGCAAGAGGAACCCGCAAAAGAGGTGGTAAAACAAGCACAGAGAGGGCAAGTAATCCCTTAAAGATCAGGGGGAGGATGGAATTGAGAGTCTTAATCTTGCCGTTGCCGTTTAATACTTCAGAGGGCAGATCGGTTAGACTATTGATAATAGCTTCACGGGTGGCTCCGGCTCCATTATAATGGATTACCACTGAACCTGCCTGAGAGTTGATTCTGACCGATTCAACTCCGGGAATGGTCTCTATTATTGCTTCTAAATAGTCGGGGTCAAGAATTCTTTGTCTGATTGCCCGGCTGTTTAGACGAATGCGTTTCTCTAATTCATGGGCAATTGCAACAGATAGTGGTAAGGAGATGGTCATAATTCCTTATACCATGGAGACGGCATGGGGAGGCTTGTTGTCTTTTTTCAGGGCCATCTCGATCAGAAAACCGGCACCGGCAAGCACTCCGGCGGCCGTGATGACCTGAAGGGCAGTCTTTCGTGCTGTGGCATTGAGGATAACAGTGGCGGCAGTCCCCTTGACCGTACCGTTGAGTACAGCCTGAGAAATAGTCATATCGCCGTTTTTGACCGCAACCATATTAGAACCAATTCCAAGGGCACTGGCAATGGTTATAGTTGTGATCAGGGTGCCTGTCCGGAGGGATTGCCGAACCGGTATGGGAGCGGATCGGGCAACTGGTTGTAACGGTGCTACATTTGTATAATTTGTATATAGAGGAACAAATTGATTGCTAATGGCTGCATTCATAGTTTGTATGCTTATGGTGTTGTTTTCTGTAAATATTCCTGGAAGTGGTCAATGCCGGCACAGTCATGATGCTGGCATCCTTCCTTTAAATAACGGGCATATAGAATCATCCGTTCAATAATATTGTCAGAGGCTGCATGTTCCATCTTGCAGGCACCTGCATCTGCAATTTTCCGGTCAATACCCAGCACCTCTATGAAAAAATCGCGAAGCGTCTCGTGGCGATGAAGTATGTCTTTTGCCACTTCTTTTCCTTGAGTGGTCAGGGTTATCGCCTCATAGGGCTGATAATTTACCAGCCCTTTATTAGCTAATACCTGTAATGCCTCGGTAACTGACGGTCCGGAGACCTTCATCTTCTTCATGATTTCCTTGGAGCGGGCAACTTCATGTTGCCTGGTTATCAGGTAAATCGCTTCAAGATAATCCTCTAAACTGGCACTTAATTGCTTTTTTTTGACCATGATAATCTCACTATACTCTAAAATTATTTTTTTGTTAACCTGTTATTTCCATTTAAGCTGAATAGCTACCTTAATAGTTGAACAGGTTACTGCTGTCAAGGGTTTTCTTAGGGAGCATGAAAAAAGATGGTCTTTGCAGCATGGGCAGGGTATAATTGTTGTGTGGTAACTATTCAGCTGCACTCCACGGAGTCTCGTTCCTCGCTTACCTCTCCGCCC
>CAYRGM010000053.1:0-11251 GCA_964423765.1 uncultured Desulfobulbaceae bacterium
AATTGATAATTGATAATTTAGGATTTAGTATCTTACTATTGAAAGTCTGTCATAAAAAAACAGGTCATTGCAGACCCCGAAAAAATCAGCGACATTTATAGTCGAGAATTCTCAATTCTCAATTATCAATTAAAATAGAATATCAGGGAGAACAGATGGCAACAACAGAAACAGATAGCCGCCTCAAAAGCGTTGACAACGCAATCATCCAAATACACAGACAATTTGGTAAGGGATCAATCATGCGTCTTGGCTCCGATGACCGGGAAAATATCCCAGTTATCCCCACCGGGATACTGTCCATTGACCTGGCTCTTGGGGTGGGAGGTTGCCCGCGAGGACGGGTAACAGAAATTTACGGTCCTGAATCATCAGGTAAGACAACATTGGCACTTCATGTCATTGCCGAGGCCCAGAAAAGAGGTGGAAATGCTGCTTTTATCGATGCTGAACACGCGCTTGACACATCTTATGCCGAGCGGTTGGGGGTTGATGTGGATAATCTGCTGGTCTCGCAGCCTGACTTTGGCGAACAGGCTCTGGAGATAACCGAAATCCTCATGCGCAGCGGCGGCATAGATGTTATCGTTATTGACTCGGTAGCTGCCCTGGTGCCAAAAGCTGAAATTGACGGCAATGTCGGTGATCATCATGTCGGTCTCCAGGCCCGGCTGATGTCCCATGCCATGCGCAAGTTCGCTGGGGTACTTAATCGAACCAACACCGTCCTGATTTTCATCAACCAGATTCGCATGAAAATAGGAGTTATGTTTGGTAACCCGGAGACCACGCCTGGCGGTAACGCCTTAAAATTTTATTCGTCTCTTCGTATTGATATTCGTCGTATGACCCAGATCAAGGATGGTCAGGAGGTGGTCGGTAATCGAACCAAGGTCAAGGTAGTGAAAAATAAAGTGGCACCTCCGTTTCGTCAGGCTGAGTTTGATATGGTTTATGGGGAGGGGATTTCAAAAACAGGTGATATACTTGACTTAGGTGTCGAAAGCAATATAGTTGATAAAAGTGGGGCCTGGTATTCGTATCAGGACGAACGCATCGGGCAGGGTCGGGAAAATGCCAAGAAATTTCTCAAAGAACACCCGGAAATGCTCATTGAAATAGAAAACAAACTCCGCCTTGGTCTGGGACTCCCAGAAGCTGAACAGATTCCCCCACCACAGAAAGAAAAAAATCAGAATGTACCAGCAAAAAAATAGAAAATAATCCATAACCTTTAGGGTGCCTTGAAAAATTAGAATTTTCGTTCAAAATCGAGGTGCAAGAAAAATTTTACCGCAGGCATATAGTTAATATTCCGAGGATAAAATTTTTCTTGCAACAATGGAGTTTGGGCGAAAAGGCAATTTTTCAAGGTAGCCCTTTAGATAAAAGGTATATTATGCGATCAGTAGCCACTTTTATTATTCTTTTTGTGTTCTGGATGGTGATGGCAGGCAGATTTGACCTGCTTCATATCATACTCGGCATTATTTCAAGCCTGATCGTTACAGTTATATCCGGCGATTTATTGTTTAAGGAGAGTAGAGAAGGAAGGGGAAAAGAAGCTATTCGTTTTATAATGTATATACCCTGGCTAATATACCAAATTATACTTGCCAACTGGCAGGTAGCCCGTCTTGCCTTAAGCCCGAGAATGTCAGAATTATTTGACCCTCAATTCATCAAAATTAAAGTAAATTTAAAATCAGATATTGCAAAAGTTACATTTGCAAACTCCATTACCCTTACTCCTGGTACCATAACAGCCGGTATCAAAGATAACGAGTTCCTTATCCATGCTCTTTGGCAGCCTGCTGTAGATGATTTGCTCTCTCAAGAGATGGAGAAAAAGATTCTGTATGTTTTTTCTGAGGAATAAACAATGGATGTTTTCTTTTTAATCAGCAGCCTACTCCTGGGCTTTTTTATTTTTCTTTGTCTTTATCGAGTAGTCTTTGGTCCTACTATTGCGGACCGGATAGTATCTATTGGCTCCATCGGCATTAAAGCCACGGCAATGCTTATCCTTATCGGGATGATCTATGGCAGGGTTGAAATGTTTGTGGATATTGCCTTGGCTTATGCTTTGTTAAACTTTATTGCTACTCTTTGTGCTGCAAAATTTTTCATGATCCGTAAAAAAATGGTAATGGATATGGAGCTTTTGCAAAAAAGAAAAGAGACAAAAGAGGTTTCTTAAATGGAAAATATAGCCACAATCTTAATAGCTGCCGTAACTGTTATATTGATTGGATCCGGACTTTTTTTCTCTTTTGCAGCCAGTATAGGGCTTTTACGATTCCCTGACTTTTACACCCGAATGCATGCCACCAGCAAGAGTGATACCCTGGGCATTCTTTTGATACTTCTGGGGGCTGCTTTTTACCACCTGTTCCATGGTGGCATAGATGGTTTAAGCCTGGCAAATGCCTTAACATTTATCAAAATTATATTTATCACAGTATTTGTCTTTTTATCCAATCCCACAGCAACCCATGCAATCTTCAAGGCCGGATTAGCCTCAGGAGTTGTGCCATGGACCAAGGAGGATTCAAAATGATCTGGCATCTCGATTTATTATTGCTTACACTTACCGTAATTTGTGCGATCTCGGCAATTCATGTAAGAGATTTGTTCAGCTCGGCAATGATCCTTGGGGCCTATAGTTTTCTCGTCGCCATGGCAATTGCCGGCATGGGAGCTGTTGATGTCGCCTTTACAGAGGCAACCGTTGGGGCTGGTGCCAGCACTCTATTTTTTATTGCGGCGATATACCACACCAGAAGGAGGACAAAAGATTGAAAGCAATAGCTCTATGTCTCGTTATCGCGACAGGACTCATTTTAGGGTATGCTACCCTTGAAATGCCGGTTCTGGCTGACCCTTACTCTCCTGCAAGTACGCATGTTTCTCCGAGGTACATAGAAAAAGCGGATGAGGAAACTTATACTCCCAACCTGGTTACAGCGATACTTGGTGATTACAGAAGTCTTGATACCATGGGAGAGGTGTTTGTTGTTTTTGCTGCCGCAGTAGGCTGTATGTTGATGTTAAGAAAAAGGCAATACAGATAAAGATGATAGATAAATATGACAATCTGATTGTTGAAACTACCTCCAGACTTCTTATCCCGTTTATCCAAACATTTGGTATGTATGTATTGTTTCTTGGTCATTACAGCCCTGGAGGAGGCTTTCAGGGGGGGCTTCTCTTTGCTGCAAGTTTAATGCTTCTGGTTATTGCCTTTGACATAAAAGAGGCAAAAAGACGCGTCACAGAAACATGGATAATCATATGCGTAGGTATGGGAGCCGGCATATTTGCCGGGATAGGCATGTTATGTATTTTCCTGGGATATAATTTTTTAGACTACAGCAGCCTTGTACATATCTTACCGCTGCCCCCCGCACAAGCAAGGGCATATGGGATCCTTGGGATTGAAATCGGAGTGCAAATCAGTGTTGCAGCCTGCTTATTTTCCATCTTCCTTGACCTCCTGTCAAAGGGTGAACATGAAGGGAGATTATCATAAATGGAATTCATACTTGGTAAATATGCCTATTGGTTCTATATCGTCTTGATGATGATAGGTCTTTATGCAATGATCGTCAAAAACAACCTGGCAAAAAAAGTTGTTGGCATGCATATTTTTCAAACTGCTATTATTTTATTTTTTATCGCCACCAGCATGAAAAAAGGAGCCACTGTCCCTATACTTATAGGAGATCCAGGATTGCGTGGTCATGTAGTCCCCGGCACTGTTGATGCCATGCAATATGTCAACCCTCTTCCCCATGCACTTATGCTTACTGCCATTGTTGTCATGGTTGCAATATTTGGGATGGCAATGGCATTATTGATTATGATTTTTCAACGATACAAGACCATTGAAGAAGATGAGATCATAAGATTAAGACAAGAAGATATCTCTATAAACTCTTAAAAGATTAAAAATAAAATTGAGCACACAATTTCCTGTCTTAATCGTTGTTATCCCTCTCCTGGCTTCCATTGTTGTTTTTATAGCAGGCTGGTTCAATAGAACCTGTTGTTATATACTCTCGGTTGTCACTCTTGCCATCTGCTCCCTGCTCTCTATCTTAGTAATGCAGGAAGTAATGCTCAACGGCACAATCAGTTACTGGCTGGCAGGTTGGCCGCCTCCATGGGGTATAGAATATGTTGTCGATTATTTAAGCGGCTTCATGCTCATAGTTGTATCTTTTATCAGTTTTATAACAGTTATAGCGTCAAAAAGAAGTGTTGACCATGAACTGCCCGGGAAAGATCCGGCCTTTTACAGCCTTTTTTTGCTTCTTGTTGCCGGTCTGCTGGGAATTGTAATCTCAGGGGATTTATTTAATATCTTTGTTTTTTTTGAGATTTCCTCTATTGCCTGCTACGCCCTGATAGCTTGTGGACGCAAAAAAGAAGCACCAGTGGCCGCCTTTAATTACCTTATTCTTGGTACCATTGGAGCCAGTTTCTATCTATTAGGGGTTGGATTTGTTTATATATCCACAGGTTCACTGAACATTGCTGATCTCGCCACTATAATTCCCTACCTGCAGGAATCCAGTGTTATTCTGGTTGCCTGTGCCTTGTTTACTGTTGGTATAGCTATCAAAGCCGGGCTGTTCCCCCTGCATGCCTGGATGCCTGACTCCTATTCCACCGCACCCGATGCGGTGAGTCCTCTCATTGCCTCATTAATGACCAAGGTATCAGCCTATGTATTGATCAGGATAATGTTCACGCTGTTTCCTCCTGATTTTTCCTTAGATGTTCTACCAATATTTACCATTTTGGGGTGGCTGTCTGTTGCCGCTATCATAGCAGGTGGTCTCTGGGCACTTGCCCAGAAAGACTTAAAGACGATGCTTTCTTATATACTTGTAGTGGAAGTGGGATATATCGTCATGGGGATAAGTCTGGGCAACCGTGCTGGTCTCACCGGGGCTATTTTGCATATCATGAATGATGCATTCATGATGGCATGTATGTTTTTGATAGTCGCTGCGATAGCTTACAAAACAAACAACAAAGATATTAGTCAGATACCGCATTTAAATAAAAAGATGCCCTTTACCATGGGGGCCTTTGTTGTAGCCGCTATCTCTCTGGTTGGTCTGCCACCTACAGCTGGTTTTTTTAGTAAGTGGTACTTATTTTTAGGTACAATTTATGCTCAACAATGGGTATTTACAGTTGCCCTCATGATCGGCGGCTTAATAAATGCTGTTTTGTTTTTCAGGATTATCGAGACTGTATATTTTAATATGCGTGAAGAGCATGGCGAAGAGCATGGTTCTTCCTGTACTCAGGCTGGTGCTGTGGTTGGTCATGATACTCATGAGACAGTTGTCATGGACGAGGCTCCGCTTAGCATGTTGATTCCGATACTTATTCTGGCAGCTGGGATATTATTGCTTGGTCCATTTAGCGGCAAGATTATAGAATCTATCATTCAGCATGCTGTTCCTGTGGGATTTTAATAATTTGGCAAGTAAGCATTCATCAGTGGCATAGGTTTGGAGGAAAAGGAGATTTGATGGAAGTTGTCACCTCAATTACACCGCTACTGACTGTTCTTGTTTCTGCAGTAGGGGGGGGGCTTATTCTTGCAACAGGAGAAAGGCTAAAAAACTTAAGGGAAACCTGGACAATTGTTGCGGCAGTGATCAAGTTTGCCCTTGTTCTGTCATTGGTTCCTATAATCCTTGAGGGAAAGACTGTTGAGTATACCCTCATTGAGCTGGCACCTGGCCTGGCCCTCCAGTTCAAGGTGGGTCCTTTTGGCATGATATTTGCCCTTTTATCCGCCACGCTCTGGATTTGTACCTCTTTTTATTCAATAGGGTACATGAGAGGCTTAAAAGAACATGCCCAAACACGATATTTCTTCTGTTTTGCAATCTGTCTATCAGCAACCATGGGTATCGCCTTTTCGGCCAATCTGCTTACCTTTTTTATCTTCTACGAAATCCTGACCGTAGCCACTTACCCGCTGGTCATGCACGAAGAAACAGAAGAAGCCTTCAGGGGCAGCAGAAAATACCTCGTTTATACATTAATAGCAGGGGTAGTCATACTCTTTGCTATGATCATGATTTATCATATGACCGGGACTCTTGACTTTATTCCCGGCGGTTTTTTAGCTGGTCATGGCAGTGATGCGATGATGTACTTTCTGTTTTTTCTGCTCATCGCATCATTTGGCGTAAAAGCCGGCATCATGCCCTTTCATGAATGGTTGCCGGCCTCAATGGTTGCACCAACCCCGGTCAGTGGTCTTCTCCATGCGGTAGCGGTTGTTAAGGCTGGAGTGTTTGGTTGTCTGCAAATTATCCTGTATGTGTTTGGCCCCACGCTTCTCAATGACCTAGGACTGGGATTAATTTTAGCCTATGTTGTATCATTTACCATTATTGTCTCGGCCATGGTTGCCTTTACCTCGGATAATTTTAAACAGAGGATTGCCTTTTCAACCATAAACAACCTGGCAATTATTATCCTTGGTGCGGCCCTGCTGACTAAAGATTCCATAACGGGCGGGATGCTTCTTCTGATGAATCACGGATTTATGAAGATTACCCTGTTCTTTGTTGCCGGTGCGGTATATGTAAAAACCAGAAAGAAAAATATCAGTGAATTGGATGGGCTGGGCAAACAGATGCCCCTTACTTTTCTGGCATTTGCCATCGCCTCTTTTGGTCTGGCAGGTATTCCTCCAGCCTCAGGCTTTATAAGTAAATGGTTTTTATGCCTGGGGATATTAGAGTCACAACACCTCTTTTTTCTTGGTATATTATTAGCCAGCAGCATGCTCGATATCGCCTTCTTTGCCCCGGTAGTTTACAATGCTTTTTTTAAAGAAGCAAAATCAGATGTGTTGCCCCATTTTGATGAAGCACCCATGACCATGCTTGCTCCCATCCTGATAGCTGTCAGTATTACAGTATTACTATGTTTTTCACCCAATGCATTTGTTAACACCTTTGACCTTGCCAGAATGGCAACCGTGAATATTTTGGGAGCAGGGGTGAAATGATAATTGAGAATTGATAATTGATAATTATCGATCACACAAGGGGCTTGATTATCAGGGGGCAGGGAAAGCTGCACAAGAAAATTGTCCCCCCAATAGAGTGTTTTTAGAGGGCGTTTACGAGGTCTATAGAAATGCAAAAAAAACTTAAAATATATTTTTTTATCGTACTTGGCTTAAGTGTTGTCATCGGCTTACCCCTAACGCAACCCTATGATAATTTTTTTTGGCATAAAATACCATCTGTCAATGTAATTTTTGGCATTATTTGCCCCCTTATATTCATAGGAGCCAAAAAAATAGTGTCTTTCGTTGCCCAGAGAAAGGAAAGCTTTTATGATTAATTCAGTTCCCCCAGCTTTTATATTTTTATTGGGAGCATTTCTCATTCCGCTCATTAAGCCAAGATTCCTGAAGCAAATCTATCTGCTTTTGCTGCCCATGCTTGCCCTCCTTAGTATCTTGCAATTGGAACCGGGCTTTATGTTGACCTATAAGTTTCTGGAATATGAGCTTATATTGATTAAAGTTGATGCTCTCAGCCTAAGCGTTGCCTATATTTTTGTGATCATAGCTTTTATCGCCATGATTTATTCTTTGCATATTAAAAATGACTGGCAGCATGTGGTAGCATTTTTGTACATTGGTTCATCTTTAGGGGTGGTATTTGCTGGAGACCTTTTTACAATTTTCTTTTTCTGGGAGATAATGGCTATCACCTCGGTCTGTCTGATCCTGCACAGCAGAAATAAAGAATCTCTTGAGGCCGGATATCGTTACATACTGATGCATGTGCTGGGTGGCTGCTGCTTGCTGGCAGGTATTATTCTCCATGTCTCAGCAACGGGCTCCATCACCACGATACCATCGGATGCCAACTGGGCGTTTTGGCTGATCTTGTTGGGATTTGGCTTAAATGCCGCCTTTATTCCTTTTCATACCTGGCTGCCGGACTCTTACCCTCGTGCCACTCTCACCGGTAGTGTTTTTATGTGTGTGTATACCACTAAAACAGGGGTATATGTCCTGGCAAGATACTTTCCTGGTTTGGATTTTCTGATTTATATGGGGATAACCATGTGTATATTTGGGGTTATCATGGCATTGTTACAAAATAATGCTAGGAAACTCCTTGCTTACCATATTATCAGCCAGGTAGGTTACATGGTTGTAGGGATTGGCATAGGCACGACATTGGCAATAAACGGCTCAATAGCCCATCTGTTTAATAATATTCTCTATAAATCTCTTCTTTTCATGTGTATCGGTTCTGTCATTTATATGACCGGCAGAAAAAAAATTACCGACTTGGGAGGATTAGCCCGATATATGCCGATAACCTGTATCTGCTTTTTGATCGCTTCGCTCTCCATTGCAGGAGTTCCAGGCTTTAACGGGTATATAAGCAAGGGTATGATTATGTTAGCTGCAATAAAAGAGGTCAATCCCGCCCTTGAGCTTATATTGATTCTCGTTACGGTCGGCACATTTCTATCCTTTGTAAAACTTGGATACTACACTTTTTTTGCTGAAAACAAGGAAATAAAAGCCAAAGAATCTCCATGGAATATGCAGCTGAGCATGGGATTGATCGCTTTTATCTGTGTTCTGATAGGGGTTTATCCAAGATTACTCTACATGATACTTCCCTACGCCGACTTTGCACTGAAGTATGATGCCTATACAGCCAATAAAGTTATTGGTACTATCCAGCTTTTCCTTTTCTCTGGTCTGGTATTTATGATGGCCAGGAAATATTTTGCTCCTAAAGATGTATTGATACTTGATTTCGATTATTTTTATCGAATGGGAGGACGGGCTACAGTGCGGAGTTGTGAAATAATCAGCGATTCAAGGATTACCATACAAAAAAGCGTTAAAAAAATTAAGGGATCTATTATCAAGCTGGCTTTAAATCCAATTATGAGTCCCAAAATAAGTCCCCTGGGCTTAGGGGTTGGCTGGGCTACTTTTTTTCTCTTTTTGTTTGCTCTTATTTATAACCTTGCGGGATAAGATAATGACTTCTAAAAATAAGTTGAGCACAAAACATAAAGACATAAAAAAACCCCGCAAAATGCGGGGTTTTTTATTACCTGCCTACTAAAGATGTTTTTTACTGAGCTACAACATTCTCTGCGGCAGGACCTTTTGCACCATCAACAACATCAAAGGTTACCCGTTGACCTTCCTGAAGGCTTTTGAAACCCTGAGCCTGAATAGCTGTATGATGAACAAAAACATCTTTACCACCATCCTGCTCAATAAAACCAAAACCTTTAGAATCATTAAACCATTTAACTGTTCCCTCTGCCATTTTCTTACTCCCTTGATACGCGGTTCTTCTAAAACCATTGTTATAAAAAACCGGATTTAAGTTAATTTAAACCCGGCGTGCAGCCATAAAATATGACTGCGGTTTATCACTTTGCAGCACCTGTCTGCTTCCGTGTTCTTCCTTTTCCTTTACGCCTCCAGGACGGAGTATCTGGTTTTTTTCCCTGTCTCATCTCTGAACTTGACCGCCGACCTGGTGACTTCATGGGTTTTTCCACCCCATAATCAAAGCCCTCGATGGTTTCCCTGCGAATTTTCTGACCAAGTCTTCTTTCAACCACCTGAACAATTCTGCCATCATCAATGGTTGCAAATGTAAAGGCTTCACCATTTTGCTCTGCCCTGCCGGTCCTGCCGGTTCGGTGAGTATAAGCCTCAACCGTATCGGGAACATCATAGTTAACCACATGAGATATGCGGGAAACATCAATACCACGGGCGGCAATATCTGTTGCGACAAGTATATTAAATTTCCCTGCCCTGAAACCATCCATGGAAATCTGCCTTTGCTGTTGTGACATATTACCCTGCAGAGAAGTCACCTTAAACCCGGCATGGCCCAATTGTTTGGCAAGATTCTGTGCCTTATGCCTGGTCCGGGTAAAGACCAAGGTAGTTGCCATATTCTTACCAGTTAATAAATTTTTCAGCAATGCTGTTTTTCGTGCCTGACTCACCCTAAAGAGAACATGACTAATCGTTGCCGCAGGCTTTTCATAATCAACCTGGACACTCACCGGATTGGTGAGAATCTCTTTAACAAAACTCCTGATCTCGGCTGGCATGGTTGCCGAAAAAACCATGGACTGTCTCTGTTGGGGAATCCTTTTTAATATTCGACGAATATCAGGAAGAAACCCCTTGTCAAACATCTGATCTGCTTCATCAATAATTAAGGTCTCAACCGCAGATAAGTTTACGGTACCGCTGTCGAGATGATCCAGTAAACGCCCGGGACAGGCTACAACCAGCTCAACCCCGCGAGACAACTGCTTAATCTGACCAAACTTTGACACACCTCCATAGATTGTACAACTACGAAGACCCGTTTTTCCAGCCATTTGAATAATATTTTTATGAACCTGCTCGGCAAGCTCTCTTGTCGGGGTAAGAATCAAGACTCTTACTCGTTTCCGTTTGCCCTTGGTAAGTCTCTGCAGAGCAGGAAGCACAAAAGCGGCTGTTTTTCCGGTACCTGTCTGGGCAAGACCCAGAAGATCACTGCCCGCCAGAAGATGAGGAATAGTCTGTTGTTGAATTATGGTGGGCTCTTTATAGCCACATTGCTCAATAGCAGCGACAATGGCCGGGTGAAAATCAAAATTACTAAACTGCATAAAACTCCTTGTACAGGTGGCTCGGTATTACAAACCTTTATATTACCCTCTTATGTCCCGTAAAAAATCAGCAAGAGTAAGAAAAATGATACATTTAATCATAACTATAGGAACATATGCACACATAGTCAGGGGACGATATATCCATCGGACAGAAAAAACATTTTTTATCACTATCCAGTCACACCATTTAAATTTTCCAGAAAAGTATTGATGAAGAGCTTTACCCCAACCATACTGCCACAGTCATAAGAATATCAGAAAGCTCTATTTCGGTAATATTATCAGGAAGGCTGCCGAAAAAAATCATACCTATTCTCCATGGTAAGTAATCAGCAGAAACTTTAAAGACACCATAAGGAGGAATCACATCAAAATAAAAAACTCTTTATTTATTGTTAACAACTATTTTTTCAAAATACAATAGTTTTTATAAAATACAAGGAAAATAATTAATTGCTCGATAATTCTTCTAATGTGGATATATTGATGACGACTATGTGATACGGCGTACAGCCTTCAGAACATG
>CAYRGM010000054.1:0-11072 GCA_964423765.1 uncultured Desulfobulbaceae bacterium
CGGATCCAGAATGAGGAAGGATAAACTTCACGGTTAGGAAATCATTTATTTTTTTTATCAATTGTAAAAAGCAAAGACTTTAGAAGTCTTTGCTTTTTTTTTGTCTTATGGTGCTGGTGAACGGTTACATTTGTGCAAATCATACAATTTTTACAAATTGATTCAACCAATAGCAAGGGGCTTGAACTTGCTGCCTCCGGAGCTGAGCATGGGACTGTGATCTGGGCGTTTAAGCAGACGGGTGGGAGAGGACAATATGATAGATCTTTTTTTTCGCCGGCAGGTGGACTATATTTATCAATTATTCTCAAGCCGAAGCTTATATTTGAACAGCTTCCTCTTATAACCCTGGCAACTGGCATTGCCTGTGTTAACTGTATTCAGCAAGAGTATGGTATAGACTTGTTACTTAAATGGCCAAATGACCTGTATCTTGGTGGAAAAAAGCTGGGCGGGATTTTGACTGAGACTCTGCCTCTCAAGTTGGGAAACCCTCCGGTTGTGGTTGTTGGTATAGGTATTAATGTAAAGAACAGCATGAAGGTCCCGGAAATACTGGCAGGTCAGCTTGCCTTTCTTGAAGACCTGCATCCCTTGAAGATCAATCTAAAACAATTACTTGGCCAGATTGTCAAGGCACTTATTGAACATGTAAATTTACTGGTCAAAAATAGCAGAAAATTACTGGCAGCCTGGAATAAACATGATTACTTATTTAACAGAGATGTCCGTTGGCATGTTCCCGATGGATCTATGTTAGCCGGGGTTGGTCGAGGGATAGAACATAATGGTCAGTATCGACTTCTTGATGATACCGGCAGAATTCATTTGATTTCTGCCGGCTCTTTGTTGCTCAGAGAAAAAAACAAAAACCCTGAACCCAAGACTTTGAGACAATAAAATATGGATGATTTAATCTTCAAGGCTTTGGTGGTCTCCGAAAAAGAAGACAAGAGCTTTTATCGTGGCATTCAAGAGAAGAGATTAAGTGAGCTTCCTGAAGGAGAGGTCATTATTGAAGTGGCTCACTCTTCTCTTAACTATAAGGATGCCCTGTCAGCCACTGGTAATCGTGGGGTGACAAGACGATATCCGCATACGCCCGGTATTGATGCTGCCGGGGTGGTATACAGTTCTACTGTTGCGAAATTCACTCCTGGAGATCCGGTACTTTGTATGGGCTATGATCTTGGCATGAATACGCCCGGCGGGTTTGCTCAATATATTTCTGTTCCGGCGACCTGGGTAATGGCTTTGCCCAAGGGTTTAAGTATGTTTGAAGCCATGCAGCTTGGCACAGCCGGGTTTACGGCAGCTCAATGTGTGAATAAACTGATTGAATCAGGCTTGCGACCTGAAAGCGGAGAAGTGCTGGTCACTGGTGCCACCGGCGGAGTGGGTAGTGTTGCTATTCGTCTTCTTGCTCATCTTGGTTTTCAGGTGATTGCTATGACCGGTAAAAGCGATCAGATGGATTTTCTTCTTTCCATAGGAGCGGCAAGGGTAATGGCAAGAGAAAAGTTCCTGGCCGGGCAAAGCAGAATGTTACTCAGAGAACGCTGGGCAGGAGTAATAGATACAGTTGGGGGAAATATCCTTGCCAATGCCCTGAAAGGGGTTGTATACGGCGGTACTGTAGCTTGTTGCGGTAATGCTGCATCCGCTAAGCTGCCGGTAAGCGTGTATCCGTTTATTTTAAGAGGGATAACTCTCACAGGTATTGACTCGTCTCAATGTTTAATGGCAAGAAGACAGGCTATCTGGAAAATGCTTGCTGGTTCCTGGAAGTTTACTGGCTTGTCAGAGATGTGCAGACTGGTTTCATTTACCTCTCTGGACAATGAAATTGATAATATGCTCAAGGGGCAGGCCCTGGGAAGAGTTGTTGTTGATGTAAAGGGGGCATTATAAATTGAGAATTGAGAATTATCAGCCACACAAGGGGCTTGATTATCAAGGGACAGAAAAAGCTGCACAAGAAAATTGTCCAAAAAACAGGGCGGTTACGAGGTCGGTAAAGGAGGCTAAATGACGATTGACTTGGCTCGGGATGTTCTTCAGGTTGAGGCAGAGGGAATCCTTGCTGTCCGTGAGCAGATAGGGGATGCATTCTGTAAGGCCGTGGATATGATCATGGCCTGTCCGAGTCGATTGATTGTCACCGGTCTGGGTAAATCAGGACTTGTCGGTCAGAAGATTGCTGCCACCCTTAATTCAACCGGTACCCCGTCATTTTTTCTCCATCCGGTGGAGGCAATGCATGGTGATCTTGGTATGGTTGCCGCCACCGATGTGATCCTTGCTATCTCCTATTCAGGAGAGACAACTGAATTGAACTCTCTTTTGACAAGTCTTGCTAAACGCAATGTGGCTGTGATTGCCATGACCGGTAAAGAAAATTCCACCCTGGCAGATTTTGCTGCTGTCACTTTGAGCGTTAAGGTAGAAAAGGAGGCATGCCCACTGGGACTGGCCCCTACAACTTCCACTACTGCTACTCTTGCTCTTGGTGATGCCCTAGCTGTTGTCCTGTTAAAACGCAAACAGTTCAGGACCGAGGATTTTCGCCGTAATCATCCGGGCGGTAGCCTTGGGGAGCGGCTCAAAGTTGCGGTCAGCGAGGTTATGCTCAGCGGAGATGATATACCCTGTGTGGGGACCGAGGTGAATCTGCTTGCGGCCATCAGGGTTTTGCATGATAAAAATATCGGTGTAGTTATGGTAACCGAAGATCGCCATCTGATCGGGATTATCACAGATGGTGATATTCGCAGGAAGATAGTTATGGGCGGCAACATTAATGATATTGCTCTTAAAGATATCATGACCCGTAATCCGGTTGCCATCAGCAGCGACCTTCTTGCTGCTGATGCTTTAAGCATTATGCAGAAATATGAAATCACTGTGCTGGCTGTGGTTGGAGAAGATAAACAGTTAACTGGTATCCTTCATCTCCATAATCTTCTGGGCAAGGGGGAGTTCAGATTTTTGATATAGGGATATCATCGTAAATTGAGAATTGAGAATTGAGAATTTTCAGACATAAAAAGGTTTTGATTATCATGGAACAGGGAAAGCAATAAAGAAAATTGTCAAAAAAACAAGACCTTTTTATAGAGCGTTTACGAGGTCTATAAATATTC
This sequence comes from uncultured Desulfobulbaceae bacterium, assembly GCA_964423765.1. Taxonomy (GTDB): domain Bacteria; phylum Desulfobacterota; class Desulfobulbia; order Desulfobulbales; family Desulfobulbaceae; genus DRLX01. Next base: position 3,144 of record CAYRGM010000054.1, read on the forward strand.
GGCTAAAAGAATACAAGGGAGACCACAATGTGTCAGATAAGTGCTGTTGTTGACAAAGGTGATGGCAGTCGAGAGATTGTTATGGAGGCGGTGACAGGTCTTGAAGTCGTTGCCGGTGGAGTTGTTCTGAAAACATTTTTTGAAGATCCTTTGACCATAACCGGAGTTTTTGTCAAAAAAATTGATTTTCTTGGCGGAGAAATTCTATTACATCAAAAGGATAATGGCAACAGGAGTTGAATATGGAAGATATGAATATATTGGAAAAAATAAAAGTCATGCTGCCGCACTGGATACATCATAATAAACAGCATGAAGAAGAGTTTAGGCAATGGGTAAAAGAGTTGACTAAAGTTGACATCAGCATGGCCGATCAGTTAAGACAGGCGGTAAATGCCCTTGAGCAGGCCCAAGCAGCCTTGGAAAAAACCCTGGAAATGGCGGGGGGAGAACTAAAGGAAACAGATGGTGGTGGACTTAGCCATTCACATCATCACTGACCTGTGTATAAACTCCATTTTCCTGTCCGTCTATCATAGGCATACTGCAACTTAAGTCGTGATAAACGACCTTCGGAACAACTTAGGTTGAAGACTGTCTTGGTGCCAACAGATTTAATAAATTCTGCCCGTGGATTGGTGAGTATTGAACCGGCAAAAGCCGGGTAATGTTTTCTAAATATCTCCTGAAAGTTATTCATAAGCCAGGAAATTTTGGCTTCCATATCGACCTTTTTTTGTATATTCAAATGTCGTTTTTGTATGTTTTCACTGATCTCAATTATTTGCTCTTGATCTTTAAACTGACTGGATCTAATAAGTCCTAAAATATTTCTATAGTGTTTGAGTGTACTGTTATGGTCATTTTTATGATCAGCAAGACCAGCAAGCTCGTTCTCCCGAGAGATTTCTATCATCAGCATGGTTCGTTTTATCTGTACAATTGACCCTCTTATATCCAAACCAAAATTGTCCTGATGTTTAGCTATAAAATTTAGAGAATGATTATAGTACTTATTGGCCTGCTGCCAATCTCTTGTTTCGGATGCTTCTCTGGCATGGGTGAGGATTTGATGGAGTTTTGAGCTGAGCAGGAGCTGATTCATCTCTTTTATCTCCTGCGGACTAATAGCTGACGGATTGTATATGATGAGCTGTTGTGTCTGTTCAAGGTTTTTGATGGTTTCCTGCCATTGCCGGGCAGTAAATTTTTGTTTTGACTGATCCATTCCCTGACTAAAACGAACAGCGGTCAGGAGCTTACTAATTTTTGCAGCTTCTGCAGGGTCAGAAATATTGCGGGAGAGTTCCAGAGCTCTGATATAAATATCGGCGGCATCACTCCATTCTTTTGCCTGTTCAGCTTTTTTTGCCATGTTCATGGCTTCTGTGAAACTGAGATTATGAATGGTTTGTTTTATTTCTCTGACCTGAATAACCAGTCCATGTTTGTTGGCATAGGATAATGCGTCCTTGTATTCACTTAAAGCCTTGGTGATTCGTCCCTCTTTCCTGAACTCCAACGCCTGCGTTGTCATTTTGTCAAGAATTCTTAACTGATCGACCTGCTCAAAAGAGACATGTTTACCATTGTAGAGCATTCTTCCCTGTAGTCCCAGGATAAATTTTTCAGATTCCATAATGCTGTTGAGCTCTGTTGATATATCGTCAGCATCTGTCTGGAGAATTTTTATTTCGGTAAGTGACCTGAGAGTAGCTTCAGCTTCTGCCTGAACCTCAAAGAATTGTCTTGTTTGGATAAGATGGTTGATGTTATTAATATCTTCTCTACCTTGAGATATAATAGCTTTATCTTGGATATAGGTTATTGTCCCGGCTCCAGTAATAATTATCAGAACAATAATTGCCGCAATTGATTTTATAGGGACTATTGTTTTCTTCTTTCTGCCCTTCAGAGATTGTTTTATAGTTTTAGGGGGAGGGGATGGCTCAATATCACCAGATGGCTGGTTTGTTTTTTCATCAGACCACATAGGGTCAAGGTCATCTATCAGGGAGAGGGAACTGATGATACGATTACGAAGAGTGTCAAGACCAGGCGTGTCTGCCGCTACCTGAGCCAGTTTTTCGACAATTGTAACTGCTTCATCATAACGGCTCTGGTTTTCCAGGGCCTCGGCCTGTTTGAACAATTTATCACTTTGCTGAAGAGATTTGGCAATAATTCCAGCAATATTGTCTCGGTCGTCAAACTGTACGGATTGGGGTATATCACTCATAATACCGCTGGCTGCAAATAGATTTTTCTGTTTGATCTGCAGCCTCAGAAGATTGATCTGCTCATGAACAGAATCTTCCTTTTCCAAGGCAAGGGTTGAAGAATCTTCCTTTTCCAAGGCAATGGTTAAAAAATCTTCCTCATTCCCAGTCTCTTCGTCCTGCCTGTCCAGCTCCTGTTTAAGGGGGGTAATCTCAGCAACCTGTAACGCATCTAATGGTAATTGTCCCTGTTGCTGTTTGTACCAGTCAGCGGCTTCTTGATTAAAAGGGGTGTCTATATTGTAAATATCGCCACAAATCATTTTGCCAATGATAATAACCAACTTGCTCAGATCGGGATTTTTCTGCCAATGATCAGAAATTCGTATAGCTGATGGGTCTATATCAGGATGGAAAATATGATTCAGGGGTTTAGCTGTCGGAGGGAAATGGGGATATCCAAAGGGTAGTTTTATTGCTATTGTATGGAGATTATCTGTTGTGATGCTTCCATCAGGACTGCGTACAAATCCCTGAAGATTATACTCTATTTCATAATACTCAGGGGGCTGTCCAGTAGACTTAGAGATTGTAATGACCGGATATCTCGCAAGAGTCTGCTTGAGTTTTCTGTAATCATTTCTCAGTTGTTCATTACTAATGGCCATATTTTTGGTATCGTTGATTGAATAGAAATTGTTTCGTTAGATTATTTCCTTGACTTCTCAAAGTCTTGTTCCTCGCTTACCTGCCTTGCTGTTTTAATTGCTTATTATGCCCGGCTCGCCGCCGGGCATGGAATTATATATCCTAAGGGAGAGCGACTTGGATATCCACCTTAATGAAGTTTATACAATATGTAGTGATTACACAAATTTTCAGGAAACAATTTTCTTTCGCGATGTCGATTCAGTGAATACAATACTAATTGTAATTATTCAGCGAAATGAACAAACTCCCGTAATCTTAGGCTGTAACTGTTCAGATGTGCTTCATATCCGTCCATTTTGAGCTTTGCAGCGTACTAATGTTACTCAAGAAGCTCAAAATGGGCGGAGATGGAGTGCAGCTGAATAGTTACTACTAATTAATCTTTATTTTGCCAGCTAAACAGTCAAACTGTTTTTTTAAGGTTTGAGCTGGTTTTGCATGCGAAACCGGATCTGACTCTCTCTGCCGCGACCTTCCAAGAGCAGAATTTTCATTACTCATCTGTAGAATTTCGATTTCGTCACCAATCCGAGACAGCTCGTTTTTTTCCTCTTCACTCTTACAGATTACTTCCCCAGAGTCCGGTTGTTTAAACACAGTGAGCAAACCATCCTGAATCATGGTAGCATTAACTAATTCCCAGCCCGCACGACCATGTTCATTCATAGTCTTCTCCACTTCTTCATCATCAATAAACCTATCGCCAAACAATCCATCCTTCTTGAACTCAAAAACAATAGTTCTGTATCGCCAGCAAATCATCACCGCTCCTGTAGTTATGCTCCACTTTGTTCTATCTATATGAGAAAGTTAGTAAATATTCAATAACAAATGAAATTAAAACTCAATTTCAAATGAATACACCCCATCCTCAAGACGGCTTTCCACATGATGACCGGAACTGGTAAAAATAGCCTGCATGCGATAATTATCCCGCAAGACCTCGGCTGTGAAGCCGGCAATGCCGTTTCGTTTGGCAATGGTTATGAGGTGACGAAACAGAAATTTGCCAATACCAAGATTCTGCCAACCGTCACTAATCACAAAAGCAACCTCTGCCTTATTGATTTTCTCGTTAAGATAATATCTGCCCACAGCTATAATTGCTTCACCATGGGCTTCCGGAATAGTACCGACAATGGCGACATCCCGGCGATGATCAATAAAAACAAAATCCTGAATCTGACGATGGGAAAATCGCTGCAGCCGGCTCATAAATCGGTAATAAATAGTTTCCTGGGAAAGATTATAAACAAGATCACGGAGTTGTGGCTCATCAATCGGTCTGATGGAACGAAATTTAACTTCAATGCCATTTTTTAAGAGATAAGTTGTCCGCATGATCTTTTCACCAGGAACAACAAAACGATCACCAAGACCAGATTTGGAGGGCCTGATATATTTACATGCCAATGCTTCCTTGAAGAGCTGCTCCCTGAAATCAGGATGAGCAATGGATATAAGTGCCATAACCCGTTCCTGGATTGATTTTCCATGCAGATAAGCCACCCCGTACTCAGTGACTACAAAGTGAACACTCCCTCTGGTAACAACCACCCCTGAACCGGGATGAAGGGTAGTAACAATTCTGGAAACTGCTCCCTTATCCCGGGTGGACGGCATGGTGATAATGGAACGGCCATCTTCTGAAAATGCCGCACCACGGTTGAAATCGACCTGACCACCGATACCGGAATAGAAACGCCCGCCCACAGAGTCTGAACAGACCTGACCGGTGAGATCAATTTCAAGAGCCATATTCACAGCGACCATTTTTTTCTGCTTACCAATCACCGCAGGGTTGTTGACATACTCAGTTGGTCTGAAGCAAAACAGGGGATTATCATGGACGAAATCATAAAGTTTCCTGCTTCCCATGCAGAAACTACAGGTAATCCGGCCCCGGTCAGTACTTTTACAGGCTCCTGTCACCGCCCCCGACTCAACCAGATCAATAATTCCATCGGAAATCATCTCGGTATGAATCCCAAGATCTTTTTTATCATGGAGATAATCCATAACCGCCTGGGGCAGTCTCCCTACCCCCGGAACCCGACCAAGTCCAAATTCGATGGTTGAACCGTTTGGAATAAGAGCAGCCACTTCTGCAGAAATTTTCTTACTGACCGGATGAAGCCGGTGGGATTCCCTTTCCAGAATATCTCCTTCAACCGGAACCAGAATATCAATATCATAAATATCCATCAAGGAATCGCCATGTGTCCAGGGCATATTGGCATTAACCTCAGCAATGACAAGAGAAGCATTATCCGCAGCACTGCGAACAATATCAACTGAAATGCCCAGGCTGACCTTACCCCTTTCATCAGGCGGAGTTACCTGAATAATAGCCACATCCAGAGGAAGCACGCCGCTGTTTAATAATCTCGGAACCTCGGACATCAGGATGGGCGTATAATCCCCCATTCCCTCCTGAATCATATCCCGAACATTGGAACCAATATAAAAAGAGTTAATGGTAAAACATTCGGCATATTTCTTGTCAGCATACGGGGCCTTACCCTTGGTTATCAACTGCACCAGTTCGACACCTGCCAAGTCACCGGCTCTTTGGGTCAGGGCCGCAACAAGCTTAACTGGTTCCCCACATCCTGTACCGATAAACACCCTATGCCCGGACTTGACATTGGCAATCGCTCGTCCGGGGGTAGTAATCATCTCTTCATAATTATACTGCCAATCCTGGTCATACTTCATGATTCATATCCCCCGTCCCTTTTATGGTCGATAATTATCAATTATCAATTATCTGTCACCTGTCCCCTGCCCGCAAAGTCATCCGTGCATCAGTAACCACCGGATCACTGCCCATCTCACCAACTATCAAAGGATTTATATCCAATTCCACTATCTGAGGGAAATCAGTGGTCAACTGACTTATCCTCTGCAAAGAACGGGCAACAGCCTTAATATCAATCTCCTTGCTGCCCCGTTTGCCTTTGAGCATTTCATAAGAACGGGTTGCCTTGAGCATCTGCACGGCCTCATCTTCTGTAATCGGAGCAAGATAAAAGGTTATATCCTTCATAACTTCAACAAAAATTCCTCCCAAGCCAAACATCAACATGGGTCCAAACTGAGGATCACGGGTCATGCCAAGGATAATCTCAAGACCGGCTTCTGCCATTTTCTCGACATATACCCCTTCAATAACAGCATCAGGCACCTGTTTCCTGATGCGCAGGTGCATAAGATCAAAAGCATCTTCAACCTCCCGCCCGGAAGCTATATTAAGAGCGACCCCACCAAGGTCAGTTTTATGAATAATGTTTGGCGAAACTATTTTCATGGCAACCGGGAAACCGATGAAATGGGCAACCTCAAGCGCCTCCTCAACAGTGATGGCCAATTGCCCCGGCTGCACATGAAATCCATATGCTTTCAGGATATCTTTAGATTTTACCTCGTTTAAATACAAGTTCCCGGTCCGCTGTCTACGATAAATAATCCTCTCCACCCGCCGCCTGTTCACCGGAAACCTGGTAACGAGACGGGGGGGACGCCGCCGCCATACGCCATACTGATACATTACTTTAAGAGCAGCCACCGCCCGATCAATCGATGGATAACCAGGAAACCCGGCATTTGCCAGCTCCGCCTGCCCGGCAAACCAAGTCCGTGCCCCCATAAAAGAAGTCAATACAGGCTTGGAACCATCAAAGACTCCTATAATGGCTTTAATCGTATCTGCCGGATTAGTCATGGTCTGGGGAATAAACACTAACAAAATAGAATCAACCAACGAATCCTGCTGACCAGCCTGAACTGCCCGTACATAGTCAGCCGGATCAGCATCACCCAGTACGACAACCGGATTTTCGGCAAAGGAAACAGAAACTGCCCCCATCCCGGTTTCTGAGATAACTTCTTTTTTCACTTCTGTCCGTGCTACCTGCAAACCTGCTCTTTCAACAGCATCAGCAGCCAAGGTTCCGGGACCGCCTGCATTGGTGATAATCAAAACCCGATCACCTCCCGCAAACGGCTGGGTGGAGAAAGCAACTGCATAATCAAACAGGGCTTCAAACGAATCTGCCCGGCATACACCTGATCTCTTAAAAGCCGCCCCATAGGCGGTCTCCTCCCCGGCCAGACCGCCGGTATGACTGGCGGCCGCTTTTTTACCGGCTTCAGTGGTTCCGGATTTAAGAATAATCACCGGTTTTATCCGACTGGCCTCTTCAGCAGCCTTGATAAAATTATCCCCGGAACAGATATCTTCCAGATAACCAACAATCACCTTTGTTGCAGGATCTTCACTTAAAAAACTCAGTAAATCCACTTCGCTGATATCCGTCTTGTTGCCGATGGAAACAAGTTTTGCCAGACCAATATGTCGGTCGGCGGCCATCTCTAACATGGTCGCACATAATGATCCTGACTGGGAAAAAAAAGAGACCTCCCCTTTTTTTATCAGTTTGCCAACAGATGAACCGTTAAAATTATTTTCTCCATTAATCAAACCCAGACTACCGGGACCAAGCAGACGCATGCCGCCACGACGGCATATATCATACAGCTCACTCTCCAGCCTAACACCATCCTGTCCCTGTTCTCTGAAACCACTACTGGTTACTATGACTGCCCCTGCTCCCCTGGCAACCGCATCGCGGGCAGCCTCAAGAACAAATTCCGGATCTACCTCAATAATCACCAAATCCACCTTGCCTTGATAATCCCGCAGGCAAGGATATACTGGCAAATCAAGCATGGTTTCATCAGTGGAACTGACCGGTATTATCTCCCCTTGGTAACCGTTGTTCACCAGGTTGGCAAGAATAGAACGACCCTCTTTCTCTCCACATAGAGAAGCACCGATAACTGCGACTGATTTCGGTAAAAATAATTTTTCCAGCATCTTTTTCTTACCTTGTTGATATGAAAGTCGTAAACACTCACCGGGAAGATAAATTTAGCACCCTTCGGGCAGGCTTTGAGTCTGTTAATAATTGATTATTATCAATTGATTATTGATTAT
>CAYRGM010000055.1:0-10795 GCA_964423765.1 uncultured Desulfobulbaceae bacterium
TGCGACCTACGGCTTAGAAGGCCGGTGCTCTATCCAGCTGAGCTACTGGCGCATAATGGAAAACGGACTGAAAATAATCCATGCAGTCTGACAAAAAACCAAAGAACTGATCAATAGATAACCAGCATGACCGAAACAGCTTAGCCAACACTTAAGCAAACTAAAAAGTAGTCACTATAGTATAGGTAAGCGAGGAACGAAACTCCGTGAAGAAGCACATCTAAACAGTTACGACCAAGGTTATGGAAGCTTGTTCATCTCGCTGAATAGCTACAAATAATATAACTTAACAAAAAACAAAAATCAACCTGTTTGACAGCAGATTTTTTGAGTACAAATTAATTCAAATCGCTGCTTTTTCTCCCACCTCAATCATGGACAAAACTATTCTATTCTTGATTAAACCTCCTGACTTCATCAATTCCATTTTACAGAAAATCTCAACTGCCTGTTTGCAAGAAAAACTGGTAAATTCCACCAGAGATGCATGAGAGATCAAACCGATAATATTCACTAATTTTCCTAAGGGCTGGCAAATCAAGCCCAGATATGCTGACTATTATCCATAGAACCATTTATTTTCCGATATATAACGAACCACCCACTTGCCTCATTCCTATGGCCTGTGCATTCTTTTCTGAAAGGTCTGCCAAAGTTTAAACAAGGCCTGCTGACAATCCGAATCCGCCACTGTTTTGCTCATTTGCAGAAACTTTTCTTCTTTTTCAGGAGAAATTATATAGTCAGGGACATTAAGTTCCATCCGTTGCAGTGGCTCATACTGCTGGGGTTGCTGAAGCCATCTGATATCAACAAGAACCACTGATTCCAGACAATCATTTGCTCGGGCAAGAATTTCCGGTTTCATATAAGTTAACTCCTGCATCCAGGCAGAACCATTAACAAATACCCAGAGAACATCTTGACGAATCCAGGCGGGCTGGGTCTGAGCCGCTGCCCTTTTCCCCGCCACAAACGCCCAAGCTTGGTTTAACTGATAAAGATCCCAGTGCAGCCTACCCACTTTCCCCCTTATTATTTTTTCAAGCTGCCGTCCGATCAATTTGCTTTGTTTATCATCTGCCATCTTGCTTCTCTTGGAGTATGGAGGCTATCCCGCCTATAACCGTAACAACTAAAGGAAATTAGCCAATCACAAGCCACAACCAACCATGAAAGATGATCCATGTGGCCTGGATAGGAGCTAACTGCCATTATTCATATAGAACATATACATCGTAAAATAAACAGACAACTATAGAGACGGATTTCAAACCTATATCTACCAAATCCGGACAGTTCTGAGGATAAGCATACTTTAACCAGACAGCGATTGAATGAGCCAAGACCAAGTGAAGCAGCAAAGAACATTGTCCACACAGCAAGAGACCTTTTGCAAGGGTATTTACGATCTATGTGTAAAAGTTAAAAATTATCAAGATAATTTTCTATCTCCCAGTCGGTGACAGCCATACGAAAAGCCTCCCATTCTTTCTCCTTACCAGCCACATATTTCGTAAAAATATGTTCCCCAAGAGCTTCTTTTGAAAGGGGATTATTTTTAAAGACAATAATTGCCTCCTCAAGGCTGGCTGGCAGACATTCAATCCCTGCGGTTTCTTTTTCTGCAGGAGTCATGGCATAAATATCATGATCAACAGAAGCAGGAGCCTGTAGATTATTTTTAATCCCATCCAGCCCGGCAGTCAGCATCATGGCAAATGCCAGATAAGGATTACAGCTTGGATCAGGGCAGCGTACTTCGGTTCTGGTACTCACACCCCGGTTCGCCGGAATACGGATCAGGGCTGAGCGGTTTGACGCTGACCAAGCAACATATACCGGAGCCTCATAGCCAGGCACCAGGCGTTTGTATGAGTTGACAAGAGGATTGGTTACAGCTGCAAAACTCTGGGCATGCTTGGCAATACCGGCAATGTACTGATAGCAGATCTTTGAAAGCTGAAGTGGGCCGTTTTCATCAAAGAAAGCATTGATTCCGTCCAGGTTAAACAGAGACTGATTGGTATGCATTCCTGAACCATTTATACCAAAAACTGGTTTGGGCATAAATGTGGCATGGAGGCCATGCTGGGCGGCAATAGAGCGGACAACCCATTTATAGGTCTGAGTATTATCAGCAGCGGTTAAAGCATCGGCATACTTGAAATTGATCTCATGCTGTCCTGCTGCCACCTCATGATGGGAGGCTTCAATCTCAAATCCCATCTCCTCCAGAGTCTCAATTATGTCCCGTCGGCAATTGATCCCGCAATCGTCAGGATCAATATCAAAATATCCTGCCACATCATTGGTGATAGTAGTGGCATTACCATCTTCATCTTTCTCAAAGAGAAAAAATTCTGCCTCGGTACCAACATTCATGGTAAAGCCCATCTCTTTGGCTTGGGCCAAGACCCGTTTCAGATTATTGCGGGGACATCCCTCAAAAGGAGAGCCGTCTGATTTATGAACATTGCAGATAATCCTGGCGGCAGCACTGCCGTCCTGTTTCCTCCAGGGCAACACTGTAAATGTATCATAATCAGGTTTCAAATACATATCCGATTCATTGATGCGGACAAAACCGTCAATGGAAGAACCATCAAACATCATCTGTCCGTCCAGAGCTTTCTCTATTTGCGAAATCGGCAGAGCGATATTTTTCATATATCCAAAAATATCGACAAACTGAAGACGAAAAAAATGGACATTTTCCTCTTTGATAATCTTCATAATGTCTTCACGCGTCATTAACCTTCTCCTTATGTTAAAAAATAAACTCTATAAGTGGCCGAGCAGCTCAAAAAATTTGCCTGACCCTACCACAATAATGATAATCAAACCCCTGCGGGTTGATTTACCTGTACCTTAAAAAACAGTAACCATTCACCCGCACCTCACTTAAGTCTCACAGATAAGCACAGCTTTCAAGCTCGCTTACCTTTTTTTAATTTTTAATTGCCTGAAACAATCCTATTCCCCTGGTGAACGCTTACTGTGTTTCAGGTATTTGATCGACCTGCCTATCCACAATAATCATCGAACTATAACCCCGTTCACGGGTTAATGAACTCGTCAAAACAATAACCTCAGAGCTGCCTAAAACCCGCAAAAGTTCATCTTTTAAAAAACCCACATGCACGCCTTCAGAACTTTCAATTATGGAAACAGCCCAGCTTGCCACCCCATCCAATTGAGCCGACAGACGGGCCGGCCAGAAAACAAATACCCCGCTATTTGCATCTTTTATCTTAGCAGTCAAATCTACCCCTAATGCTTCTTTCATCGGCTCCAGCAGCGTTGTGCCTTCTTGTTTCAGGGTAATCATCTCTTTCATTGAAGAGATTCCGTTAGTAAGATAGAGCATATCATCAGTCAAAACTATGGCTGGCTGAGCTGCTTCACCCGGTAAAATCGGCCAGGAATAAATAGTTTGCCCATTGACTTCTTTATACTCAACAACCAGGCCCTGTGCCGACATTTTTGCCCGAATCTTATTTAAAACATTATAAATTAACTCCCGGTCCTTTACCTGCACAGCAAAAACCAGTTCAGGTAAAGGAAATATTCCGGACTGAACAATTCTATTTAAGCCCATGCCACCCTGGGAACCAAATGACTGCAGTAATTGTTCCAGACTTACTCCAAGTTCATTTTTTAGCTGGGCATTTAGATCGGTAAATAATCTCTGATCGGTCTTCAACCCTTCAAGAATAGATGAAGTGCCAAGATCAGCCAGCCAGCCATAGGCAAGAGGGTCTGCAGACAACATATGCAGAGTCTCGTTCTTGTTAGTCATCGACAGACCCACACTGGCCCTGATGAGAGGATCAAGTGCATCGTATGAATATGCAGTCATGGACTCTTGCTGCCACCTGTCCTGATTGCGACCGCCCACAGAAGCAACAAAATGTATCCCCTGCAAGTACTGGCCTATCCTCTGCACTTCTTTATTATCTGCCTCCAGCAGCATCTTCCTGATGAAATCACCCTGAATAAAGGCCCGGCTCTGCACAAGTTTAACAGGTGCCTGCTGCCAGAACTTAACCGCAGCTATAAAGTGTTCATTTTCTGCCAGACCTACACCCGACTCCCGTTGCGTCAGGGCTTGGGCAATCATTCCCGGCTCAAGGGCAACCAACAATCTGCTTTGATCTGTGTAGGCAAAAACAAAGCTCCCGTCGTCAAGGGTAATCCTGGTCATTATCAGGGAACCATGGGCAAATTCCTCAACAGTCTTGGTCAAAATTTTTGTAGACAATATTTCAAGCATATCAGCAACATTACTGGTTGCCATAAGCAAAAAAGACTGCTGCAAAGCTTTGGTAAAATCTATGTTGAACAGCGATTTATCCACAGGCAGGATTGCAAGATCAACATCATCCCCAAAGACCATCCTGAATGCAGGATGGTGCAATGCCGCAAAAAGCCGGTCATAACCAGCCTTATATGCCTGAATATCATCCGGTCCTGCCTCCAGCTCTGCCATGATCCGGGCCATATTATTTTTATCGAAAAATTGACCAATAGCCGTATCCGGAAAATTATCCACCATGCTATTGATATTCCGTAAGCTGAATACAGCAACAGTATCAGCAGGCAGATATTCGCTAAAACTGATATCAACGGTTACAATCTCATCCGGTTGGTAGAACAAAAGATATACCGTACCCACCACGACCAGCACCACAGCTAATGTTATCATTAGATTTTTCGTCATTATTCTTACCTGTTGTTTAGTGATTTTTCAAATTTTTCAAGTTTTCCCTGAGCCTCTTCCCACTTATGATAGGCCCGCTCAAGATGCCGCTCCACCTCACAGTACTCTTTGCTGATTGCGGACCAACGAGGTTGATCTTTATACAGTTCGGGATCAGCCATCAACTGTTCCAGTTCTGTTTTTCTCTGCTCAAGCTGCTCGATATCATTTTCTGCTTGCCGACTCTGTTTTTTCCATGGCCCAAACTGTTTTGTCACCTCCTGTCTTGATAAGGCCCTGGCTTGCCGTAAAGCCTTTTTATCCGTTATCTTTTCTCCATTCTCCACAACAGATTTTTTCTTGCCTGAATCATTAACGATTTCCTGCCCTCGACCGGCAAGGTAATCATCAATATTTCCTTCATACATGATACCTTTACCATCTTTTATCTCAAGCACCTTGTTGACAAAAGAGTTCACAAAAAACCTGTTATGGGAAACCACAATAATCGTCCCCTCATACTGGGCCATGGCTTCCTGTAAAACCTCCTGGGAACTGATATCAAGATGGTTGGTCGGCTCATCAAGGAGCATCAGATTGGCCGGACGAACCAGCATTTTTGCCAGGGCAACTCTGCTTTTTTCACCCCCGGAAAGGATCTGCACCTTTTTTTCTACCTCATCGCCGCTGAAAAGAAAGGCTCCCAACAAGGAGCGAACCTGAGTAATGGTCATATCCCGGGCCGCATGATAGACCGTATCAAGAACAGTCAACTCTCCGGCAAGTTCCTGGGCCTGATGCTGACCAAAATAAGTGAGGATAACATTATGCCCCTGTTTAAGCTCTCCTTCTGCCCTCTCCTGCTTAGACATGATTTTCAGCAAAGTGGACTTACCTGCCCCGTTCACCCCGACAACGGCCAGTTTGTCTCCCCTTTGTAGATTCAGATTGATTCCGGTAAATACCTGTTTATCAGGAAATGATTTTTTGATATTGTTCATGATGTACACCTCCCGCCCCGATGGAGCAGCAGGAGGGAAGGAAAAACGAACTGATCGTTCTGTTTCGGATAATTCTATTTTCTCTAATTTTTCCAGCTGTTTAACCCGGCTCTGTACCTGACGGGCCTTGGTTGATTTTGCCCGAAAGCGGGTGATAAATTGCTCAGTCTGTTTAATCATGGCCTGCTGATTATCATAGGCAGCCCGTTCCAGCTCAAGACGCAATTTCTTTTCCTTTAAGTAAAAAGAATAGTTACCCTTGTAAACAGTCAACCTGCCCAAGCTCAACTCCCAGATTATATTGGTTACCCGGTCAAGGAAGGAGCGGTCATGGGATATGACAATGATTGCTCCTTGATATTGCTGAAGAAAATTTTCAAGCCAGGTGAGAGAATCAATATCAAGATGATTGGTCGGTTCATCAAGCAGGAGTAGAGCTGGTTTCTGGAGGAGGAGTTTTGCTAATAAAAGGCGCATGATCCAGCCCCCGGAAAAACTGCTGACCTGTTTATTTAAATCATCCTTTGAAAAACCCAAACCGGCAAGAATTTTTTCAATTTCCGGTCGCATTCTAAACACATCTTGTCCTTCAAGACGATGTTGCAACTCCCCCTGTCGCTCCAACAGCCCGGCCAAGGCAGAATCACCCTGACAAAGTCCTGCAAGCTGACTGCCAATTTCCTCCATTTCCTGCTGATAGGCTAAAATATCATCAAAGGCCGATTCAGCCTCCTCATAAAGAGTGGAGTCGTCTAGGTCTATGGTAATTTCCTGGGGAAGGTAGGCAACCGTGAACCAGGAAGCCCGGCTGACAATACCCCCATCGGTTTCCAGCTCCCCAGACATTATCTTTAAAAGAGTGGATTTTCCAGTCCCATTCACTCCTATCAGACCTATCCGGTCACCAGTATGAATCTGGGCAGAGACCTCACGAAATATATGTTTCCTTCCATACTGAAGAGAAAGATTGTTTATACTGAGCATTTATTTTTTATCTAAAAGTTAACGATTACGATTTAGCTGTACCCCAACGATCATCTTTTATGGTTCGCTTAAAGGCTGATCAATATATTCCAGCTCTGTTGCTTAGGGCTCGGAAAGAAATAACTTGGCCTTTTCATCTCGTAACTGTACCACATCTTCAGTTGACTTTGTATCTTCACAATCCTCACATAGCCTAATTATGCTGCGGTTGCGAAGATACAAAGTCAACCGAACCTGCGGCACATTTACGGCTGAAAAAGCACAAGTTATTTCTTTCCGAGCCCTTAACATAGACGAATTGTTCCCCTGGGCTGGTCAGGGTCAAGTTTCAATATAAATCTATTGTGAATGTTAAGTTCTCTCAATCTTTTCATATTGGCTGATTTCATACCCTTAAATACCGATTGATCCCGGGAAGATATATAAAGGGTTACTTTATCATTTGGATGAACCTGCCCCAAAAGAGAGCGGGTTTGTTTGAGCATGAGCCGGGAGGCAACAAGTTCACCAAAGGCAGGATGATAAGGGCCGGCTATAAGTGCATTTTCCAGCTCTAATCCTGCCTGCAAACCAATGCGAATAACAGGGATACCGGCCTGATCACATTTTTTCTTGATCCAGGCCGCCTGAATAACAGCTCTATCGAGACTGAGCGGCTGGTATTTTCCCTGAGCAAACCAATGGGCAAGAGAGCTGCCATCAACCACCAAAACCGGATAAATTCGAATAAAATGGGGACGAATAGCCAAGATTCCCCTCATGGTTCTGCGAAGACTGGTAAAATTCTGAGCCGGCAGACCAATCATAAGCTGAAGACCAAGCTCCAAACCGGCATCCTTAATCAGCCTGGATGCCCGAAAAGAGTCTTTAGCAATGTGTCCCCGCCTGCTTAAAGCCAGAACTCTGTCGTCCAATGACTGCACACCCAGCTCAACAGTCTGGACAAGATATGATTTGAGCAGGGCCAGACTATTTTCATCAACGGCATCGGGTCTGGTTGACAGCCGAATACCATCTACTTCTTTGCTGTCAATAAACTGATAAACAGCCGCCAGCAACTCCTCCTGCCGTTTTCGGGCAAGACAGGTGAAGGAACCGCCGTAAAAAGCAACCTGCACCCGGTTTTTTTTCTTTTTTATTGTCCACTCAAGCCACTCACGAATAATCAAAGCAACTTTTTCTCTGTTGACCGGTTTGCCCCTGACCCCACTTATCCGTCTTTGATTACAAAAAATACAGCTATGCTCACATCCCTCATGGGGAATAAAAACAGGGATCACAGAATTCATATCCAAACGGCCTGGCTTGTGATTTCAAATAAGGTTCTTCAGGGCTTCGGCTGCGGCCTGCTGTTCAGCTTCTTTTTTACTGGAAGCCCGGCCACTGCCTAATACCCGGTCATGAAAATAAACAGATACCGAAAAGATACGGGCATGGGATGGTCCATCTTCCATATCCAGAACATATTGCGGCCCCTCGTTATATCGCTCCTGCAGAACCTCTTGAAGAGAACTTTTTCCATCTATGAGAGTAAGAAATTCTTGCCGCTCATTAAGTAGAGGAGTAAAAAATAGATGAACAAAGTCCTGGGCAGCTTCATAACCACCATCAAGAAACAGACCGCCCACTATTGCCTCATACGCACAGGAGAGGATGGATGATTTACTCTGACCTGAAGAAGCCTCTTCTCCCTTGCCAAGTAACAGATATTTTCCCAATTCCAGATCTCTTGCCATGCCGCTCAAACCAGTTTCATTGACCAGAGCCGAGCGAATCCTGGTCAGTTTACCCTCTCGTGCCAAGGGAAAGCGAACAAAAATAAGATGTCCCACAGCCAGGTCGAGTACAGCATCGCCTAAAAATTCCTGGACTTCATTATGGGTATTGCAGTTTAAACGCTCAAATGCAAAGGAACTATGAATCAATGATGTCAGCAATAACTTAATATCCTTGAACCTATAATCAATTTTTTCTTCCAGTTCACGAAGTTTGTCTTCATTATCCTGAACCAATGCGTGTAAAGTAGTCCCCATATATCAACTTTCCTCTTGTCAAAACATAAATAATAGGATAAATATTTTTTTGTTTAAAAAATATCTTTTACACATCAATATATGGCGACGTAGCCAAGCGGTAAGGCAGTGGTCTGCAAAACCATTATTCAGCGGTTCAAATCCGCTCGTCGCCTCCAGTTACCAGAAGACAGAGAATGAATCTGGTCAATTTACTCCGACCATGCTGGTTACTTTTCAAGCCAGCAGATAATTACCCCTGTTCTCTGATTTTCTTTTTCAATAGGAACTTGCACGCCTTCCCGAGCAAAAGACTCTAAGAATAAATTACATGGCTGTATATCCAGAAATTTATAGATATGCAGAGTTACTCTATCTGTACCCGTAACTGGGTATAGGCTGTCAATTAGCTCCTCCCAGTCTGCCTGCAATATCTCATAATCGTAATCAATACCGCTTGCCCGTCCGGCAGAACCTGAAAATATCCAGGACAATATCACCGGCAGCTCTGCTTGCTGTAACTGTTTAATTTTATCAACCTGTATGGATGTAACAGGGGTAAAAACCGGCAGGCTGAGGGTGATAAATGGTTTAATATTATTGCCGAATATTTTTTCATACACTTCCACCATCATATCAATTGCATTCCGATCAATGCTGATAAAACAGTCCACAGAATGCAACGGCTCACTACCAAAACAAAACAGACGGCTCCACGCCTTAAGCCGCAATCGCTGTAAACCGTCGTTTTGTACGATTGTCTCATTGATTGTCCTGGCTAAATCAAAAGACTGGCTATTTTCCTGGCGTAATTCAGCAAATAACTCTTTTTCCCGTTCATTGATTACGACAAGCTCATTAGCAAGCTCCTTTTGTCCCTGATCGAAAAATTCTCCAAGACTCAAAACCAACCGGGCCTGCCAGAGTAATATCTCCAACTCTTCAGTTTTTCGATCATCCACACCCATACTATTGTGCAGGCTACTGATAATTGAAGATTTTGTTTCTGGTTTTCCGGTACTGATCTGAAAGAGAGCAAGATTTCTCAACTGCTCTGCATCATCATCACTCCAACTACGCAACTCATCCAACAAACTCAAAAAACGATCCCGTTCCCCTTTAAGTGGTGCAGGAACATGTATTTGCAAATAATCAGCCATTTCTATTTTTTCTCCGTCCATCTCAACCGGCTGACAATAGACAAGCTGTGAAAAAATATGGGCAAGGGGAAACATAATATCATCAGCAGGTACAGTGTCAGGAAATACACATGCCGATATTTTTTGATTACTCATCTGCTATTTTTTTTATTTATTTTTTATGAACCTACAAAAAGGTAGAAATCACAAAATCATACCTATGAATTTTAACATGTTATCTGCGAGATTTTATGACACAGATATGTGCTGATGTCTTGTGTGCCAAGGCTTCTAAGAAAACCGCAGGCATACCCGTTGGTCTGCCCACGGATTTTCGTATAATCCTTGGCGTGCAAGAGATCGGAGTCTCGTTACACTCGCTTACCTGGTGCAGATTAAGTTAAAAAATCGCTCAACTCAGGTATCAGTATCAATAGCCCGCACCAACGCAGTATCTGTTACTGTTTGAATAATTTCACCTTTTTGTACCGTAATTACCTGGACTATCGTTACCGCTGGCTTAAACAACAACATTGCTATCGCTATTACAACCACCGCTGTCAGTACCCAGTAAACTTTTTTCATGATTATAGCTATTCTTCTTATTTTACTCAAGGCATAGCTTGAGCATTTTTTGTACGCTCTCACCAAAGGAACATGGGGTCAAGTCTCATCTTGATATATAGCAAGCGAGCAAGCGGGGTCTGTCCAAGCTAATATATTGATAAGTAACGAAATCAACCGAGAAAAAGGTCGATATTTGGGCTTAAAAGGCTAATTTTGTGATCAAAAAGGTGGTTTTAAGCTTGCTCTGTAAAATATTTAAAAGGGGTCAAATATACTTTTGGCTTTTGATTAGCTTTTTTTGATTTATAAAGGTCAACGGCAGACTTGACCCCATGTTCAAGAAACTGGCATGGCCTTATAATTCCATTTTGGAAGGAACTGGTCGAAAAT
>CAYRGM010000056.1:0-10747 GCA_964423765.1 uncultured Desulfobulbaceae bacterium
AACCAACATTGTCGATGAGCAAATTGGTCAGCCCGTGAACAAATCAGGAAGAATTGGAATGGCTAAGTCTTAATTACCATCGTTCACATAAACTTTCATGATCCTGCTCGGCGAGCCGAGTACAACAAGCAATGACAACATCAAGGCAAGCAAGCAAGCCTGCGAGACTACGAGAAGTCAGGGGAATAACAGAACAAAACCATTTCCATCCTCTGGCCTCTATCCCCTGTCCTCTGTTTTTTGATAAAAAGAGATATATTCCAGTGAAATACATAAAACGCATTGTCAAGCAAGCAGCAGAGAATCTGATCTGCAGCAACCGATTCGGAACATTCTTCGGTCTTCCCCAAGAAGTTTTTGACAGGATATGGAAACAGCTTAAAGAGCCAGGCGGTAATTCAGTTGTATATATCTCCATGGAAATAGGTGCAGAACCAGATGTGTTTTACCCACTGCTCAACTTCATCCGTGAACAGGGGATAAACACCAGCGATGACCCCAAAACAAAAGAGATTATTCAAAAGCACCTGCACGGACCAAGAAAAATTCCCAATTACAGCGGCGGACTTGGGGTCCTTGCCGGGGATACCCTCAAAAGCTTTGCTGACCTGCATATCCCAGTAGCAGCTGTCAGCCTTATGTACAGAAAAGGATATTTTTCCCAGTTTGTCGATTCCAAAGTTGGCCAGATCGACCAGCAAACCCTGTGGAACCCTGAAAAAACTCCCACCCTTTTTCAATTAACCAATCCTGATAACCCTGAGTTACCGCTTATAATCAATGTGCCTTTTAATAACGGTAAAGAGCAGCCGGAAAATATCAAGGCAGAAGTTTGGATGAAAATGGAAATATCCGGAAATCTGGATTTTGTGGTTCCAGAGTTTCTCGTTGATTACAGCCTGTCCTCTTCACCGGCCTGGGTCAGAGAGGCCGCCGATCAACTTTACTGTGCCGACACAACGACAATCAAAGCCAACCAGAGACGGATGCTTGGTTCATGCGTGTTGCCGCTCATGCACACATTAGGCTTTACGGCCCGCACCCTGCATCTTAACGAACAACATGGTGTTGCCGTTACCATCGAGCTGATTCTCCGTGATCTACAAGAAAAATTGGGCAGCGATTATAAGATCAAGGCCAGCGATAATGACATTAAAAATGCCGCAGAAAATATCGCCGACCGCATTGTCTATACCATCCATACCCCGGTCAAAGCTGGTCATGACCGGTTTTCCAAAGAGATGTACTCGACAATCAGCAGCAGTTTATACCGGCGAATATTAAATTTATTAGCAAAAGATGATGAATTTCCAGGTGAATATAATTTTACCTCCCTAGCCATGCGAGTCAACCGGACAGTAAACAGTGTAAGCCGGTTACACAGGGATGTTACCCGCAAACAGTTTCCCCTGATAAAAGATAAAATTACCGCTGTCACCAATGGGGTACACCACCTGACTTGGATCAGTGATAATCGGAGCCGGGCCTTTGACAGTATTGCTGAACTTGACGGCTGGCGGGACGACCCCGGTGTTTTCGCCAAGCTTCACGGTAAACATGACCAGCTTACCAATGCCCTGCACCAGGCTTGGAAGGAGGACAACCGGGTTCTTATCGACTATATAAACAAAATGCTCATCCACCATCGAAACCAGATGCAGGAGACCTGGATTGACCCGCCCAACTACCTGTCCAGTCTCTCGGATGTACAAAACCTTAAACCCGGGGTATTTTCATTTGGCTTTGCCCGCAGGTTTTCCACCTACAAACGAGCCGATCTGATATTTGATAACATTGACACCCTTACTGCAATTATTGTTGAAAATAACTGGCCGGTCAATTTTATTTTTTCAGGTAAGGCTCATCCGGCTGACGAACCCGGAAAATCAGTGCTCAAGCTGCTTTTAGATAATCAGCAGGAAATCTTCCAGAAAAGTAATGGTCTGGCAAAGCTGATTTTTATACCAGGATATGATATGCTTATTGCCAAAATGATGGTCTCCGGTGTACACGCCTGGCTAAACAGCCCCAAACGACCCCTTGAGGCCTCCGGTACCAGCGGTATGAAGGCCGCATTAAATGGGATCCCCAATATCAGTGTCATGGACGGATGGTGGGTGGAAGGATACCATGAAGGACAAACCGGCTGGAAATTTGGCTTTGAAGGTGCAGTGGATGAGGTCAATTTAAGTGAGTCACCTGATTCACTTTTGTATTCTGAAGACTCAAATGCTTTCTACAAACTATTACCGGAAGTACTTTCCATGTTTTACCAAAACCACGACCAATATCTTAAAATCGGCATCAATAACCTGCACCTGAATGTGCCTATATTCAATACACATCGTATGGCAGCGGAATATGTCAAAAAATATGACATAGAGCTTGACAAAAAAACAGCTGATAGAGTTAAACATTTCCAACAACTATACAAAAGTAATTTGTAACTAACCAGAATATTTATATATTTATAAACTAAAAACATAAAATTATCAGGAGTACTTAGACATGGCTCGTCACATGAACCCAGGCGGTTCCGCCAATAGAACCATTGATGCAATTGATAGAAAAAGAGAACGAGAACGGAATGTCATGCTCCGCAAGGCCAGGGAGAATTCCCTGGAATTAGCCACAGCTTTGGTGCAACGATTACTTGATACCCATATCATCGAAACCAATTCCGACCAGGCCATGCGGGAAATAATTGAAAAACAACTTATTAAAATGGGTGATATGGAAGAGTTTGACATCCAGTTCAAGGTCGCCCCCATTCGCAACCTGACCACAGACCCAAATATCCTCAGCCTGTTCATAACCCAGTTCATCATTGAAGACCTGCTGGAACACCCAAATATCCTTGATATTTTCGGGGACGACATTGATGTATATAATGCTGTCGACTCCATTTTATCTAAAATCAGACCCCGATAACCAGATTTAATACTCTGCCCACCCCATGCCCAGAGGCTCCTCAAATCAAAAACACAAAGCACCCAGCTTATTATTTGCCAACCGGCAAGGTGAAATAATTGATTACGATGGCCTTCTCATGGCGGGCGCCAGCGGAAAAAATTTCTACTGTCCGGAACCTAACACCTTGATACCCCTGCCGGAAGGCAGCGAACTCTTTGTTTTACCGGCACGATTGCCAATCGGTATAGATCCGACTAATCAGGAACCGGCTCTGTTAGACAAAAATCCTTACAAACCAAGAGAAGAAGTTCTGGCAGTGGCAGCGTTTATGGCACCAGCCCACACCACCATATATACAGCGGCCTACCAGGAAAAACACAATGCACCTCTCCTCCCTCTCTTTGCTTACACCGCAGTGGGATGGATGAATGATAAATTTTATGTTACTGGCTTTAGAAGCGATCAGGATATTCGCCAGGACCCATGCCAGTTCGATCAGCAGACAATCAATCGGAAAACCAGAGAAAAATTAGCTGAATT
Organism: uncultured Desulfobulbaceae bacterium; assembly: GCA_964423765.1. Classification (GTDB taxonomy): domain Bacteria; phylum Desulfobacterota; class Desulfobulbia; order Desulfobulbales; family Desulfobulbaceae; genus DRLX01. The sequence goes on from CAYRGM010000056.1 coordinate 3,454, forward strand.
CCCTGAAAATCGACTAATTCAACATCTTGGGAAATGTTGTCTTACCTATGCCTGCCCTGCGGCCCGAAACTTTTTTTCAGGAAGATGGGAAGCACCCCTCCCCTGCTCCCCTGTCTGCAATGCCGCCTGCTTGGGCTGCATATCATTGCAACCATCAGGATGCTGTCCGTCTACTCAGGATAGAATAAAATTTATCCCAAATCCTGCTGAGCTTGCTGAAGTTGCTGTCAATCATCTGCAAACTGCCGCCACACCCGTGGTCAGTTTTGGTCAGGGCTGTGAAGGAGAGCCTCTTCTCCAGAGCGATACCATGGTTGCAGCCATCCAAAAAATACGAGGCAAAACAAAACTGGGAACCATAAACCTTAACACCAATGGTAGTCTGCCTGAAGCTGTGGCAAAACTAACAAGGTCAGGGCTTGATTCCATCCGCATCTCTATCAACAGTTCCCTGCCAATATATCATCATCGTTACTACCAGCCAAAAGGATTTTCCCTTGTAGATGTCCGCCGCTCAATACGGATCATGAAGGATGCCAACCGCCATGTCTCGTTAAATTATTTCATTCTTCCAGGTTTCACCGATGATCCCGCAGAATTTCAAGCTCTTTGTCAACTGATAGAAACAGATAAACCTGACCTGATCCAGCTTCGCAATCTTAATATTGACCCTGAATTTTACCTGAAAACCATTGACTTTCATCCAACCGGGCCGGCAATGGGCATGCTGAACTGGCATAAAAAACTCATTCAGAATTTTCCTTCCCTTAAATTTGGTTATTTCAATCCTTTTCTTGGGGAATAATGTAAATAACCAGCATGGCTGGTTAGATAGACAATAACCTGGTATTTTTATTTTTTGGGTTTCGCTTTTTTCCTCTCATTGCTATTTTTTCTGCAACGGCTACCAACCATCCATTTGACAAAAAAAAAGAAAATATGTATTATCCCTGTTAACAGGAATGATATCTATTAATACTTTTACTTTTACTTGCTGAGTTCAACATGCCAAAAACAATAACCCGCTTAACAACTCAGAGAAAAATCATTCTGGATGAGCTATCCAAGGTGAAAACCCATCCGAGTGCCATTGAAGTTTACGACATGGTTCGTAAACGATTACCCAGAATCAGCCTTGGTACTGTATATCGTAACCTTGAACTTATGTCTGCAAGCGGCATGATCATGAAAATTGAGGCAAGTGGTACCCTGAAACGATTTGATGCCACCACCAGACCCCATTACCATATTCGTTGTTCCTGTTGTGACAGGCTTGATGATATAAACATGCCGGTCAGTACATCTATTGCTGACATGGCTGCCGGCAGGACATCTTACCAGATACTTGGTCATCATATCGAGTTTTCCGGTCTCTGCCCTGATTGCCAACAGCTTACCCCTCCCTCCAGCACACATTGACGTAGGTAAATATTCGGGTAGCACCTCATCTTCGCCCATTCTGACCGGTTCGAGTAGCAAAAGTACGCTTCACCGGCCAGAATAAACGAATCTAAGGCACTACCCAAACATTTACAGTCCTTGGTGATGGGATTTTTTTGCCAACCCGAATATTTACTGACATAGACAACAATAACCAGCATAACTGGTTATTTATACTGTTCCCATTCCCCATCATAAGGTTGCCTTGGATCAAAACAGGAAAAAATCGTAACTGTTCAGGGTAATTTGTTGCTCTACCTCAATATTTACAAATGCCTGCCAGCGACAGGTTGCCTTTCTCGTTATATCCTGTTTTTTTGTAAATGCAGCGGGCAGGATTCAGGTAATATTAAACATCCGGCAGCCCGAACCCATGACAATCAAACAGAATATAACTGCATCCCTGACAGATCCAACCACATTCACAATTTCCTACGAACTTGTTCCAAGCCAGGGAGCCGGCGGCAAAAAGCTGGAACAATTATTAGAATTTGCCCGCAAGGCCAAAAGAGATGGACGAATAACAACACTGTCCATTACAGATAACGCAGGTGGCCAGCCAGCCATGGCACCAGCTGCCCTTGGCAGGGAAATACAAGAAATTGGCATGGAGCCGCTGATTCATTTTTCCTTAAAAGATAAAAACCGTGACCAGATAGCAAGTCATATTTTCCTCTACCAACGGTTAAAGTTTCATCATATCCTCGTCCTGGGTGGTGATTTCCCAAAAGCAACCTGGCACGGTCAGGCCAAACCGGTTTATGACCTGGATACCATCCAGACAATCAAGCTAATTGAATTAATCAAAACCGGAGACTATCGGAAAATAAAAAAAGATACCATTCCTTCAGGTATTGGTCTCCAATGCGGATGCGTAGTATCGCCGTTCAAAGTGACAGAGGCTGAACAGGTCTGGCAATATGTTAAACTCATTAAAAAAATCCGGGCCGGAGCAAAATTTATCATTACCCAGGTTGGTTTTGATATGAACGGATACAAGGAGTTGATTCATTTTTTACAGGAGCAGCAGATTAAAGTCCCGGTATTAGCCAGTGTCTTTATCCCCAGCCCTGCGGTTGCCGCCATCATGGAAAGAGGAGATATCCCCGGCGTGCTGATGCCGCCTGAGTTAACTGCTCTGATAAAACAGGAACATAAACAGGAAAGATTACTCCGGGCGGCAGGCATGATCGCTGTTCTCCGCGGCTTTGGTTATCAAGGCGTTCATATTGGTGGCCTCGGTCTCTGTTTTGACGATATTGCCTTTGTCCTGGATCAGGCTGAAAAAAAGTGGGAAAACTGGCAGGATGTCTGCAAGCAGGTGCATATACCCATTCAAGGGAAATGGTCATTATACAACTCAGATACCAGGCAAAAAAATAGCCTCCTTGCCCCGGGCAAAAGGCCGGGCAGCCTTCCAATGCAGAAGTTTTTCCATAACCTGCTCTTTTCCGGTACCAATCCTGTATCACAGGGCTTTTCAAAATTATGCAGATTATGTGATAAATACCATCTTACCAAAAAAATTTTCACAACCTGCGAAAAAATCACCAAAGAAATTATTTTTTCCTGCAAAATGTGTGGAGACTGCACCTTGTCAGAGTCAACTTACCTCTGTCCTCAATCCGGATGCCCAAAGCAATTGGTCAACGGCCCATGTGGAGGCAGCAAAAATGGGTACTGCGAGGTATTTAAAGACCAACCATGCTTCTATATCAAAGTTTACCGCAGGTTAGATAAATCTCTAACCATTAACGACCTTGCCGACCAGCCTGATCTGCCCCCGAAAGACTGGGCCTTGGAGGAAAGTTCAAGCTGGATTAATTTTTTTCTCAAGCGGGATCATCACGCCGAATAATAAGGGTTCGGAAGACTACCGGTTATAATATCATCTGTAATATGCCTGCCGCCGGATATCTGCACGCCATCCCAGAGTACTGAACGACGCAGAACCACCCCGTCACCGAGCCGAACTCCATCTCCAAGACATCCCCAATCCAGAAGTTTTACCCCGGTCCCGATATGAACATCCCGTCCCGTAAGCCACTGATCACAAAGCATAGAAGAGGGGCTAACAAACAGATCATTATCAGAAGTCAGTAACTCCCGGTGCAGGTCAAGATAATCTTCAGGAGTACCGATATCCCGCCAGAAAGCCATATCCACCCGCTCCAGCCCCACCTGCCCCTTGACTGCCAACTGCTCATACAGATCAATGATATTAAAAAAAGTATGCTCCGCAATCAGCTTGATTACTTCCGGATTAACCACATGGATACCGGTAAAAGCCAGCTTTTCCCTGCCTGAACGATTTTCAGAATGAAAAGAGACAACCATCCTGCCGTCCACAATAACAGAATTAAACCTAGGGTAATCATGCATGGCCATGGTAACCATATTGCCAGAGCGAAGATGAGCATCATATAGAGTGCTCAAGTTAATATTGTGGACGATATCCCCGTTCATTACCAATATCGGCTGGTCATGAACAAGAGAAGCAAGAGCAAGGCGTAGACTGCCGCCGGTACCAAGTATCTCCGGTTCCATCTGGACAATTACCTGAGAGTAATTAGCAACAGCCGCCTGAATCTGCTGACCAAGATGATGGGCGTTCACCACAATTTTAGAGCATCCGGCCCTGAGCAGCATATCAAGAAGATGATGAATCAGAGGACGATTTAGCACCGGAAACAAAGGTTTCGGGCGAATAGTTGAGTATGGGTGAAGACGGGTACCGAATCCGGCGGCAAGGAGTATGGCCTGCATGGTTTGCTCAAATGATTCTTAAAAAGGGGTCAGGTATACCATTGAAAGTGGGGTCAGGTCTCATCTTGAGACATTCTTTTCCCTTGATAAAGGGGGGGAAGTCTGCCGTTGATTTTTAACAGTAAAATCAGAAAACACGGATACTTTCCGGCATTATAAGACAAAAAATATTTCCTCCGTTTTTTTAATTTTATCATAATTCATGGCATAATAGCAAGCTCCGGGATATTCTTATATCAAAGGTAGACTTGACCCCTTCCCATTTATAAGCATTAGAGCAAAAATCTTCCTAGTTGTTGTTTCACCTCCGCCAGGGAAACAACTGAAATGTTTTTAGCAACAGGATATGACTCTTTGCCCGGATAAATCACATATAGATGAGATAATTTCAGGTCTGTCAAGGCGATATGCATGGATTTACTAATCTTTGGCGCCTCGTTGAATTTAAATTCCATGCCGTATCTTTTCCCATCTTTTGAAAAAAACAGATCAACTTCTGCCCCACTGTGGGTGGCCCAAAAGTATGGTTCGGCTGGGGCGATGATCTGAATAATCTGCTCCAGGGCAAAACCCTCCCAAGAGGCACCGAGCCGGGGATGGCCCATGAGATGGTGATGATTCGGGATATCAAGCAGACTATGCAGTATACCTGAATCCCGAAAATAAATTTTCGGAGCTTTAACCTGTCGCTTGCTGATGTTTTCAAACCAGGGCTGCAACTGGCGGATCATAAAAGTACCGGTCAGGATATCAAGATAGGATTTGATTGTCTTGTCGGACAGGCCAATGGATCTGGCAATTTCGGAAGCATTCAGGGTTTGTCCGTGGTAATGGGCAAGCATTGTCCAGAAGCGTCGCATAGCCTGAGCCGGGATGGAAATACCCAGTTGCGGTATATCCCGCTCCAGAAAAGTGCGGATGAAATTTTCCCGCCAGGCCAGGCTGTCACGGTTTGATTCGGCGAGAAAAGACAGGGGGAAACCTCCCTGCAACCACAGTTCTTCCAGAGATTCTTTTCCTGTCTCGTCAATATTGAAACCAGAGAGTTCTATAAATTCAGTTCGTCCGGCCAGCGTTTCAGATACATTTTTAATAATATGGGGAGAAGCACTGCCAAGGATTAAAAAATTTGTCTGATTGTCCGGCCTGTCCACCAGTACCCTGAGCACACTGAAAAGTTCAGGCATTATCTGAATTTCATCCAGAATAACCAACCTGTTAAGAGAGCCAAGCATGAGTTCAGGGTTTTGCAGTCTTCGCTGATCAGGTATTGACTCCAGGTCGAAATACATTGCCCCATGTTGATCGCCGAATAATCTTGCCAGGGTTGTCTTTCCGCATTGCCGTGGACCGAGAAGGGATACAACCGGTGTTCGGTGAATGGCTTCCTCAAGTTTATGTAAATATTTTTTACGCAATATCATATTTACAAATTAACATTGAAATTTCAGAAAGTCAATTCGAAATTTGAAGAAAGCAACGGACATATCTCACGGCATTGAACCGACCTGTCAAACCGGCTTGTTAACTGTTGGAACCTGACACCATTTGCTTTTTATTGTGGGAGTTGTGGAGACGGATTTCAAACCTGTCTCTACAATTGTTTGTTAAATGAAAAGTCAAAGGCAGACTTGACCCCTTTCTTATTTTTGATACTAGCGAAAAATCGTCATTTGGGGGGTTCTTGAGGATAATTATCGCAAAGTTGGGTTAGGGAAAAAGCCCTCGGCCCTGACCATCCAGACATAGCAACAAGCCTGAATAATCTTGCAGGACTCTACAAGACTCAAGGCAACTACAGAAAAGCCGAACCGCTTTATAAACGCTCACTGGCAATTAGGGAAAAAGCCCTCGGCCATGACCATCCAGACGTAGCAAGAAGCCTTGAAAATTTGGCTTTTTTGTACCGTGTGACAAATAGAGAAAATGAGGCAAAAATATTAGATGAGCGTGCTAAAAAAATACGAGCGATTAAGAGATAATTAAATGGCTAACCAAAACATGCACTCGGACAAAATAAAGCTGCACTTGCTTGCACTGCACACGGTGCTGGTCAGCACCGCGGTTATACTAAATAAACACATTACCCTAAGTATAGACGAAACTACTAATCCGACTTATTTGCACTTATAGTTCATGCTAAATGAATAAAATGCAACAATCCTTTACGAGTGCAAAAGCTATTTAATATTGTGCAATATTAACATATTATATACCAAATAGAGCAAACCTCCTGAGAAACATCGAAGAATAATTCAAGCTTTATTTACTTAACACTTGACATTTTAAGAATAATTAGTAGAATGAGCTTTGCGGTTAGTTCTAATTTTTCTTAAACGGAGGGTCACATGAAAAATATTACATCCAATTTCTCTAAACTCAGAGACAACCTTGAAACAGTCGCTTTTTTGGTAAGCAAAGGTAACTATGAGCAAAAAGCTCATTCAAAAGTAGTCCAAAGTTTAGTGCTACTTGCTCAAATCGAATTAGAAGTTAACTATTTGCTAAACATAAATGAATTAGATTTCGCTGACGACTCAGGAACATCTATCAATTCTGCCTTGCTGTCAGGTAAAAAAAATAATATTGCTACTACAACAAACAATGATCTTGAGGTTGCCACAGAGATAAAAAAAGTACAAAGAAGGATTCCAAAATGGTTTAAGAATCCAAGCCAGTATAATAGCACTATTCTAAATGGATTCTTAGAACTGTCAGAAAAGGAAACTCAGGTTACAACACAAATGTTACGTAACAAATGCCATATCATTAGTGATTTTGACGGTAATTACAATCAAATGAAGAACTTTGGTGAAAAAAATCATGGAAAGGTTTTTGAAGAAAGAGATGGCATTATAACTCTTTGGGAACCAGTAGAGAAATTTATTTTAGAACTATACTTACAACAAAAAAGTATAACAAATTGCCACGGAGCAAGGCGTTAGATTATAAAGGAATAAACAATGGTAAATGAAAACGAATTCATATGCAATGCATGCAATATAGCAGTACTTCATGATCCAACTAAAAGGCACATACCTATTGGTTGGTGTAATCGAAATATAGAAGGTATTGTTTATTTACTATG
>CAYRGM010000057.1:0-10447 GCA_964423765.1 uncultured Desulfobulbaceae bacterium
AAATGAACGAATATAAAGCACATCTGAACAGTTACAGCCTAAGTTTATGGGCGTTTGTTCCTCTCGCTGAATAGTTACGAAAAACATAAAATATAAATTTTCAAATCCGATCAACCCCTAATCATACCCGGCTGATAAAAAACAAAGCCATTCCGACCAGCTTTTTTTGCTTGGTAAAGAGCTGTATCCGCTTTTTTTATTACATCATTTAGATCTCCGCCATCATCAGGAAAAATAGCAATCCCAATGCTGGTGGAAATCTGTAGACCATTTATATGCACTGGCTTTTCCATGGCCGCTGATATCTTCCGAACAACTGTTTCTGCTCCGCTGCGATTCTTGACATTATCAAGAAGAAAAACAAACTCATCTCCACCCATCCTGGCTATAGTATCAGACTGCCTGCATAAACCCTGAAGCCGCCCGGCAACTTCAACAAGAAGCTCATCACCCACATCATGCCCCAAAGTATCATTCACCTCTTTAAATTTATCCAAATCAAGGAAAAGGACCACCACTTTCTCCTCTGTCCGCCTGGCTTTCAACATGGCCTGCTCAAGCCTGTCTTGAAAGAGAAGCCGATTGGGCAGTCCGGTTAAGGAGTCGTGATGGGCAAGACGATAAAGACGGGATTTGCTCTCCCGTAACTCTTTTTCTATGCGCAGCCGGTCAGTAATATCTCTTGCTACCTCAATGCTCCCGTATACAACCCCGTCCTTATCTCGCAAAGGAGAGACTTCAAGCTCAAAAGTATTGTTTAGCCCATTACCATGGTAGGAATGATGAACAAGGCCCACAGATTGTTCTGTTTTCTGTATATTCTTGACAGGACAGGGGAAATCACGATCTTCGCAGGGAAGATCAGCACCACAAAACATGGAAAAACATTTCTGCCCTTCCTGATGGATGTCGTCCGGGTTCACATTCATAACAAGTGATGCCGCTCGATTCATAAGCAAAACATTATAATCAAGATCAATGGCCATCACCGGGTCAGCCGCACTGTCAATGACTGTTTGCAAAAAATTTCTCTGACTCTCAGTAGTCTCATGCAACTCTTGTTGAATCGCTGCAAGAGCCTGACTCTGTATTTTTTGAACGGTGATATCCTGATGAGTGCCAGTCATCCGTACCGGCATATTTTTTTCATCCCTCTCAACTACTCGGCCCCGATCAAGAAACCATTTCCATTGACCATGGCTGTCACTGACCCTGTATTCGATCCGGTACTCATCGGTTTCACCGGCAAGATGGCCATGAAGGCTCTTAAGCACCCTGTCTTTATCATCAGAATGAATAGACTCCCTTAATGTATTTGCATTGGAATCTCCATGTCCCTGACGATAATCAAGCTGGTCAAGACGATCAGGACTGGTATACATTTCTCCAGTCTTTATATTCCAGTCCCAGAGACCAGCCTCAGAAGCGGACAACGCCAAGCTAAACCGCTCTTCAACGAATTTCAACTCTATCTCCCGCCTCCTAGCCTCCTCAATAACAAACAGCTTTCGCAAAGCAATCCCAATGGATTCTGCTAACTCCTTGTACAAAATCATCCCGGCAGAATTGGGTTTTTCTGAAGAGGAAAACAATTCCACCACTAAAAAACCAAGCAGATTTGTCCGGCAGTGAAAGCCGATCGCCACAGCACTTGTTTTCCCATGTTCATCGCTGTGGCATAAACCACATGAACAGTCATGGCATAAAACCGGGGGGAAATCCTCATTATCAAAACTTTTACGAACACAATCATGAAGGTGCGAGCTGCGAAGCTGTTTGACAAAAGAGTGAAACCTATCCCCAAGACCACTCTCAACAGTAATAACGCTATCGGATTTACTGTCAAAGAGAACAAGCCAGGCGGAACAATGGAGCTTATCATCGACAAATCTATCGCAAACACCCTGCATCAGGGTTGTCAAATCCTGTTCTGCAAGAAGAAGCCGATGGATAGAGAGAGAAACGGTTTGCAAAGCCTGATACTGAGAAAATAAATATGCCATATCAAAAAAATCGGAAAATCCTTGAATTGATCATTAAAGCGACTACAGACATCGTAAAATAAGCAGACAACCGTAGAGACGAATTGCAAACATTTTTAGCAAAAATAAACCAGTCGCAAAACCAAAGTATGTGTTAATATCACCGCCACCGTAGAGACGGGTTTCAAACCCGTCTCCTTCCGCAACCATCAGCCATGCCGGTGCCACCGTGAAGACGGGTTTGAAACCCGTCTCTACCAAATCCAGACAGTTTAAGAGAACGACAGATGAGACCGGTGAAGCAGGAAAAAAAATTATCCAAAAAAAACAGGGCATTTTATAGGGCAGATTCCGTCTGCTATTATCTGACTTACGATTTTTGAACTCCATCTTTCTCATAAACTTTCAGTTTATTGGACAGGGTCTTGCGGGTAATCTGCAACCTTCTCGCCGCTTCGCTGCGGTTACCTCCGGTTTCCTCAAGAGTTTTGAAAATCAAGGCTTTTTCGGCTTCTTTCAGGGTGGCAGGTTCAGGTATTGGTCCAGGATCATTGTGCTCTGCCCAACGCTGAACAGACATGGGCAGCCCGGCAGTATCAAGATATTCACCACGCATCATGATTACCCCCCGCTCAATGGCATTTTCCAGCTCCCGTACATTACCGGGCCATGGATATCTATTTAAAATATCCATGCATTCAGGTGTGATCCCCACCACCTGCCGGTTATTTTTTTTGGCAAAAGAATCAAAGAAAAACTCCGCCAGCTGGGGAATGTCACCCTTACGGTCCCGCAAAGCCGGAACATCAAGTACCACCACATTCAAACGGTAATAAAGGTCTTCCCGAAACGCACCGGACGCCACTTCCTCTTCAATATTTCGATTGGTGGCAGCAATAATCCTGACATCGACAGAAATTGTCTCCTGACCGCCCACTCTCTCCAGCTCATGCTCTTGAAGAACCCGCAGCAACTTGGCCTGCATGGCCGGACTGGTTTCACTAATTTCATCAAGAAATAGGCTGCCGGACTGGGCCTGGATAAAACGCCCTTCCCTTCTTCGCTCTGCGCCGGTGAAAGCTCCTCTTTCATGACCAAACAGCTCAGACTCCAATAAATTTTCAGCAAGGGCGGCACAGTTGACCTTCACAAAAGGTCCACCAACCCGATTACTTTTATGATGCAGAGCTGAAGCAACCAGTTCCTTGCCGGTACCGGACTCACCAGTAATCAATACTGTTGCATCGGTGGGGGCAACCTGGAGAACCATCTCCCATAATGCCAACATGGGCAGGGAAGAACCAATAATCCGATCATTTTCACCAAGCGGTTTACCCGACAGAGCTGTAACCTCATCTTTGACGCGATGCCCCATTGCTACTTCCAGGGTCTCCCGCAGCCGATCAAAATCAAGAGGTTTAGTCAGGTAATTATGAGCCCCTTGCTTGATGGCTGCAACCGCTGAATCCACAGAAGAGTAAGCAGTCATGATTACCACGGGGATTGACGGATTGATGACCCTGATACGCTGCAAGGCCTCCATGCCATCCATTGTTGTCATCCGCACATCCATCAACACGGCATCAAAGGGACCTCGTTCAATGGCAGCAACTGCAGTTAACCCATCATCAGCCTCGGCACTATCCCAGCCCCATTCAGAAAACAGAGAAACCAGCATAAACCTATGTACCTGTTCATCATCAACTATCAGTACTTTTGCTACGGGATTATTTTTTATCATGAATTGACAGGTCCAAACTTGTTATCAGAAAACAGAGGACAGAAAATGGAATCATCCATTAGGTCTAAAATATTATCTTTAATCCGTAACCTGATAATATGCAAATGGAACATCTCTTTAAAATAAAAAAGATTATCTCTAATAAATTAGTCAATTACAGTATTCAGGTATTCCAGACATCGAAAACTCCTTCTAAAAATGCCTTATTTTTTGAACAATTTTCTAAGGTGGTCTTAAGCATACTATCCCCTTAAACTGCCCGGATTTGGGTAGAGACTTTAAAACCCGTCTTTAAGCTTACCTGCTTACTGTACGAGGTTTGTCTTACCATAAATGGATATAGACTTCTAATCCTAACCCCGGTGAACATGTTGCCCCATGCATCCTATGTTGAGACGATTTCCTCTTTGGAAAAAAATTGACATCTGTCACCATGCCAATTATGTTATGTCTCTATCGGAAGCTATAAAATGGAAATTGTTTTACCTGACTTCTCGTAGTCTCGCTATACTTGTTTTACCGTTAGTCTCGTAGATTCGCTTACTTGCCTTGCGGTTTATATGAAAATTGACGGTTATACTACTTAGCCATGTCCCAGCGGCCATCTTTCCTATGAACAGTTATATCCCAAGGTTATGGGCGTTTGTTCAGCTCGCTTAAGTAGTTACGAAAAATTTTATTTAAATATTCTTCAATGAAACGCAACAGACCTGACAATTTCTCTGCCAACGGTCTGCCGGTGCTAATCGGCAGCCTGCCCCTGACCGATCATCACAAGGCTCTTGAGCTTATCTTTGCCACCACTCCCCAGATTCCGCTTTGGCCACAGCTTCCCCATGATCCTCTTGAGCAGATGATGCCCCAGTTTGCCGAAAATATCCCCTGTATCATTGAAAAAAATATCACAACCCCCGGAGGGAGAATTCTTTTTGATATTGAACGGCCCGGATTTGAAGAGGATATGCTTGCCTTCTATGAAGAGTATCTCAGGATTGAAGAAACTCCCGACTCCATAATGCAATCTCGGTTCAAGCTCAGCAATGACCGGGCAAAGGGGTTATATATTTTTGTCAAAGCTATACAAAAACAAAAAGATCGGATAAAGGCTGTAAAGGGACAGGTTACCGGCCCTTTTACCATGTTGACCGGCATTAAAGACCAAGCCGGCAGAGCCGGATATTTTGATGACACCATCAAGGACATGGTCATCAAGGGAATTAGCATGAAAGCTGCATGGCAGACTCGTCTGCTAACCAACGCCTCCCAAAAAACCGCTCTTATCTTCATCGACGAACCTGCCCTTGCCGGGCTTGGTTCCTCGGCCTTTATTGGAGTAAGCAGCGATGAAATTCGGGAAATAATTAACGAGGTCAGCAGAGCCATTCATCAGGCCGGCGGTTTGGTTGGCCTTCATGTCTGTGCCAATACCGAATGGTCAACCCTGATAGGATCTGATATTGATATTCTCAGTTTTGATGCTTATGGTTTTTTTGAGAAAATGGCGGCCTTGCATGATGAAGTTAATGTCTTTTTAAACAGAGGCTCCATAATTGCTTGGGGTGGTATTCCCACAGCCAGAGAGGATATAGAGAAAGAAAACACTCTTTCCCTGACAAAACTCTTTAACCAGCAGATGGAATCTTTTATTACCCCGCAGCGAAACATGAAACAACTGCTTGCCCAAACCCTGATTACCCCAAGCTGCGGGACTGGCTCCCTGTCCCCTGAGCTGGCTGAACGAGTGCTTTCACTAACCCAAAAAACTGCCGCTGCCTTGCAAGATCAGCATACAGTATGAATTTTATAAACTACAATCTAAAATCTGTGGTTTGTAATTTGTAACCACATAAGCAGATAAGCAACCTCTGTAAATATTCGGGTTGGTAAAAAAACTCTCATAAACAAGGACTGTAAATGTTTGGGTAGTGCCTTAGATTCGTTCATTCTGGTCGGTGAAGCGTACTTTTGCTACTCGAACCGGTCAGAATGGACGAATAGGTAAGCGAGGAACGAGACTCCGTGAGGTGCTACCCGAATATTTACCAACCTCCAAACATTTTATTTTATCAATGAACAGACAAGAAAATAATCTTTTGAAAGCCCGGCGGGAAAAGGCTGAGACCCTTGCAGAGGCAGGGGTCAAACTTTTTTCCAACGATTTTAACAATCCGGCACCAATCCAGGATATCCTGCCCAGGGGCGAGTTATTAGCTCCAGAGTCCCATGAGCAGGATTGTGGTCAATATCGGATAGCCGGTCGGATAATGTCCATGCGTAAATTCGGCAAAGCGGCATTTTTCCATCTTCAGGACGAAAGCGGCAAGATTCAGATCTATGTTCGCCGAGATTTTCTTGGTGAAGAACCTTTTAAAAATTTTAAAAAATGGGATGTAGGCGACATTATCGGTGCCGAAGGCAAGCTGTTTAAAACCAAGACCGGCGAGCTCTCCATCGAAGCGGCAAACCTGCATATGATCAGCAAATCACTGCGCCCCCTACCTGAGAAATTTCATGGTCTCACCGATGTGGAAACCAGATACCGGCAGCGATATGTAGATCTGATCGCCAATCCGGAGGTACGGGATACCTTCCGTAAACGAGTGGAAATTATCCGCATGATCAGGGATTTTTTCAGCAACCGCAAATTTTTGGAAGTTGAAACCCCGATGATGCATCCAATTCCCGGCGGAGCCACCGCCAAACCATTCAAGACCCATCATAATGCCCTAGGCATGGATCTGTTTTTGCGAGTTGCCCCTGAACTTTATTTAAAACGGTTATTAGTGGGCGGTTTTGAACGGGTTTTTGAAATAAATCGTAATTTTCGCAATGAAGGTCTTTCCACCCGGCATAACCCTGAATTCACAATGCTGGAATTTTATCAGGCTTACGCCACCTACCATGACCTGATGGACTTAACCGAAGAACTCATCTCCTGGATTGCCATGGATGTCTGCGGCTCCATGGAAATAAACTATCAGGGAACAGCCGTCAACCTCGCCCCGCCCTGGCAACGCTATACCATGGACGAGGCACTCATCCAGGTGGCAGGGCTAACCCCGGATATTCTTAACGATGATGATAAATTAATGTCTCTTGTCAAAGAGAAAAACATCCAACTGCGACCGGGAGCTGGCAGCGGCAAAGCCAAAACAGAACTTTTTGAGCTACTGGTTGAGGACAAGCTGATCAATCCGACCTTAATCACCTCATACCCGACCGAGGTCTCCCCCTTGGCAAGACGAAATGAAGAAGACCCATCTATCACTGACAGATTTGAATTATTCATCACCGGCCGGGAAATAGCCAATGGGTTTTCCGAGTTAAACGACCCCGTTGACCAGTACCAGCGATTCGCCAGCCAGATTGATAACCGTGGCGATGATGATGAAGTACATCCTGAACTCGACCACGATTATATCCGGGCATTGGAATACGGAATGCCTGCTGCTGCCGGTGAAGGAATTGGCATTGACCGGCTGGTCATGCTTCTTACCGATTCTCCATCCATCCGTGATGTTATCCTCTTTCCCCACCTTAAGCCGGAGGTTTCATGACCTTTGCCTGGTTTATCAGCCGTCGCTATCTGCGAGCAAAACGACGACAGAAATTTATCTCCCTGATTTCGGTTTTTTCCATCCTTGGGGTGGCCGTGGGAGTCCTTGCCCTCATCGTGGTACTCTCCATTTATACCGGTTTTACCGAAGGATTACGGGACCAGATTGTCGGCATGAACTCCCATGCCATAATCCAGAGCTATGCCGGTGCAATTCACCATCCGGAAAAAATCATTGCTGCAGTTGAACAGATAGACGGAGTAACCGCCGCAACTCCCTATATCCATACCCAGGCTTTAATCAGCTCACATTATGGTTCCAGCGGCATTGTTCTACGGGGTATAGATCCGCAACATGCCGGCAGAGTCATCAGGCTTGAGGCAAAAATGGTCTCAGGAAGTATTAAAGAACTTGCTCGTGAGCAAGGCCTGCCAGCTATAATTTTAGGCTCTGAACTGGCAAGCCGCCTCAGGGTTCAAACTGGCGATAGAATCCGCCTGATCTCCCCCAGTGGCCCCCTCACACCCATGGGCATTATACCAAGGGTACGGCCATCTCTAATCGCAGGCATTTTTGAAACCGGCATGTTTGAATTTGATTCCAGCATGGGATTTATCACTCTTGATACGGCCCGTTCCCTTGCTGGACTTGATATCGGGGTTCATGGTATTGAAGTACGGGTGGACAGAGTTGAAGATGCTGACCTGATTGCTGAAGATATTCGGACATCTCTTGGCCCCGGCTTTTCTGTCCGGGACTGGATGCAGCTCAACCAAAACCTCTTTGCCGCCCTCCAGCTTGAGAAAATAGGAATGTTCATTGCCCTGAACCTGATCATCTTGGTGGCAGCCTTAAATATTATCAGTGCCCTGGTTATGCTGGTTATGGAAAAAAAACGAGATATTGGTATTCTCAAGTCAATGGGTGCAAGTACCGGGTCAATCATGCGAATATTTTTCTATCAAGGCGTGGTGATCGGTGCCGTTGGCACGGCATTGGGAGTGGTCAGTGGTCTCACCATTTGCTGGTTCCTGAAAACCTATCCAATTATCGAACTGCCCCGCAATATTTATCCAATGTCCACCCTACCGGTTGAGGTTGTCTATACAAATGTAATAATAATTTCTGTTTTTGCTTTTCTTATCACCTTGCTGGCAACTCTGTATCCCTCCTGGACGGCTTCCAGAATCAGGCCTGCCGAGGCACTCAGCCATGAATGAGTCTATCAGTATCAGTACACAACAGCTAACAAAACAAAAAAAACAACCAGAAAATCCTCTCTTTTCAGCCCGGGGCTTGAAAAAAAGTTATGGCAGTGACCATACCCGTGTAGAAGTGCTACAAGATGTTGATTTGACTGGAAACCTTGGCGAGATGACCGCCATTGTTGGGACCTCAGGATCGGGCAAGACAACTCTGCTGCAGATCATAGGTACTCTGGATCGTCCTGATAGAGGCGAGTTGTTTTGGGGTAAGCAGAATTTGCTCAAAGCCAATGAGAAAACGCTCTGCCGTCATCGAAACAATAATATCGGTTTTATCTTTCAGTTCCATCATCTTCTTCCTGAATTTTCAGCTCTTGAGAATGTAATGATGCCGGGGCGGATTAAAGGTAGTACAGCTTTGGATATGCTTAAGGAAAGAGGGGAAAAACTACTTGCTCAGGTAGGGCTTGACAAGCGGGGTCATCATCTCCCCGGTGAATTATCCGGCGGGGAACAGCAACGGGTCGCCCTTGCCAGAGCCCTGATTATGGAGCCGCCCCTACTCCTTGCCGACGAACCCACCGGCAACCTTGACAGCAACAGCGGTAAACTGGTTTTTAACCTTCTTCGTGAACTCTGTGCTTCCATGCGGCTATGCGTTATTATGGTTACCCATAACCTGGCACTTGCCGGACAAATGGACAGAACTATTACCTTGCAGGATGGACGGATTCAGAGGACAGAATAATTTACAGCCTTTGGTGAATGAAACTATGCTCAGAATATTTCTTTGTTTCCATTGTTCCTTATTGCTCAACAAATCATGCTGATTATCATAAAGCTAATACCTGAATTGAGCGATTTTATGACGCAGATATGTGCTGATATCTCGCCGTTGCACTGCTGTGTGCCAAGGCTTTCCGGAAACCGCAGGCATACCCGTTGGTCTGTTGAGGATTTTCGGGAAACCTTGGCGTGCAAGAGATCGGTGCAGATCAAGTTATAAAATCGCTCAACTCAGGTAATAGTAACTGTTCAGATGTGCTACTCTACACCACTTGTCAAAAAATCCATAAAATTTTCATGAGTCACCACGGAGCACTGAGCTTTAGGGTAAGCACGGGAAAAGGTTTTTGGTATCTTCCCTCTGGCCTTGCTGCTCCATTTGAATTCACAGGCAGAAAAAGCCTGATGAGATTCTTCAATATAGTCTATTTTCTGCTGCTGGGTTGTCCTCCAGAAGTAACTGTCTACATCCAAATTATACAAGGATAAAGTTTTAAGGCGCTCACTGATTAAAAAATTTTCCCATAGTGGACCCATGTCGGTACGCTGTCCGGGAAGTTGGAAGTTTTTTATGATGGCATTGCGAATTCCGTTGTCATAGAAGTAAAATTTTTTTCCTTTTCTGATTTCGTTACGAACATTTCTGCTAAAAGCCGGTAATCGAAAAATAACAAATGCTTTTTCCAATAGAACAATATATTTTTCAACTGTCTGGTGATTTGCACCAGTCAATCGGCTCAATTCATTGAAAGACACTTCAGAACCAAGTTGCAGAGCCAGAGCCTTGAGTATTTTTTCAAATAGGATTGGTTTGGTAACTTCCTCCAGAAGCAGTAAATCTTTGTATAAATAACTATCGCTCAGGAGTTTCAACAGGTCACGCTCCTCTCCGGGATGGGTAATTATTTCTGGGTAAAAGCCAAAAATCAACCGGTGTTCAAGGAGTCGATTCTCGTTTAGTAAGCCATGATGTTCAACCATTTCCAGATATGATGGACAAAAAAGTTGAAATTGATACTTTCTACCGGTGAGCGGTTCATTTATTTTTGCGGTTAGCTCAAAGGATGAGGAACCAGTAGCAATCACTTGAATATCCTTCATCTTATCGCACATTAACTTCAAGGGAACGAAAAATAATTAACTTCCCGATTTGCCCTATTGTTGTTAGATATCTTG
>CAYRGM010000058.1:0-10389 GCA_964423765.1 uncultured Desulfobulbaceae bacterium
TTAGATTCTCAAAAGTTTGAACAACATGCAAGTCCTTAACCGGACACTACTGAAAATTAACAAAACAGAGGAAAATTTTTTTGTCTTATAATGCCGGAAAGTATCCGTGTTTTCTGATTTTACTGTTAAAAATCAACGGCCGTCTAGCTCGGTACACCTTTTGTTCAGCTCCTTGTTGTTATACCTTTACCCTTCTAAGTCGTAGGTGATTTTGGCGTTATACGATAAACATTGGGTCAAGTCTCATTTTGGCATATAGATGTGGTGGAGCTACACTCTGTTACCATTAGTCGAGCATTACGCCTTGAAATACCCTGGCACCTGGTATCATCTGATGAATCGGGGTCGTACAATGGATGATTATATCTTTGCTAACAACAAGGAAGGGGGTCAAGTCTACCTTTGATATAAGAATATCCCGGAGCTTGCTATTATGCCATGAATTATGATAAAATTAAAAAAACAGAGGAAATATTTTTTGTCTTATAATGCCGGAAAGTATCTGCGTTTTCTCATTTTACTGTTAAAAATCAACGGCAGACTCGATTCCCTTTATCAAGGAAAAAGAATGTCTCGAGATGAGACCTGACCCCACTTTCACATCAAAAGTTACTTTAACGAATGAGGCCGGCCAAGGTATCTTGCCAACCAGACGCTGCACCTGACCGCCAGCAGCGTTTGTTTTTTTCAAAGTTTTTATTCCCATCAAAATTTTGTGGTTCTTCAAAGCTCTGTAGTGTTGGCGGCAGGTGGGCTCAATCGTTAGGCGTATGTTGAAACACTGGGTAAATACAATATGTCAGTAAGATCTTATTTTATGGCAAAGTTTTATGATGCGTTCATGAAAAAAATGGAGGAGTCATGCCTCGCAAGTTGGCGATCGAACTTATTGACGGAAGTTCAAGGTGATATTTTGGAAATTGGTAGTGGCACCGGAATCAATCTCATCCATTACCCAAGGTCATTTGCTAAATTGATTATGACTGAACCTGACCCTTATATGCTCGAGTTACTTAAGAAAAATATTGAAAAACAAGCAAATGAAAAAGTTACTGCAGAACAGCAACCTGCAGACAATTTAAATTTTCCCGATAATACCTTCGATGCTGTTGTCTCTACTTTGGTTCTATGTTCAGTAGATTCACCTGATGAGGTGTTGCATGAGATTAAACGCATTTTAAAACCAGGTGGTAAACTGTTTTTTATTGAGCATGTCGTTGCAGTAAATAGACCCAAATTGATTAAATGGCAAAAAATCTTTCAACCGTTTTGGATATTTATGTGTGGTAACTGCCACCTGACACGCGATACTGAAAAGTATATTTCTAATGCTGGTTTCACCTTCGATCAAATTGATAGAGTAAATTCCTTAGGTGGCCCATCTATTGTTTCGCCAACTATCAAAGGAACCGCAAGGAGTGTATAATTCTAACAATGCAAATGCACTCAGGCGGTTAAAAGCGTCGCACAAATAACGTGCAACATTTTTAACCGCCGGTGATTTGCGGCGTAGGATGGACCGCGTCCGAGCCGATTCCGATTCTCAGCATGAAAAGAAAATATACTGCAATTTTCTTCTCATGCCTGCGAGTCTCTCGGCTCAACAGCGGTCGTTATCTTTCCATATCCTCTGCATCAGTCCTCGTTTTTTTTATGGCATTAGTTATTTGATCATTTGCATTTATGGGATGAATTGTTATGTCAGGATGCTCTACTATAAATACACGAAATATTTCATCGGCAAATGGTTGGCCAATTTTATCAACACCCTGAAAATCCAAGCCCACATACCTAAAACGATTAACACGAGCCAAAACCCTTCTTGCCTGTGATCTGGAAACCATCATTTCCTTATCATGCTGTGCCAACCTTACGGGGATTGAAGTTTTGACAAATCCATGGTCATCATCTCCTGGCAACTCAAACATGTCAAAAACATTAGTAACTATTCAGCAAAATGAACAAACTCCCATAATCTTGGGCTGTAACTATTCAGATGTGCTTCATATTCGTTCATTTTGAGCTTTGAAGCGTACTAATGTTACTCAAGAAGCTCAAAATGGGCGGAGATGGAGTGCAGCTGAATAGTTACAAACATTATTAACAGTTCTTGCAGTATTGTTTTCCAGTTCCATTATCACGATTGTTCCCTGCTCCTCTTCTTTTCCGCTTTTAAGTGCAAAATCGAACGATTGATTTTGTATGTGAAAAAAAGATGCTCTACCTGAATTAATCATAAAATTGTCTACCATCCTAGAAGAGAAGAAAATTCCTTGACCTGTATGGCTATCTGGGTCTGTTGTCAACTTTCCCTTAGATAATTCAAGTGCAACATGTTTTTCATCGTCTATGTCATATTCCTCACGAAGTTTCTTGAATATACCTCTTCCATTATCAATGATTATAATCTCTGTGCATCCATCTTTTTGTAAAATTTCTATTTCAATTTTGGTACCTTCAGAGTGTTCAATGGCATTGTTAAGAATTTCTTGGAAGCTGTAACTCCACAATTCTAAAATATTATCTGGTAAATCCTCCAATAGATGTCTAATTCTTCTGTACCAAATCACATGTTCTTCAAGGTCAGGAGTAATATCAAGGGTCAAATTAGCTATACGTTCCTCGCCTAATTTATAGACTCTAGCGGATGTGTTTCCTTCCGCAATAATATCGGTTTGAGTAATTAGAGCCCGCATGTGTTTATTAACACTCTGCCTACTCATTCCAAAATGATCAGCAGTAAATTTGACTATATCAGATACATGTTCCTGAACATGTGATAAAATAAAATGTCGTATATCTTTCGTACTTTTCCTTATCGTAACCATAATAAACCCGATCATAGAGGTTGACAATTACCATACGACTTACTTGTATGCATTCAACATATAACTTGTCAACTTTTTCGCCAACATTGTCAACTAACATGAGGTGACAAGTCACTAAACACTGACCCCAAGTGCGGATGTTTTCCAAGTAATTCTGGTGGGTTACTCAAGATCACTGCTTCGTGCGATGCGGGTCGGTAAAATTCTTGGGCAGGTTAGCTCAGTCATTAGCATTAAATTGTGTCTGAAGCGGCTATAGCCGACAATTAAACCTGAATTGAGCGATTTTATGACGCAGATATGTGCCGATACCTTGTATGTCAAGGTCTTTTGAAAACCGCAGGTATACCCGTTGGTCTGCCCACGGATTTTCTTAGAAGCCTTGGCGTGCAAGAGATCGGAGTCTCGTTACACTCGCTTACCTGGTGCAGATCAAGTTAAAAAATCGCTCAACTCAGGTAGCAGTAACAAAAAATCAAACCTCTCCGGTAATTCGTAACACTTCTTCCATCGTGGTTTGCCCGTTCAGCACTTTTTGCCAGGCATCTTCTCTGAGGCTGGTCATTCCTTCCTGCATTGCGGTCTGGTGAAGTTGTACATCTGATGTCTGTCCGGAAACCAGTTGTTTCATCTTTGTGGACATGGAAAATATTTCAAAAATTCCAAGCCTGCCAGCATAACCTGTTTCCCGGCATTGTTGGCAACCTTTACCATGATACAGAGTTAGTTTACCGCTGCCAGATTCGGGAAAACCTGATTTACGCATATTTTCTGCCATAACTTCATAGGGTTGTTTGCAGTTTTCACATATACGACGAACTAACCGTTGGGCCAATGCCCCAAGCATGGTTGAGCCAATTAGGAAAGGTTCAAGACCGAGATCTTTTAAGCGAGTAATAGAAGAGACCGCATCATTGGTATGCAAGGTAGAAAAAACGAGATGTCCGGTTAAGGCAGCTTGAACCGCGTGGGTTGCGGTTTCCAGATCACGAATCTCACCGATCATGATTATATCAGGGTCCTGACGGAGGATATTACGGAGAATAGACGAAAAGGTTACATCAATTTGGGGTTGCACCGAAATCTGATTAAACTCTTCATGAACCATCTCAACCGGATCTTCCACAGTAATAATATTGATATTCGGGTTGGCAATCTGTTTGAGGGTGGAGTAGAGGGTCGTTGATTTACCGCTGCCGGTGGGACCGGTAACCAAAATAATTCCGTGGGGTGAGTTCATGAAAGAGTTGTAAATCATACGATCCCGGTGTGAAAAACCAAGCCCGTCAAGATTTTGGAACATAATATCCGGGTCAAGGAGACGCATGACTGTTTTTTCGCCAAAGGCAACCGGTACTGTGGAAACCCGTATTTCTACTTCACGGTCGTCTTGTTCAACAATTTTTATCCGCCCGTCCTGGGGTCTTCGTTTTTCAGCAATATCCATTCTTGCCAAGGTTTTTATCCGGGAGATAATTGCTGAGTGTACGGCTTTGGGAAGTTTGTAAATTGTATGGAGCATCCCGTCTATTCGAAAACGAACCATACAGATATCCCGTTTTGGCTCGATATGAATATCGCTGGCCCTCTGCTTAATGGCATAGGAAAAAAGATGATTGACCGCAGCCTTGATATGCTGGTCGGTTGAAGATAACTCTTTTGCAGAAGAAAGACGAACAAACTGCTCAAGATTGCCGATATCAACGGTTGTCCTGGTCTTGTCGTTGCTGAATTGACTCTCAGCAACAGAAATAGAATGTTGAAAGCCAAAGAACTCGGCAATAATTTTTTTAATATCACTGCGGGTTGCCAGATATGGTCGCACCTGGATTTGGTTGACCCTCTCAATATCATCAAGGGCGGACTGTTTGTCAGGATGGTAGGTGGCGACTTCAAGCACCCCATCCCCTTGACCAATGGGGAGAATCAGATGGTTAACCGCAAATGATTTAGGGATTGTCTTGGTGACAATATTCATGTCAAGATCAAGGGGATCAAGCTTTTTAAACGGTATCTTCAGCTCTCTGCTGACTGCCCGGATAATGACCTCTTCGTTTAAACTGAGCCCTTTTCTGTTGACAGCTTCCAGATTCATGGAAACCACAATATCCACCATGTCGGGATAGTCCCGCTCACGCTCTTGTTCTTTATGGCGGCCGCCACCTCGCATGCGGAGCAGTTTCTGCCGCTGTTTTCCCTTGCTCAGAACAATCTTACGGCGTTGCCCGTCATTGATAAGACCTTGTTTGATTAACAGGTCTAATAGCTTTTCACTGTCTAACAATCCCATAAACGATGCAATAGTTGTCCGTCAATAGTTGCCCATGTATTGGCGAAGTGAAACTTTATGGACAGATGTTGTGCTTTCAAGGTAGCCTTAAGTATTACCAGCCATGACTTCCTATCAGGTTAACAAAACGCACTTGCTCAATTGTTTTTATTGAAATTTCGCCGTCTTTTTTCTCAAGCAACTGTAATTCCTGGATATCTTGATTACCCACAGGGATTACCATTTTGCCGGGGTCAGCAAGCTGTTCCACCAGTGGCGGCGGTATGGACGGCCCTCCGGCAGTCACAAGAATGCCGGTAAAAGGTGCTTCATCCGGCCAGCCAATGGTACCATCATCAATTCTGGAAATTATGTTGTAATAACGGAGCCGGTCAAATACCTTGCGAGCCCGTACCAGTAAGAAATCTATCCTCTCGATGGTGTAAACCCGTTCACATAGTGACGACAGAACCGCAGCCTGATATCCTGAACCGGTACCTATTTCCAGGACTTTCTCGGAGCCTGTCAGACCAAGGGTCTGAGTCATCAGGGCCACTATATAAGGCTGGGAAATGGTTTGACCGCTGCCAATCGGCAGGGGATGATCTCCATATGCTTTGACCCGCATGGCATCTTCAACAAACTCGTGTCTCGGCACCTTGTGCATGCTGGCAAGTACAGCCGGGTCACTGATTCCTCTGGGGATCAACTGTTCTTCAACCATCCTCTCCTGGTTAATAGCAAAGTTATTCAGACTCACTTGATTTCTTGCCAGGTAAAGTCATCAACCCAGGCATAATCCGCTCGGTTAAAGGTTCTAAACTGGAGTTCGTTAACAATATCATCAGCAAAAGTTATGATCACCATTTCATAGCCTTTATCATCAATAAAAGAACCAAGCATTGGTATTCGGCTCAACCTGCTTTTTCTTTTCTCATGATATACAAACTCATCAACCCCTGGTGAGATTGTACGGGTTCCGTCAGGTTCACCAAGATAGATGAGAACCTCCGCCCTGGTTGATACTCCGGGTTGAATGAGAATAACATCAGAGGCGAGATGCCTTGTCGGGGTTGAAGCACAGCCGACAGAGATCAGCAACAGGATAAGAACAATAAAGCCGGAAAATAAACGCATAACTATCCCAATGAGAAAAAGTAACTGTTCAGGTGGTATTTAGGGTTCGGAGCGTTTTTTAAATAATTACTCCTGATGGAACATTTTCAATTTAAGAGAACAGGTAAAATAAAAAAAAAGGTTATGTCCATATATCGTGAACATAACCTTTTTTCAAGGCAAATAACCGTTGCTTACAGGAAACCTAAAAATCGGGGCAGGAAAAAGAGTTGGAAAATATTTATCCTGAGTCTGCTGGCTGGAGGTTGATCACTTGTCTTCTGCCATGACCTTTTCAAGAATCCGGTAACTGCGGCTGACCATATCCTGAGGGTCTACCAGCAGACCTGCCTGAATTCTGGCATTATCAAAGACCTGAGCGATAACATCTTTGGCAAATTCAGGGTCTTCTTTCTGCTGGCTGGCAATTTTTTTCATCAGCGGGCTGGCGGGATTGATTTCAAGGTCTTTTTTGCCGGCCATGGCCTGGTTCATATCGCCACCCTGGGCCTGAATAATTCGTTCCATGGATGAGGTTATATACCCATCCACATTGACAAGCATGGCGGGGCTGTCCACGAGGCGACTTGACGCTTTGACTTCCTTTACCTTCTCGCCAAGGGTTTCTTTGAAAAACTCGCACAGTGTTTTAACGCTCTCATTATCAAGCGATTGATCCTGCCCACTATCTTTTTCCTCTGTTTTTTCGTCTTCTCCCGGCAGACGAAGATCGGCCCGATCCGCAGAAATGAGTTTTTTACCTTCATATTCACCGAGATGGCTCAAAACAAAATCATCTATTGGCTCAAGGGTATAGATGATCTCCACCTCTCTTTTTTTAAACATTTCTATATAGGGGCCAGACTCAATGGCAACCCGGTCCGGGCCGTTGATATAATAAATGGCATCTTGATCTTCTTTAATCCGGCCTATATAGTCCGTCAGGGAAATCATTTCTCCGGCATCCGAAGCTGATGATTCAAAACGAAGCAGTTTGCCAAGCTCTTTTTGAAACTCAAAATCAGTGGTCACCCCTTCCTTGATAAACCCACCAAAGATTTTCCAGAATTCAAGGTATTTTTTCTGATCCTTTTGCGATTCTTCCGCCATAAATTTAAGAAATTTCCGGGTAATTACCTGCCGCAGCTTCCTGACCAGGGCATTATCCTGGAGGGCCTGACGGGAAATGTTAAGGGGCAGGTCTTCAGAGTCCACCACCCCTTTGAGAAACCTGAGCCATCCCGGCAGGATATTTTCACTATGCTGGTCGATAAGTATTTTGTTGCAGTATAAGTTAACTCCAGGCTCCATACGACCCATGCCCATGTTCTCAAAATTTTCTTTGGGCACAAAAAGAAGGGTATTGATAGACAGAGGAGCGTCTGCCGTAAAATGAAGCCGATACGACGGTTCATCAATGGCATTACCGATGAATTTGTAAAATTCCGCATACTCATCATCGTTTATTTCATTTTTTGATCTGGTCCAGATAGCCTGAACAGTGTTAACGGTTTTTCCTTCAACCTTTACAGGAAATGGGACAAAGGTGGAGTACTGGTTAACGATTCTCTCAACTGTAAATTTGGTTGCATAATCTTTGGCATCTTCTTTTAAGTCAATGATGACCTTTGTTCCCCGATGCAGCCCTGCACATGGTTTAATCGTGTAAGAGCCATCACCGTTTGATTCCCATTCATACCCCTCTCCACCATCCCATGATCTGGTTTGCACCCGGACATTTTTACCAGCCATGAAGGCCGAATAAAAACCAACTCCGAATTGACCGATCAGGTTTACATCTTTTTTGGCAGCTTCGGCTAATTCTTCAAGGAAACGATCAGAACCGGAATGGGCAATGGTGCCAAGATTGGTTTCCAGTTCTTTTTTGTTCATTCCTATGCCGGTATCGGTGATGGTAAGAAAATGTTTTTTATCATCGCATTCTATGTTTATTTCCAGGGGGACATGGGCATCAAATTCAGGTTTTTCCGTTAAACTCAAGTGCCGGTATTTTTCCAGGGCATCGGCTGCATTTGAAACCAGCTCTCGGATGAACACATCCCGGTCCGTATACAGGGAGTTGATGACAATATCGAGAACCTTTTTGGTATCTGACTGGAACTGTTTGGTTTCAACTTGTTCTGTACTCATTTTGTTCTTCCTCTCTTTTATGATGGGTTGTCTCTTGTCTTCCATCTTTACATATATTATTGTATGGCGTTATATTGGTAAGCACTCACCAGGAGTATAGACTTACAATGCTGGTAAAAAGTGACCGTGCATCTAATAAATGCAGACTCCGGAATGGGTTAAGATGTGCTGGCAAAAGGTTACTTGATAATTAAGCATGATTATCTCTCTGTCAAGTAGGGTTTGCAATCCATAAATTGAACAAGAAAAATAAATAATATAGTCATGCCCCATGAACAGTCAAAGCTATGAAGTGATAATTATCGGTGCTGGATTATCAGGTTTAAGTGTTGCCCGTTTCCTTAAAGATAAGCAAACGGATATTGATCTTCTCATTTTGGAACAGAGTGAGCGGCCAGGCGGAGTTATCAGCAGCCATAATGAAGAAGGATATCTTGCCGAACGGGGACCCCACGGGTTTCTGGATAACTGTCTGGAAAGTCGGGTTCTTATTCACCTTGCCGGTCTTGATGGAGAAGTGGAGAAAGCATCGTTGAAAAAGTTTTCCCGTTATATTTGTTTAAACGGCAAGCTCAATAATATCCCCCAGAGTCCGTTTAAAATTTTCAAATCACCTATTCTGCCTGCTGCCGCCAAATTGAGATTTTTTGCAGATATTTTCAAAAAACCCATGCCCGGAGAGCCGAGTGTAAGCGAATGGGTTGCATACAGGTTTGGCAGAAAAATCATTCCTTTTGCCGATGCGGTGTTCACCGGTACCTATGCCGGTGATATAAGCAAGTTGAGTATTGATGCGGTTATGCCCGGGGTACGAACTCTTGAAAAACAGCATGGCTCTGTGATTAAGGGAGTGCTGAAAAAAGCATTAACAGGGAAAAAAGCCGGTAAGGGCAAGCAGGATAAATTTACCCTGCCGGCCATGACAAGTTTTCGCTCTGGTATGGGGCGACTTCCCCAGGCTCTTGCCGCTCCCTTAGACGAGAGCCGGGAGATCATGTACAAAGCAGGCGTTCAGAAAATTATTCGCAGTAAAGAGGGTTGGCAGGTTTTCACCTCTCAGAATATTTTCAATTGCCGCCATTTGATTATCGCCCTGCCGGTTAATCAATGTCTGCCTCTTCTGGCAGGTTTAGATAATCTGTCGCCGCCGCCGGTCAATTCAATTCCTGAGGCCGGGATTGTAACCGTGGCTCTTGGTTTTTCTGAACAGGCTAATATCCCTTTTGGTTTTGGTTATCTTGCTCCCGAGTCGGAACAGCGTTTTACCCTTGGTGCACTGTTCTCATCCCATATGTTTGCCGGTCGGGCTCCAGCCGGCCAACAACTAATCGAAGCCCTAATCGGAGGCCGTCGTCATCCGGAAAGAATAAGTTTAAGTGACGAGGAGATCATTACCAATGTATATAATGACTTAAACCAACTCATGGCACTGCCCCCGCCCTCATACACCAGGGTGTTGCGACCAGGCGGGATCATACCCCAGCTTGAGCGGGGGTATCCGGCTCTGCTTAACTGGTATGAACAACTGCATGACCAGTTTGATGATCTTCATATCTGTGGTTTTGGCTGGCAGGGAATTGGTATAAATGATATGACGAAAGAAGCCTGGCGAACAGCAAAAAGAATTTTGCAACAAAAGCATGAGAGCAGGGAAGTGGAGGTCAAGGGGGTATACTTTTAATTTGACCTGAATTGAGCGATTTTATGACGCAGATATGTGCTGATATCTTGTGTGCCAAGGTTTTCCGGAAACCGCAGGCATACCCGTTGGTATGTTGAGGATTTCCGGAAAGCCTTGGCGTGCAAGAGATCTGTGCAGATCAAGTTAGAAAATCGCTCAACTCAGGTTTGAGTAACCATTCACCAAGGGTATAGATTTGTAGTCAATGAGGTGTTGTAAGCGTTCATTAGCCCAACTTTGCGATAATTATCCTCAAGAACCCCCCAAATGACGATTTTTAGCTAGTAGCAAAAATAAAAGTATCGCTAAAACAGCATGTTGCGAATTTGTAACTTTTTGTAGTG
>CAYRGM010000059.1:0-10312 GCA_964423765.1 uncultured Desulfobulbaceae bacterium
AGATAAATTTAGTGCCCTTCGGGCAGGCTTTTAGTTTGTTAATAATTGATTATTAGTTTTGCGATTGAAAGCAGTCTTTACGCTCGTGCTTATAATCCTGCAAAGTTCATCACACTCTTTATATAAACTTGCACACTCTTACTTTGGTATTATCTGGCTCTGCATAATTAGGTCAGCTATTCCCGAAGCAAACAATCTTAACAGGTTGAAATTATTATCTTTTTGCGTTTAATGTTTACGAAAGAGTTGATTTTAAGATTAATAATATCAGCCAGTTATGACACTTCGGGAACTGCTGTAATTAGGTGCAGGAGATGTTCCGCTCCGTAATATCTGCCCAGCAACATGTTGTTCTGCTGAAGATTTTGATAACTTTGTTGTGAGATTAATAATGCTCACGGCAAAATCAATCAGCCTTTTTTGTATATCATCGCCTTTTGCCATATCAAATAATCAATAATCAATTGATAATAATTAATTGTAAAGTTAACAACATCAACTGATGATATCGCACCACGCGTGACACATAACCATGATGATACAATTGCCCGAAAATGAAAATTCCTATGCTATCAAGTTATAAAATCGCTCAACTTAAGTTTAAGTTGAAAAATGCATGCTGAGGGAACCCTACATGTAAGCGTACCCAGTAACTATACGATCTTATCAGCTTCTATTGTTTTCTATAAAATAACTGGCTTGATGCTCTATAAGAAATAACGACAAATTCACCACGGGGTCATCGGCAAGTTGCTCTTTAAGGCTCTTTTTTTCTTGATTGACTATATTATCTTTAAGATCATCACGATCAATAATTCCAGCGGCAATGGCCTCTTCTTGTCTCCTTTCTGCATCTTCTCTATCCTTTTTCATTGCAGTTAGAGATACATTAATTTTAGTCTGTTTCCGCCTCTCTTTTCCCCGGATAGCCTCTTTTGCGATTTTGGCAAATATTTTATTATTTTCTATCCAGTTAGTGCCATAGTATTTTGATTTTTCCAGATTAAAGCTTTCTCCTTGCCAATTATTATGAACGACAGGTTGAATCGTACTCCAGGGGAGTGAGTTATCAAGATATCTCTCCCCTGTTTCAAAATAATCAAATACACTCGGAACAATAATATCCGGCACAACCCCCTTATACTGGACTGAACCGCCGGTAACTCTATAAAACTTCTGAATTGTAACCTTGAGTGCACCAAGATCATCATATCGTCCAAAATGTAGAATGGGCAGGTAACGATTCAAATCCAAGAGAGCCTGAACCGTTCCCTTGCCATGACTGTGGCGAGTGCCGATAATCAGAGCCCGGTTATAATCCTGAAGGACAGCCGCCATTATCTCAGAAGCTGAAGCCGAAAACTGATTGATAAGAATAATAAGAGGTCCATCATAGAGTACGGTTTTATCCGTGTCTTCAAGCACTCTGACATTGCCCTCAAAATCTCTAACCTGAACCACCGGACCACCTGGCAGAAACAGTCCCGAAATTGAGACCGCATCAATCAGGGCACCGCCGCCATCATTACGAAGATCAACGATCAGAGCCTCAATATTCTCTTTTTTAAGTCTGACCACAGCATTACGAGTATCATCAGTTACATTTCTTCCCTTAACACCTGCTCTCTGAGCACGAAAATCGCGATAAAAACTGGGTATTTTAATGTAGCCGACCTTAATGCCTGACTCCCCTTGAAGTATGGTTGATTGCACATAACTATCTTCTATCCTGACCATATCCCTAATTATTGGAATTATTTTCCTGCTCCCATCAGGTTTGATAACAGTCAAAATTACCTTACTTCCTTTGGGACCGCGAATATAACCAACCGCTTCCCGAATCCGCATCTCTGTAATATCAACAGGCTCGCCTCCCTCTTCTGAAACAGAGAGAATAATATCTTCCGGCTCCAAGGCCCCCTGTCGCTCTGAGGCAGATCCTGGAATGATTCTTACCACCTTGATATGGCCGTCATCTTCCCGCAGCAAAGCACCTATTCCCTCAAGCGAGCCGGACATATGAATATCGAAATCTTCCATAGACCGGGGAGGCATATAGCTGGTATGAGGATCAAACGCCCTGACAATTGCATCGTAATAACGATCGAAATGATCTTGGCGGGATGACCTGAGAAGACGGTTCAAAGAGCGGACATTTCTTTTTTTAACCGTTGCCACAGCCTCCTGCCACAAAGGAGTTTTGGTTATATCTGCTGGGACAGCCGATTTTTTCAGATTATATTTTTCCTTTTTCTTATCATTCTTCTTAACCTGGATGAGATACTCATTGATTATTCCCATTTTCAAAACCAACCGCCAACGATTCCGCAGCTCATCCTTATTTGCAGAGAATTTTATTTTATCCGGATCAGATTCAAGGTACTCCTGTCGATCAGGGTCAAAGCCCATCTTGATAATCGGCTCCAACATGGCCTGAACCTGGCGTATCCTTTTGTTAAGTATCTGCATACCAACATCGGGAAGCACAACTCTTCCTCGTCGCAGTTCATCATCTATATGGGTAGAAAAGGTACCCAGCTCATCTACATCAGACTGGAGAAGGAATCGTTTGCGGGGGTCAAGTTGATTCAGATACAGCTCAAAACCTCTTTTTGATAATTCATCGTCAAAAGGTATGCGACTGTAATGCTGTTTGGGTAATTGATTACCGATAATAGAAGAAATTATACGGTTTCGGTTGCTGTCAAATTCTATGGTCTTACTTTCAACCGTGGCCACGGATATCAATAAAACCACAATAATTAAACGAATGTGTAGGCCATATAGTAAACGCATATTTACTTCTCCAGGAAACATCAGATGTTATATTTTTGTAACTATTCAGCGAGATGAACAAACACCCATAACCTTGGGCTGTGACTGTTCAGATATGCTTCACGGAGTGTAAGCTGAATAGTTACCTATTTAGATTTAGCACCCTTCGGGCAGGCTTTTAGTCTGTTAATAATTGATTGTAAAGTTAACGACATCAACTGATGATATCGCACCACGCGTGACACATAACCATGATGATACAATTGCCCGAAAATGAAAATTCCTATGCTATTTAATTATGAACCATAGTAGTGTACCCAGAGACCGTTCATATTTCAAGTCCCCTAAAATGGACTTACCAGTTTTTCTGCCTCACTCATACTGCTCATAATTTCATACATATTTGAGATATGACCAACCTTAAGAGCTGATTTTAGTTTGTAAAAATCAAGACATGTTCCACAGACAAGTATTGTCACTCCCTGCTTCTGAAGTTTCTGCAAGTTTTCAATAACCCCGGAACCGGTTGCAACCAGTTTGACACCGCCATTATAAAAGATGATTTTTTCCGGCAGGGGAGTCAACTCATTAATTGTCCGGATATAAGACTGCAACAAAGCCCAGCCAAGTTCATCGTTACCGCGCCCCATAGAATCAGATGAAACAATATGGATAATACCATTTTCAGGGCTGGAGGATAGTGGAGAGCACTCTCCTGGTTGGTTGAGATTTTTTTTAGCTGTAGCTGCTGCCCTGGTCTGGATACTGACCAGAAAACAACCATCATCAGCCTGAACCTCAACGATACAGTTACGGCTCTGACCAAAGCGACTGACATTATCTCGTGCAGCCTCATTATCAACCCTTATCATCAGGTTGTCCGCTCCCTCTTCCAGAGCGTTTTTTGTCTGTATAACCGGTTCTGGACAGGCAAGACCCTGACAATCCAGTTTAACATATGTCATCTCTGTTTTCCCTCTCTTGCTGGAAGTTCAATCTCCATGCCTTCCCGGGCAAAAAAAATATCTGTATCTTCCTCGTTTTTACCCTGACAATATTTTATTGACATCATATCCAGATCAGCATCACTTCGATCCGGATCATGATGGAAAAGTGCCAAACTTTTTACCCCGGCTCTGCGGGCAGCCATAAGAGCATGTTCTATCGGTGTATGTCCCCAGCCAATTTTCCCGTTTAAGTACTCTGCTTCTGTATACTGTGCATCATGAACCAATAAGTCAGCTCCGGCAAAAAAATCTTCAAGAACCTGATTCTGTTCTCTGGCTACGGCCTCTCCCTCCTCAGCCATCATACTGTCAAAATCCGGATTATCAGGATCAGTTATAAACAGATTCCTGAATGGTTCCGTATCGTAAGCTGTACAAAACACTGCTCCCCGAAAAGAAAATCGATAGCCAAGAGCCGTGATGGGATGATTGATAATGGTCGTGGAGAGAAAGATGCCATCTCCAAGATCAATTTCAGGCTCTTCTTTGAGTTGCTGGTACTCTATAGATGCAGCCAGCTCTCCCATATTAACCGGGAAATAACGGTATTTCATCTGACCGCCGACAATTTCCTCCAAAGGGTCTTCCTCATAGGTGACCGGTCCAAATACTTTTATTGTGGTACCGGGGATATAAGCTGGAATAAAAAACGGAAAACCCATTATATGATCCCAATGGGTATGGGATAAATAAATTTCCGTTGTAATCGGTCCCTTGGGAAGATCTACCAGCATCATATTATTTGCAAGTTCACGGATACCGGAGCCTGCATCTATAATAATATGACGATTAACTTCGGGAAAACGCAATTCTATACAGGCGGTGTTACCCCCATATTTCATGGTTTGAGGGCCTGGACATGGAATTGATCCCCGTACCCCCCAGAATTTTACTTTGATCACCGTAAACCTCACTTACCGATTGCTGATGCTTAATCCTGAGTTGAGCGATTTTATAACTTGATCTGCACAGATATCTTCGTCATAAAATCGCTCAATTCAGGTTTCTCTATACTTTAAGGAAAATCTCGGCCTTAATAATTTCCTCTTCTACAGTTTCAAGCAGCAATGAGACCGTCTGCCATGACAGACCGCTAATCTTAAGAGCGTTACTTATATGCTCTTCATCAGGGTAGAGGTTACCGGCATAACCTATATCAAACAGGCAGATCAAGGCATCTGCAAGAGAGACAACCGCCACCATTTGTTGGTGTTGTGTACTGGCCAATTCCGGATTATGATGGAGACAAATAGCCTCGGTGATAGCCTCATTTAACTTCCATTTTTTTGCTATCAATAGCCCAGTTTCCTGGTGGTTCAGAAATAGATTAGCCCGCTCTATGCGAATAAGGGATTGCTGTTCTTTCTTAACCAGAGCAAGGACCTCTATGTATTCATCACCAAAAGGTATTTTACCAAGATCATGAAGAAGTCCGGCAACAAAATACTCTTCCCTCTCCCCAAAGGGGACACCAAGCTCACCGGCCAGCAGCTTAGCCATAACCCCGACTCCGATGGAATGCGTCCAAAATTTACTGATTGGTAGGACCCTGGACTTTTTTGCCTGATTGACACTGCGAATAATCGCAGTGGACAGGGCAAGGTTTTTAACCGTGTTCAATCCTAACATTATAATTGCTCGTGTCAGGGAAGTAACCTTGTTAATTAGGGAATAATATGCTGAATTAATCAGTTTCAGCACCTGCCCTGTGAGTACGGGATCAAGAGAAATAACTTTATTCAAATCGTTGGGAGATGTATTGGTACGACTGCAAATTTCCAAAACTTTGCCAACAGTGGTGGAGAGGCTGGGCATTTTTTTTATAAAAGAATGGATTTTTTTTACTCTCGGGTCTTGCTCATCCATAAGAAAAATCCTTTCCCCCGCTCCCCTCCCCATAAGACATATGCTAAAAGTAACCGTAACTATTCAGCTGCACTCCAAGAGTACTGAAGTTTGTTCATTTCTCTGAACAGTTACCTTTTATGTTTATATGCAGGATCAAATATTTACAAATATATTCAAAACAAGGACTTGCATTATCGGTTGTGGCGACCATTACGGTTACGCCATCATAGTTAATAGCTACAGGCTACCTTGAAAAATTGCCTTTTCGCCCAAACTATTTGTTGCAAGAAAAATTTTATCCTCGTAATATTAACTATATACCTGCGGTAAAATTTTTCTTGCGCCTCGATTTTGAACGAAAATTCTAATTTTTCAAGGCATCCTACAGAAGTCAATCACCTCCCGATAACCAAGACCAGTGCCGCCAAAAATATCAAGTGATGAACCTACAGTTACATCAAGTGCTCCCAGCCCTGTTTCCTTAATTATGGCAAGGTCATTGAGAGAAGACACGCCACCGGCATAGGTAACGGGAATCACAGGAAAACATTCCCCTATGAGCTTGATTAAATCTCGGTCCACTCCCATGCACTTTCCTTCAACATCCACCGCATGGATAAGAAATTCCGCACAATACCCGGATAACTCCGTTATTACCCGGCGATTTATGTTTAAATCTGTAAATTTCTGCCAGCGATCAGTAACCACAAAATATTCATTACCTTTTTGCCGGCAACTGAGGTCAAGCACTACTCGTTCACGACCGATCCGGCTGATTAACTGTTGAAGTCGATTTTCATTTAATTTGCCATCATGAAAGACATAGGATGTAACAATAACATGAGATGCTCCCTTTTCCAACCAGAGTTCTGCATTATCGGCTGTAATCCCACCGCCAATCTGCATTCCCCCCGGCCAACCAGCCAAGGCATCAATGGCAGAATTTTCGTTGCCGGGACCAAGCATTATAATATGTCCGCCGGTTAAATCATCCTGTCGGTACATCCGGCTGTAATATGAAGGCGAGAAAGAAGAGGAAAAATTTACCCGGGGCATGTCGGATTGACAATCAGATAGAGTTGAACCGACAATCTGTTTAACCCGACCTGCGTGCAGGTCTATACAGGGACGAAAGTGCATGGGGAAAGGGGGAAAATAAATTAAAAATTCACATAATAAAATTCATATTTTTTATTATGTCAGTCTTTTTAGTAAAGCGGCACACACTCCGTCATTCCGGCATGTTGTTAGCCGGAATCCATATTGTATGCGAATGGATTCCGGCTAACAGCATGCCAGAATGACGGAACAGGGAAATCCATGGGACAACATGTTTAAATCGGATGCCAAAAGGGGTGCTTTCTGTGGGCAGGTGAATTCCGGCTAACGCTTGTCCCAGTATGTTTTAAGCTGGGAGCATGCCGGAATGACAAGAAAATAGTCCCAAAAAACAGGGCATTTCCATGTGGTGTTTACGATGTCTGTATGTGGAGAAAAAATAAGGGTTTACAAAAAGGGGATTTGCGGACAACTCCTTACCCTTCCTTGACCATCATTGTCGATGGATCAAGTTTGAGTAAACCACCGGGTGCTGCATCATCATCGTTATTTCTTATAATTTCCAGATCAATGGTTGCATCCGACTCCGGTTTTAAAAGAACCACTATGTCAAACAGGTCATCCACTTCATGGCACGGTGCAGGCACACCAGTAGGAGAAACACGGGAGTCTCCCCGGTGACAGATTGCGGAAAACCAAGCCTGTAAACCCATGCTCTCGATGAACTCTTTTAAGTCATCAATTGCCGCACGATCAACATTTTCAAAGTCAAAACCATCCACCACAAGACAGTTAGGCTTAAAAATATCCTGAAGAATCAAGTCACTTAACCTCTCTTCCAGGCGAGCTCGGTTAAAGGTATCCGCCTGGAAGGTCATAATCATTCTATGGCGGTTAACCATATCTATCAGTTCATGGGGTTGAGAAACTGCATGTTCTTGTAATATGCTCTGAATAATATCATCATACCATATTCTGTTTTTTTCAATGGATTCGCCAATACTGACATGAACAACCCGGTTGCCACGAAGAATGGAGTCCAATGCTATTTGTACCAGCAGGGCAGTTTTCCCCAGACCTGCCCGGGCCATGACCAGACCCATCTGCCTGTTGCCGATCCCAAGGTTTAACACCCGTAACGGATTCTGATTAGCCAGCGATTTATATACCATGGTTCTGCCTCTTAAATGTTTACATTATGCATTTCTCTTAAAACAAACCTCGTAAACGCCCTGTTTTTTGGGCAATTTTCTTGTGCAGCTTTCCCTGCTCCCTGATAATCAAGCCCCTTTTATGGCCGAGAATTATCAATTATCAATTCTCAATTAAATAAGTTATCAGGATTATTTTTGCTGATCCTGATATGATTTGATCAGCTCTTCAGATACGCTTTTAGGAACCTGCTTGTAAGTTGCAAACTCCATGGTAAATTCAGCCTTACCCTGGGTGAGAGAACGGAGGGTTGTTGAATAACCAAACATCTCGGAAAGAGGCATCTCTGCTTCAACCACGGTATAGGTACCCTCTTCAAATGTGCCGACAATCATACCCCGGCGCTGATTCAGACTGCCCATAACCGCACCTTGAAATTCAGATGGTCCCTCAACAGCAACTTTCATTATCGGTTCCATTATAACCGGACCGGCCTGAGCATATCCCTGCCTGAATGCACCTTTTGCCGCCTGTTGAAACGCCATGTCTGAAGAGTCAACCGCATGAAAACTACCGTCACTGACAAGCATTTTAACACCGGTAATCGACGCACCGATCAGGGTACCCTTCTTCATGGAAGCCTGGAAGCCTTTATCACAGGAAGGTATATACTCACGGGGAATAGAACCGCCGACAATTTCATCAATAAACTCGTACTCACCATCTTCAAGAGGTTCCATATGACCGCCAACCCGACCAAACTGCCCAGAACCGCCAGTTTGCTTTTTATGAGTATAATCAAAGTCCGCCCGCCGGGTGATGGTTTCCCGATATGCAACCTGGGGTGCTCCCACTGTCACCTCAGCACCATATTCCCGCTTCATCCGTTCGATATATACCTCAAGATGCAGCTCGCCCATCCCGGAAATAATTGTTTCGCTGGTCTCATGGTCAACAAAGGTTTTAAAAGTAGGGTCTTCCTTGGTGAACCTGTTTAAGGCTTTAGACATATTTACCTGTGCCTTGTTATCCACGGGATTTATGGCCAGAGAAATTACCGGGATCGGTACATGCATAGAAGTCATTGACCAATTCTTTTTACCACCACAGAAAGTATCTCCTGATGCACAGTCAACTCCGAACAGAGCCACTATATCACCGGAACCGGCCTCTTCTATCTCCTCCATTTCATTGGCATGCATCCTAACTAATCGTCCCACCTTGACCTTCTTGCCAGTTCTGGTGTTGACGACTGTCTCACCTTTACGAATAACTCCCTGATAGGTACGAATATAAGTCAACTGACCGTACCTGCCATCTTCAAGTTTAAAGGCCAAGGCAACGAGGTCATCATCAGGGTTATTGGAAACAACAACTTCCACCTCATCTTTATCAAGATCAAGAGCAATATTTTTCACCTCGGTTGGGCAGGGAAGGTAATGGGTAACCGCATCAAGAAGAACCTGAACACCTTTATTTTTATAGGCAGAACCAATCATGACCGGAGCAAGCTCCAAGCTGAGTGTGCCTTTGCGGATGGCTTCTCGAACCAGCTCTTCAGAAATCTCTTCTTCCTCAAGCATTACTTCCATTAACTCATCGGAAAACATGGAGACCGCATCAAGCAACTCTTCCCTTCTTTCCTCAGCAACATCCTGCAATTCTACAGGGATATCTTCATATCGAATATCGTCTCCTTGTTCACCATCGAAATAAACAGCCTTCATGGAAACCAAATCAACCACTCCCTGCAGTTCACTCTCAAGACCAATCGGTATCTGAATCATAACTGCATTCAGGTTCAGCTTATCCCGTAACTGTTGAACTACTCGCTCAGGATTAGCTCCGGTGCGATCACATTTGTTAATAAAGGCGATGCGGGGAACATTATATCGGGTCATCTGTCGCTCAACGGTAATCGACTGTGACTGGACACCGCCCACCGAACATAGAACAAGAATGGCACCGTCCAGAACCCTGAGTGCCCGTTCAACCTCAACGGTAAAGTCCACATGACCGGGAGTATCAATGATGTTGATATCAGTTCCCTGCCAGTTACAGAATGTTGCCGCTGACTGAATGGTAATACCCCGTTCTTTCTCAAGCTCCATGGAGTCCATGGTTGCCCCGACCCCATCTTTACCGCGAACTTCATGAATGGTGTGTATTTTTCGAGTATAATAAAGAATTCGTTCGGTCAGGGTTGTCTTGCCGGAATCAATATGGGCACTGATGCCGATGTTACGCATTTTATCAGGGTCTTGTTTCATCTTACATTCCTTAACTACTGATTATTAATTACATTCACGGTCAGGGTCGATATTTATTCATGATTAAAATGTGGTAACTATTCAGCTACACTCCACGGAGTCTCGTTCCTCGCTTACCTGGGCTTCTTGAGTAACATTATACGCTGCAAAGCTCAGGTAAGCGAGGAACGAGACTCCGAAATGAACGAATAGGTAAGCGAG
>CAYRGM010000060.1:0-10216 GCA_964423765.1 uncultured Desulfobulbaceae bacterium
GGTTATGGTTGATCTCGGATCACTGCTACTAAAAAAACGGGAAACTTCAGTTGATATAATAACAAGTAATTTAAAAAATAATCGTATCTGGAATGTTGCTGATTATGATGGAAAAAACATCCCATTTGACGATAATCATTTTGATATTGTATTCAGTAGCAATACACTTGAGCATATTCCACATGTTCGTGAATTTCAAAAAGAGATACGACGGGTTTTAAAGTTAGACGGCGTTGTAATTCATATTTTGCCATCAAGTAGCTGGCGTTTCTGGTCAAATATCACCGAAGTTTTGAAAAGCTGGAGGTTGCCTGCAGTGCATGGCGAGCACGCAAGGAATGCATGCACAGAAATTTACTATTTTAGTAGTAGGGTATGGTCTACCTTATTTCGTGAAACAGGTTGGTCAGTTAAGACTATAGAGCCAGTGGGGTTATTTTATACAGGTAGCTCAATTATGGACACTCGGTTAAACATCAGTATTCGTAGAAAGTTAAGTTTTATTCTTGGCAGTGCATGTAATGTTTTTATTTTAAAAAACGACAAGGCATAAATGAAAAAAATCCTCTTCTTTATCCGTTCTCTGAATGCCGGAGGCGCAGAACGCCAATTGGTGGTCACGGCTAAAGGTCTGGCAGAAAAAGGTTATCAGGTAACGGTGTTGACTTTCTATAGTGGTGGTTTTTACGCCAATGAATTCAATAATTCAAAAGTAAAGCTATTAAGCCTGCATAAAAAAGGACGTTGGGATCTACTGTTATTTATTCTTCGGCTGAGGGTGATTTTGCGTCAACAAGCGCCGGATGTTATTTATAGTTTCATGGGTACTGCCAATATACTCGCCGTTGTACTGCGCCCTTTTGTTCCAGCCGCGCGAGTGGTCTGGGGAGTGCGTGCCTCTAATATGGATTTGGAAAAATATGACTGGTTATCGCGTTGGAGCTACTGGTTTGAAGTGGGGGTCAAGTCTCATCTTGAGCCATTCTTTTCCCTTGATAAAGGGGGGCAAGGCTGCCGTTGATTTTTAACAGTAAAATCAGAAAACACGGGTACTTCCCGGCATTATAAGACAAGAAGTATTGCCTCCGTTTTTTTAATTTTATCATAATTCATGGCATAATAGCAAGCTCCGGGATACCCTTGATATCAAAGGTAGACTTGCCCCCTTACTTGTTGTTAGCAAAGATATAATCACCCATTGTGCCGACCCTGATTCATCAGATGATATCAGGTGCCAGGGTATTCAAGGCGTAATGCTCGACTCATGGTAACATGAGTGTAGCTCCGTCACATCTATATGTCAAAATGAGACTTGACCTCCATGTCAACGGGGTCTATCCAGGGGGTATGGGATAGACGCGATTTCCGCCGCAACCTGTATAAATCTCTCCAGACCATGGGTAGCCCGGGCGTATTACAGAGAATTGAGAATTATCAACCAGACAAGGGGCTTGATTATCGGGGGCAGAGAAAGCTGCACAAGAAAATTGTCCAAAAAATAGGGCGTTTACGATGTCTGTTTTATGGTCAAGAATTATCAATTCTCAATTCTCAATTTACAAGGTCTGTTCTACAAGTTTTCCGCCGGAATGAACCATAAAAACCCTGCTGGCAATTTGGGCAACTTCCTCCGGGGCATGGGAAACATATAAAACAGTCATAGGCTGCTCCTGAAGCCGTTTTCTAAGCATCGCTAATAAATTGTTTCTAAGTTTGAGATCCAGAGAACTAAATGGTTCATCCAGTAGTAAAACTTCAGGCTCAATTGCAAACGCTCTTGCCAGGGAAACCCTTTGCTTCATGCCACCGGAAAGCTGAGCCGGATAATATTCGGTAAATTCATCTAATTCCATGGCTTTTAAATAATGTTTACCCTGGCTGTCAGCCTCCTTTGTTCCCATCCCCTGTGCTTTTAAGGGCAGCGTCACATTTTCCAGCGTTGTTTTCCAGGGAAAAAGTCTGGGTTCCTGAAAAACATAGCCAATTTGTTTAGCATCTACCTGTACCCTGCCCTTAGTGGCTGTTTCAAGACCGGCAATAAGTTTCAGGATAGTTGACTTGCCGACCCCGCTTGGACCCAGTATCCCGACAACTTCCCGGTGGTAAATCTCAAGGGAAAGGGAAGAGATTATCTCCCTGCCCTTATACTGCTTCACCACTTTTTCAAAGGATATTATCGGATTCATACCTGAATTGAGCGATTTTATGACGAAGATATGTGCTGATATTTTGTACGCTAAGGTTTTTAAGAAAACCGCAGGCATACCCGTTGGTCTGTTGAGGATTTTCTTAGAAGCCTTAGCGTGCAAGAGATTAGTATAGATCAAGTTAGAAAATTGCTCAACTCAGGTCATGCTTTCCAACGCATAAAATGATTATGTATCGGTCGAAATAAAACAAATTCAAAAACAGCAACAATGGCAAGAGTAGTCAGCACCCAGGCAAATAGCTGTGGAATTTCCAGATTGGATCTTGTTACTCCAAGAGCGTAGCCAATGCCATCGTTGGCACCAAGCAGTTCAGCCATCACCACCACCCGGGCACCCTGACAGGTAACCATTACCACGGCAGCACTGAGCGGCCCGATAATCGCCGGAGTATATACATCTTTAATAAGCATGGGGAATGGAAATTTATAGAGATGGGACACTTCCACCAAATTTTTATCCACCATCTCAATGCCTCTGGCAGTGTTAATATACACTGTGGGGGCAACAAGCACGGCAACAATAAAGATTGCCATGGTCGAACCCATGCCAAACCAGAGCATCGCCAACACCACGACAATGATTGGTGGAACACTCATAATCAGCCAACGCAGGGGCTCCAGCAGGCACTTGATATCCTTGTTCAAACCGGCAGCAATTCCGAGAATAAATCCGGCAGAACCACCAAATATAAGCCCTGTTGTAACTCTTTTCAGGGTCAGAAAAAAATGCTCGTTCCAGTAAGGTGTGCCAACCATATGCCAAAATGCGGATATTGCCTGAAGTGGGGAGGCTAAAATAATCTCGTGCATATGCATGGCCATAATCTGCCATCCGATTAACAACAGCAGAAAGCCGACCGCGGTAAGCACCCGTTCACGGTTTATCATTTATTCTTTTTCCGATCACTTACACATCTATTGTAAAATCGATCTTCTCCCCATTACGAATACGATTTCTAATATTGAGAAGGATTTTATCCAGACGGTCTATTTTTTTCAGATTATCTTTTTCTTCAAGAGATGGTATGACAATCCCGCTTATTCCACCATTTTTCAGGATCAGACGCTTCTCTCCCATCAAGGCAAAAATGGGGTCATGGGTTGAGATGAGAACAATTTTATCTTCTCCCACTAATAAATCGAGGGCATTTCGGCGATCTATGCCGGCGTTCTCTATCTCATCAATAAGCACCACCGGCGACCGGCTTAGATGGGCGATATCAGCGATCATCAAGGCTCGTGACTGACCGCCGGACAAGTCTGTCAGCAGGGTTTTGGTGGTAAATGGCTCGCCCGCCAGCTCATTGGCCTTATCAATCACCAGCTCAACCTTCTCATTAACATTCTCCACAAGTCTGCTCTCAGCATGCATTCTCACAAAATCAGTCACATTCACATCCATGACAAAGTTCATGTTCTGTGATAACTGGGCAAAAAGTCTATGTTCCTGAGAATGCCGCCATGAAATTTCAGGAAGCTGGCCATTGATTAATATCCGCCGGCCGGTCGGGGTATCGCCTCTTGCCATCCATTCAATATCGGCAAGCAGCCTGCTCTTGCCTGAACCGGTCGGGCCTACGATGCAGACAATCTGTCCTGGCCGCAGTTCAAGATTTAATTCTTCAGGAGTGCCGGATTTATCAAAGCCGCCAAGAATCGTCAAACTTGATAATTGAAAGCGTGGTTTCTCTTCAAATGCCAGCATCTCAACAAAATAATCGACAAATGCTTCTTCAATTTTTTCACATTCCATGCCGATATCATTAAAGGTATCATAGTCCAGGCTTTGGAAGAAATCGCCCGGGGCAACATCATCTCCAGGCAACGGCAGTCCGGAGGAGGTGAAAAAATCGTCCAGAACCGGTATCTTTTTTCGTAATGACCCGGTGGCGGTACCTAAAATCTCATTACGGCTTGCCGGGGATTCGTTGTTTATTGATATTTGCAATGCAGTTACCTCAGATAAATATTCAGGTAGAATCTCAGATATTCATTTTACGGATATTGCCTTTTTGATACTCTTCACCAATGCGCGTCTCGCCAAGACAGTAGGAACAGAGTGCCATGGGCATGGCAAAACGCAAGCGCCGCTCACTCATACTCTCAACATCTTCATCATCCATGAATAATCTGGCCAGCTCTTCTGCACCCTGACCTGTTAATCCATTCACATGCATGATGATTGCCTTCGGGTTGACGCTTTTTACTCGAAAAGTAAAGACTTCCCTTTCTGCCTGACTGACGATATCGCCCTTGGTAATGATGACAATATCTGCAGATTTTAGCATGGGGCCGATTTTTCTTGGGGTATTATGACCGCTGAGATTATCGATAACGCAGAGAGCTGTAACCTCTTTAATATGGGGTGAACAGCGATTGCACAGCCCGGCACTTTCACTGATCAGAATATCAAAACCCTCAGCAAGACCCCACTTGAAACAGTCCTCAATATTGCTTATAAAAAAATGATCGGGACAAAGAGCCCCGGAAAGACCTTTGCGCACCTCGACTCCAAGCCGTTTATACAGCTTGTCATCCTCGGTCATCAGACAGTCGAACTTTACCACTCCCACATTGGTCTGTTGTTGTTTAAGCGACTCAATCACCCGGCAGATAACTGCGGTTTTACCGGAAGAAGGCGGACCGGAAACAGTGATAAATTTCATAAATTACATCCTTTGCTGAAACCCTTGCCGGCCGTCTCCTGGTCAAAAATCGCATGGAGTTTTACCGCCAGCCCAACAACATCATGCTTTTCAATAAAATCCCAGCCCAGCCACCACAAGGGGACATCCTTTGGCAGTTTGTTATCAATATCCGGATGCAGGACGGGGAAATGTCCTTTGGCAAAGATTGCGGCCACCTGAGAACCCAAAAAGAACTCTTTGGCGGCTTTAACTGCCTGTGGCTCAGCTGTGAAATATTTGGCATCTGATTTAGCCAGAATATAGAGAGGCTCAATAACAGTTCCATCCTCGGGCCAGACAACATGTACTCCGGGAATTCCCTCCACTAACTGAGAGAAAAAATAAGGCATAATTGACACCGCAGGCACATCCTTTGCGGAACTACGGATCTTTTTAACCAGCTGCG
Organism: uncultured Desulfobulbaceae bacterium; assembly: GCA_964423765.1. Lineage (GTDB taxonomy): Bacteria > Desulfobacterota > Desulfobulbia > Desulfobulbales > Desulfobulbaceae > DRLX01. The sequence continues at coordinate 5,303 of CAYRGM010000060.1, forward strand.
ACGGATGGAGCCGTTGAACCATATTGGCGGCAAGGCGACGCACTCCGTCTTCTCCAAAACGGGAATACAGGGCAAGAAGCACGGCTCTTGGCAAATCTGCACTACAGTCCGGTAAGGCAACACAATTCTTATATTCCTCTTTTAAAAGTTCCTCCCAGCTTCGCGGTACCGGAAGGTTGCCCAGAGCCGATTCTTTAACAACAAATACCGCCGGAATAACCGCGAAAATATTGTAATGACCCTTGGGGTCTTGCAGATCAATTCCTTTGAAATCAAGATTTTCTTCTGCGGCAGGCTCGCTGCAATAAATATCCGTTTCAATAAAACGATCCTTAAAGGTTTTACTGAAAAAGAAATCATAACCCCGTCCCAGACAAATATCCGGCAGAAGAGCGGGGTCTTCCACCTCTCCATAGCTCTCAGCAATCCAACCGCTGCCTTCCTGAGCCGAAGCCATCCGGCCCTTAAAATCCAAAGCTTTTTCTTTTCGCAGGGTTGTGCGAAACTCTTCAAAAGCCTCTAACATCTGGATATGGATTGGCATGGGAATGACTCCGATGGCATCCCACCGAGTCTGATCATTTTGCAAAAGGGTTATGTCGGTGTTTATTTGATTAGATTGAATCTGATCCGTAAGTGCTTTAATAAATGCCTGGGGATCTTTACCGCTGGTTGTTAACGCTGATTGCAGGGTCAGAAAAGAGGCAACCTTTTCAAATTTTTCTCCTTCAATTAGCTCAGCAAGTCCTGCGGCGACAAATAATCCCCTCGTATCTGGATACTGCTCGATAATTGAGCGGATCGTCATTTTACCATTTATTATTTGCATAAATTTTCCTTTATCAGACATCGTAAATGCCCTATAAAATACCCTGTTTGGGGGATAATTTTCTTTCCTGCTTCACCGGTTCCATCTGCCGTCCTCTTAAACTGTCTGGATTTGGTAGAGACGGGTTTCAAACCCGTCTTCACGGTGGCACCGGCATGGCTGATGGTTGCGGAAGGAGACGGGTTTGAAACCCGTCTCTACAGTGGCGGTGATATTAACACCTGAGTTGAGTGATTTTTTAGCTTGACCTGCATTGATCTCTTGCACGCCAAGGCTTCTTCAGGAAATCCGTGGGCAGAGACCAAACGGGTATGCCTGCGGTTTCCTGAAGAAGCCTTGGCACACAGCAGTGCAGCGGCGAGATATCAGCACATATCTGAGTCATAAAATCTCTCAATTCAGGTATTACTTTCCGTTCCAGTAAAAATCATCATCCGGTAGCTTGCCACCTATGGTGGCTGGATTCATCTCTTTTAAAATTGTATAAAAAAATTCGATCTCTGCTCGTGCATCCTGGGCTGAAACAAAATTTAATCCAACATTCTTAATTGCTGTGGTAACGGGTTTAGCCTTTAACCCTGATATATGCTTGACTACAATCTCACCGGCTTTTTCCGGATTTGCATTAACCCAGTCAATCGCTTCTTTATAAGCCTTCTGAAAGGCTTCAACTATCTCTGGTTGACCTGTTATCCTGGGGGTGGCTACGATACCGGCCTGGGGTATTTGCGGGGCACGGTTATGCACTCTACCCCATTCCTCCTGAAGACTGACTGCCCGGTAAAGCCTGGGTGCTGTCTCCTGCATTTGAGCAGATCTCATCAATGCAATCGAGACCAGCGGCTCGGCTAATAATCCATGCTTGACCCTACCGCTTAAAAGATCCTGGACAATAGTAGGAAAATTTGTTCTATAACTCAGTTTGAAATCCTGGTCTGGATCAAGATTCTGTTTTAGTGCCAAGCTTCTAAAGACCAGATCAGGCATATCATTGCGATAGGGCATGGATATCTCTTCACCCTTGAGATCATAGATGGTTTTAATTTGAGAATCAGATGACACCAGCCATAAAATACCCCAGGTGGAAATATTGAGCAGGCGTACCGGAACTCCTTTGTTATAAAAATTAGCTGCCACATTACTTGGAACAGCGGCAAAATCTACCTGACCAGCGGCCAAAAGCGAACGCAACTGGTCAGGGTTGTTCCAGATAATCAACTCCACTTCTTCTGCCACATGATCTAACAAACCCGCCTCGATTATGTAAGTCATGGGATGAGTGACGCTTGATTTAGGACCGGCCAGAACCAATTTCTCCATTTTGGCCGGTGCCAATGAAGGAACAGCGAACAAAACCAGTAAAGCTGCAATCAGAATTTTTCTTTTCATTTCATTTCTCCTTAAAACTCTTTCAACAGACATCGTAAAATAAGCAGACAACCGTAGAGATGGATTTCAAACGTTTCTACCAAAAATAAACCAGTCGCAAAACTAAAGTATGTGTTAATATCACCGCCACCGTAGAGACGGGTTTAAAACCCGTCTCCTCCCGTAAATCAGCCATGCCAGTGCCACCGTGAAAACGGCAGATGAGACCGGTGAATCAGGAAAGAAAATTTTCCGCATTGTCTCATCAAAATCAGAAAACATGAGATGGCACCTCATATCGTTACCTAACTACTCCAGGCAGAACCCTGGCTTTCCCCGTTCATTGCCCTGATTTTTCAATTGCCAGCGAGTTTATTACCATGAAGATTTTTTAATAGCAACAATCATGCATCCTTATGTTATATTTTGTCGCCGTGGCTAATTTTGCCGAGTGGGACGACGATGAATACAGGGTGCATTGAAAATTATAATTTTCGTTTAAAAGCAAGGTGCAGAAAAGATACTACAGGCATCGTATACCCTTGTTAATCCGTCACTCCAGACATCGTAAAATAAGCAGACAACCCATAGAGACAAATTTCACACATTTTTAGCATAAATAAACCAGTCGCAAAACCAAAATATGTGTTAATATTATCGTCACCGTGAAGACGGGTTTGAAACCCGTCTCTACCAAATCCAGACAGTTAAAAAGGACGGCGGATGAGACCGGTGAAGCAGGAAAGAAAAATGTTTAGGTAGTTGCCCAAGATTCGCCGGTACTAATAGCCTGTCTTAAGCCGGAGGGGTTCCCGCTGCACACCGTCCTGCCAGCCAGCCCGTGGAAAAGGCGGCCTGGAGGTTATAACCACCTGTATCGCCATTCAAATCAAGAAGTTCACCCGCGATATACAGTCCTTTTATAATCTTTGACTCCATTGATTTTGGATTTACCTCCTGTAAATCAACGCCGCCCGCTGTAACAATTGCCTCGTCAAAACCGCGGTAGCCGCTTATCTGTAAAGAAAAGTTCTTGAGCCAGTTTTTGATCCTTTTCCGCTGCTCGCTTCGCACCTGCCCACCGCCCAGTTGATGGTCAAGTCTGGTTTCTTTCAGGCAAAGATCAATTAGTTCAAGGGGGAGCAGCCCCCGCAGGATGCTTGATAATGGTTCATGACACCGTTTTTGAAAGTCCCGGCACAGGCGGGCATCAAGTTTTTGCTCATTAATGGCTGGTTTCAAGTCAATCACAAGATTTACTATCTCTTTTTTCTTGGCCCTTAACACATCGACAACCTGAGCACTCATGGTCAACACCACCGGACCACTGATTCCATATGCCATAAAGGTGAGTTCACCAAAGAAAACACCTGCCTTTTTGCCACCAATCCAAAGCCGGGCTTCAATATTTCGCAAAGTAAGGCCGGCTAATTGAGAAATATTTTTACTGCTTCCATTGGCAATTTCAAGAGGAACCAGAGCTGGGCGGGGCGAGACAATCCGGTGGCCAAGTGCTGCCGTCAGGCGGAAGCCGTCACCGCTGGAACCGGTACGCGGATACGAAGCCCCACCAGTGGCAATAATAACTGCATCACAGGGGTATATTTTTCCTTTACTCTCCACCCCGGTAATCCGGTTATCCTTGACCAGCAGCCTTGTCACCGGAGAGTTGGTGATAATTTGTACCTTGTTTTTTTTCAGCCAATTTTCCAAAACATGAAATACCTCTAATGCCTTGCCGCTTTTCGGAAAAACTCGCCCCCCTCGCTCCCTGATTGTTTCAAGGCCAAGACCAGCAAAAAAGGAAATCAACTCTTTTGCAAAGAAATAATTAAATGGCTGATGGAGAAAGCGACCATTTTTACCAAAATGGTCTATAAAATCCCTCAACTCGGATACATTGGTCAAGTTACACCTTCCTTTACCGGATATACATATTTTTCGACCCGGCATTTTCATCTTTTCCAGGATAATGACCTCAGCACCGGTCTCAGCCGCCTGACCAGCGGCCATCATCCCGGCTGCCCCGCCGCCGATTATCGTTATTTTTCTTTTTAGCACAATTTATAACCCTGTTAACTTATCCTATCCCTTAGAAATATTCGAGTTGACAACAATCTATCCTGACACCGGGACATCTCGCTATGTATTTTTCTGGACATTAGAGCTGTTATATGATAACAGTTTTTTTGTAATGCTTGTCTATGTATTACCTGCAAGGTCTGTCAAGAAATAAAATGACCATTTCAAATCAGACTTAACTATGTTATTTTTTTGACAGACCCATAGCTCTATACTCTTGTAGGTGTCAGGTGTAACTATCTATAAATACTAATAATTTGCTACGCCTGAATCGGGAGCTATGCTTAGGAGTTGATTAAACAGTTTATTTATAGTAATAGTTATCATTTGCAGGTCTTGTTTTGTCAGATTTCCGGCAATTTCAATGCTTCGTTGCTGAAACTGGAATGAGCTTTTTCATTTTCTGTTAATTTATCCTGATAATTGCCCGGATAAATTTACAATACCCAGGCAAATAATATACAGCCCGGATGGGACTAAGTCCTTTTTATGGAGGTAACAAATGAGCACAACCAAGACAAAACAAAGTAGAGAATCGTTGTCAAGTTGTAAAGGTATTGCCTGCGATGTCTGCATGGAGATTTCAGACAAGGCCGAGGAAAAAGGAGTTCAAACTTATATCCAGAGGATGAACA
>CAYRGM010000061.1:0-10078 GCA_964423765.1 uncultured Desulfobulbaceae bacterium
ATAATACCGACAAATATCCGTGGTATAGTGCTCTTCGGGTAGGTGTGTTCTGTTTTCGTCAGATAAAAATGTTGATGAGATTGAGTTTACTCGAATCACCAAGGTTGTCAATCGGTACTAAGATTGGTACCAAAAGGAACGTACATGGCAAAAGAACAAAAGCGGAACTATGCCTTTCCTGACAAGGGAATAAACAGGTATGTATCTGATTATATAAAAAAACTCCCGGATCTTAGCGGCAAAATAGTTCTTGATATTCCCTGTGGCGATGGAAGGGCAACTTATGAGTTTATCAGGAAGGGGGCCACAGTAAAGGCGTTTGATTTATTCCCTGATTTTATGACCTTAAAGGAGGTAAGCGCACAATATGCCGACCTGAACCATGCCTTACCCATAGACAGCAACAGTGTCGATTATATTATCTGCCAGGAAGGAATCGAACATGCCCCAAACCAGCTTAAGGTGCTTGAGGAGTTTAATCGGGTCTTAAAAAAGGACGGCCTATTGCTTGTCACCACTCCCAATTATTCTCATGTCAGGGCCCGGCTGACAGATTTTTTTCTGGAATCAGACTACTGGAGCAGAATGCCACCTACGGAAATTGACAGTGTCTGGTTTGCGGATAAAGATTCGGATAACCTCTATTTCGGTCACCTATTCCTGTTGGGAGTGCAACACTTTCAAACAATTCTGTCAATCGCCGGCTTTCGGGTCGATCAGCGTATCAAGACCGGGATAAGTAATACCTCCTTGGTATCAGGTGTGCTTTTGTACCCGCTGTTTATCGTGACAACCATTCTGGCGTGTCTCATGTCCCGAAAAAAGAACCCTCATGTTACACAGGCAGAAAAAGACCACATATTATGGGAGAGGCTTAAGCTGAATCTCTCTCCCAAGACTCTATTCTGTAAACATATTTTTTGGATATTAAGCAAGGAACTGGAGTGCGGCGAAGTCGCTGAAAAATTAAAAAAGATGAGCAGAAAATAATAGATCATCAGTTAGCTGGTCGTTTAGTATGATTGTAAACAAATATTTGGTATGGGGATGGAGTTATAAACCGTATCCTCAGATCAGGTTAGGGCTGCACAACAAATAAAAAAAGATATTTATCGTTCTTGCTTGCGATGGCGTTGTGCCGCTGAACTGATTACAATATACCTTGTATAAGCTCCATTACCTCTTCAGGTTGGATTCTTTCCATGCATATGGGGGTCTGACAATGCCTTTTGTTGCAGGGCATGCAACCAAGCTTTTCTTTGATGACCTCCCCGAAAAAAGGTCCTGTCCGGGTCGGGTCGGAGGGCCCGAACAAAGCAACAACTTTTTTCCCCAGGGCAACAGCCAGATGCATTGGTCCTGTATCACAAGTCACGACAACCGCGGCACCGTTTAAAATGGTTGTGAGTTCATTGATTGTTGTCTTGCCAACCAGATTCATAGGATGATGGTTTGATTTATTGATAATATCTGCTACCATCTGCAGGTCTTCAGGTCCACCGGTAAGAACACAGGGAAGATGATATTGAGATTGCAGCAGATCGGACAATCCGGCAAATCCCTGACTTGTCCAACGGTTGGCTGATTTGGTGGCGCCGATATTTAACACGGCATATTTATCCGGCAGCCCGGCCGGCAAAGGTGAAACAACTGGTATTGCCCATTGAATGGTTTCAGGGGTTTTTACTCCCAGATGATTGGCAAGATCCATATATTGATAAATCATATGTTTGTCCGGATCGCCTGGGGCAATACGCTCAAAAGGAAAAAACCGGCTTCCTTCCTTACAGCGCTTACGATCAAAGCCGATCCGGCGATTGCCTGATGCCAGAGCACAAAAGGCTGCGGATTTTAATATCCGCTGTAAATCAAGAACAATATCAAAGTGCTGTTTCAGCAAAGCCTTCCTGACCGATGCAACACCTCTTAATTTATGATATTTGTCAAAACAAATGGTCGTGTCTATATATGAATGGGAAGCGATCAGAGGATAACTCAGCGGCTCCACCAGCCAGGAAATATGTGCATCCAGTTCTTTTTTTAATAAAATTGCCAGAGGCAGGGTATTAATAACATCACCTAAGGCACCAAGTTTAATAAATAATATTTGCATAAAACTCAAGTAGATATCCGGAGATGATTAAAATTCAAAAATATCGCGGTTTTTTTTTCGGGTCAGATAAAACTCTACCTAACAGACAACTGGATCAGTTCATAGATATGTTTGCCCGACCGCAAGAGGAGGATGTTTCAGTATTAGGCGGCAGGGAAACAGTCAAACGGATTGCACTACTGGACAACACGCCTACAGTAATTAAACATTATTTACGGGGCGGAATCATTCGTTTTTTTAATAAACAATATTATTTAATGGGTCAAGCACCTCGATGCCGCAAAGAGTATGAATTGTTCCTTCTGGCTAAAAATATTGGTGTCAATGTGCCTGAACCTTTAGTATTTGCCTATCGCAATCGAATTTTTTATCAGGCCTGGCTGATTAGCCGTGAAATCCAAGGATCCAGAAGCCTTGCGGAAATCAACATAAATGAACCGGACCGGGCAGAATTTCTAATGGATGCTTTGATGGATCAAATTAACATATTAGTCGACAATAATATCTTACATGTAGACCTTCACCCCGGCAATGTGCTGGTTGATGATGGCGACATAGTTTACATTATAGATTTTGACAAAGCCCGAACCGGCATGAAGAATAAGGACAAACTGCTAAAGCGTTATATTGACCGTTGGGAGCGAGCCCTTATTAAACATAAATTGCCGTCATGGTTGCATCTTCATAAGGGCAAAAACAGTCGCCGTTTCCCCCATGTGTCAGGGTAGCTGTTGCCTCTTCTTAAAGAGTTGTGTGTAAGGATGAGGGGGGGCAGTTACGCGTAAAAAAGGAATATGAGCATGAAAGAAGCCTTGTTTTACCAATCCGGAAAGGCTAATGATGGTATTTGTATTTGCGGGCTGTGCAGTCATCGGTGTCATATAAAAGATGGCAACCGCGGCATCTGCGGGGTGCGTGAAAATCGGGGCGGAAAACTCCATAGCCTCGTTTATGGTTATCTGATTGCCGAGCATGTTGACCCTGTTGAAAAAAAGCCTCTTTTTAACTTTCTGCCTGGCAGTAAGGCCTATTCCATCTCCACTGTTGGTTGCAATTTTGCTTGTCTTCACTGCCAGAATTACGATATTTCCCAATATCCGCATACCCATCACGGTGAAATAGCCGGCAGAAAACGAACAGCGGCAATGGTGATTGAAGATGCATTAATAGCCGGGTGTGCCAGTATTTGCTATACTTATGTGGAGCCGACAGTTTTTTATGAATTTGCTTATGACTGCTCGCTGATAGCCCATGAACGGAGACTGAAAAATATTTTTGTCAGTAACGGGTTCATGACCCCTGAGCTTACCCGTCACTTAAGCACGGTTCTCGACGGTATTAATATTGATATCAAGTCGTTTTCCGATGATTTTTACAGAAAGATCTGCAAGGCCAGATTAGAGCCGGTGCTTGATAATGTTCGCCTCATGTATGAGTTGGGTGTCTGGGTAGAGGTGACCACTCTGATTATTCCCGGTTTGAATGACTCTTTGCAGGAGTTGCGGGATATTGCCAGGTTTATTTATTCGATTTCTCCCACCATCCCCTGGCATGTTAATGCCTTTCATCCTACCTATAAGATGACAGAAACGATGCCGACTCCGGTATCTCTTTTGCGTCTTGCCAGGGATATTGGCATTGACGAGGGCTTGGACTATGTTTATGAGGGTAATGTGCCCGGGACAGGGGGTGAAAATACTTATTGCCCGCTATGCGGAGAAGAGTTGATTACTCGTTATGGTTTTAGTATAAGACGAAATGGCTTGAAGAGGAGCTGTTGTGGTAAATGTGGACAGCAGATTGCCGGGGTCTGGAATTGACAAATAGATAATTAATCAGCATGGTTGGATAAAATTGGCCAGATCCCCCTTAGAAAAACTATGAAAGCTGGTTGCTGTGGCATGGGCAGAACCTAACTGTCAACTTTCATGTGAAAAGGTAAGTATTTGTTATAATGAAAAAAATTGTCGATACTGAAAATATACCGATAAAACTATGGCTTGATGAACTGGAAAGCGGGGCCATGGAGCAAGCCGTAAATCTTGCCAATTTTCCCTTTGCCCACAGCCATATCGCCATTATGGCGGATGCCCATGTCGGATATGGTATGCCCATTGGCGGGGTTCTGGCCACAGAGGGAGTGGTGATACCCAATGCGGTTGGAGTCGATATTGGTTGCGGTATGTGCAGTTTGAGGACTTCTTTGCCCTCAATGGACAGTAAACAGTTGAAAGAGGTGCTGGGTCTGATTCGTAAAAGTATTCCGGTGGGGTTTAACCATCATAAAAAACGCCAGTCTCCCAGCTTAATGCCGGAAGTTCCAAAAGATACCGGTAAGGTAGAGATGCCGGTTGTGGTCAGTGAATATAAAAATGCCCTGTCGCAGCTTGGTACCCTTGGCGGTGGTAATCATTTTGTTGAGATCCAGAAGGGCAGCGATGGTTTTATCTGGATCATGATTCATTCGGGCAGCAGGAATCTGGGATATAAAGTTGCTAATTTTTATAATAAACTTGCCCAGAAACTAAATGGATGGCATGGGGTGCAAATTCCCCGGGCCTGGCAGTTAGATTTTTTACCGGTGGACAGTTCTGAAGGCAGGCAATACCTTGCTGAGATGAATTTCTGTGTTGAATTTGCCCTGGCAAACCGTAAATTGATGATGGAACGGGTAAAAAATGCCCTGCAGACGGTTACAGGAACTCTTAAGTTTGATCAGTTTATCAATATAGCTCATAATTATGCCGGGTTTGAAAGCCATTTTAATAAAGATGTGGTTGTCCATCGCAAAGGAGCAACCAGGGCCGGCAAGGGTGAAATCGGGATAATCCCCGGTTCCCAAGGGACGGCAAGTTATCTGGTCATCGGCAAAGGTAATCAGGACAGCTTTTCTTCCTGTTCCCATGGTGCCGGCAGAAAAATGGGGCGTAAACAGGCCCGGCAAAAACTTGATCTTAAAGAAGAGCTAAAAAAACTTAATGCCCATGGGGTTATCCATGCTCTTCGTAATAAGAGTGATCTTGATGAGGCTCCCGGGGCATATAAAGATATAAATCAAGTCATTGCCAGTCAACTTGACCTGGTAGAAGTGATGATTACCTTAAAACCTCTGGCTGTGATGAAGGGCTAATTAACTCCCTGTCGGTGTGCCTGTGAATCTGTTATTGTTTGAAAGAAATGAGCGGCAGGGAGAAGATGTTATGGTTTCCGGCCGCCGGGCTGAGCATATAATTAATATTCTTAAGCTTGATGTAGGAGACAGGCTTCGGGTCGGTGAAATAAATGGTCGCATGGGAACGGCAATCATTACGGCAATAACCGCGGCAACTGTTAATTTTAAGCTGAAGCTTAATCTGCATATTGAACCTGTTGCCAACCCGGATATAAAACTGATCCTGGCCCTGCCCCGACCTGTTATGTTGCAGAGAATTCTGAAACAGGCTACGGTGATGGGAGTTAGTAGTTTTTATCTGATTCGGGCTCGGCGGGTGGAAAAATCGTTTTTTCAATCTCCGGTTCTCCATCGTGAAAAAATAAAAAAATTGCTTATTGATGGGCTGGAACAGGGAATGGCTACCCATTTGCCCACTGTTGATATTTACGATAAATTCAAACCTTTTATAGAAGATATTGTTCCTAATATAAATGGATCGGGTCTTTTGGCTCATCCTGGCAGCTCAAAAAATCTTGCTGATGCTTTTGTTGGTATTGGAGAAGGAGGAGCAAAAAAATGTCAGAAAAAACCCCTTATCCTGGCCGTGGGAGCAGAGGGTGGCTGGAGTGAATATGAATGTGCAAGGTTCGTGGAGATGGGTTTTGTTAAATTTTCCTTAGGTGAAAGGATCCTCCAGGTTGATACGGCAGTGGTTGCCCTGTTGGCTCAACTTTCCCTGTTACGGGAAATTTATCAGGGGACAGGTATCCAGGTGACAGGGAACAGGTGACAGGATACAGTGGACAGAAAATGGGAATTGTTTTGTTAGTGACTTACAGATTAACTTCTATCATGAAAAGCAGGTAAACGAAGACTCTGAGAAAATCAGCGGCATTTATGGTCGAAAATTATCAATTATCAATTATCAATTTTAACATTGGGTTGCGAGTATCCCGCCTTGATTTCTATCCTGTGGCTTCCAGAGTCTTCGCTCTGCTTCGCTTATCTGTTTTTGGATAAACCGGAAAAGGAGAAAAAAATTGACCAGTTCATATACCTTAAATGAACTAAGTGACCTTGTGGACGGACGGGTTATTGGTGATGGGGATTTGTTAATCAACAAGGTCAACAGTTTACAGCTTGCTGGTGCAAATGAGCTGACCTTTATAAATAATATTAAGCTGGCCGGGCAGTTGGCAGAGAGTAAAGCCGCAGCCGCAATTGTTCCCGAAGAAATAGAAGGGGTTATTGCCAATCAGATTATCAGCAGCGACCCGGATCTAACCATGGCTATTATTGCCAGCCATTTGCTTTCCCGAGCTTTTATTGCTGCTGGTATTCACGAAACAGCGGTGACAGGTTCAGGGTGTTTCATTTCCGATCTGGTGTCGATTGCCCCCCGGGTATGTATTGGCGAGCGGGTACGAATTGGCAAACGGGTGACTATCCACCCGGGGGTATTCATTGGCGATGATGTGGAAATAGGTGATGATTGCATTCTTCATGCCAATGTAGTTGTTGCCCATGCTTGTGTTCTTGGCAGCAGAGTGGTACTTTTCCATGGAGCGGTTATTGGCAGTGATGGCTTTGGCTTTGGCACGGATAAAAAAACAGGTAAACATATCACTAAACCCCAGGTGGGGATTGTCCGTCTTGATGATGATGTCCAGGTAGGTGCCAACTCCTGTATAGACCGGGCCGCCTTTGGAGTTACCTGGGTTAAATCCGGGGTACGGATTGATAATTTGGTCATGGTCGGCCATAATGTTGAAATTGGAGAAAATTCTATCTTAGCTGGTCAATGTGGTATTGCCGGTTCCACTATTATTGGCAGGAATGTGATTTTAGGGGCAAAATCAGCCATTGCCGGTCATTTAAAAATAGGTGACGGGGTAATGGTGGCAGGCAAGAGCGGGGTTCATAATAATCAGCCGCCCGGGGCCATTATAGGCGGAAGCCCGGCCTTTGAGATTAAAAGATGGAGCCGGGCAGCTGCCGTGTATGGGAAGTTGCCGGAAATGCGGCGGGAAATTCGTCATCTGAGCCGAGAGTTGAAAAAAATTACCAGCATACAGGTTCAAAAAGAACAAAAGGAGTAAATAATATATGGCAGATGAACAGGTAGATGAAAAAAAATATGAGCCTCCCCTTGATATAAAAGGCATATTGGAACTTCTGCCCCATCGTTATCCTTTCATTATGGTGGACAGGGTGCTGGCCATGGAACATGGCGTTTCCATTGTCGGTTTAAAGAATGTTTCCATGGGAGAACCGTTTTTCCAAGGGCATTTCCCCGGTGAACCAGTTATGCCGGGTGTGCTGATACTGGAAGGAATGGCCCAGGTTGGTGGGGTATTGGCATATCTATCAGATCCAGAAATGATTGGTGAGAAACTGGTTTATTTTACAGGTCTGGATAAAGTTCGGTTTCGCCGGGTTGTTCGTCCTGGTGATCAGCTTATTTTCAAGGTGGAAATAACTAAACAGAGAAGCAAGTTAACCAAGATGAAAGGCGAGGCCTTTGTTGATGATGAGCTGGTGGCTGAAGCCGAGCTCCTTGCCGCTTTCTCTTGAGTTTGGTTTCTCTTGTTTCTTTATTTTTTATTTTCATCAATGAATCATTTTAATAATTCCAGGTATTTTCCCTTATTCTTATGAGCATTCATACAACAGCAGTTATTGATTCCCGGGCGGAAATTCATGCCCAGGCAACTATTGATCCATATGTCGTAATTGACGGGCCGGTTACCATTGATGAAGGAACTGTGGTGGGTGCCCATACCATGGTGTCCGGCAGAACAACCATTGGCAGGGATAATATCATTGGTTCTTTTGCCTCCATTGGTGCTCCTCCTCAGGATACTCATTATAAAGGAGAGGATACCAAGTTAATTATCGGAGACAACAACCATATCCGTGAATATGTTTCCATTCATCGGGGAACCATAGACGGGGCTGGAAAAACTGTCATTGGCAATGGCAATATGATAATGGCGTACTGTCATATTGCCCATGACTGTATAATAGCTGATAAGGTTATCATGGCCAATGTAGCGACCCTTGCCGGCCATGTAGATGTGGGTAATTATGTGAATATTGGCGGTCTTTCCGCTGTCCATCAGTTTTGCCGGCTGGGTGAATACAGTTATGTTGGCGGGATGACCGGTATTGGTATGGATGTCCCACCGTTTGTTATTGTCACCGGGGTCAGAAACAGGATGCGGATCACAGGTATTAACAAGATTGGTCTGCGTCGTCATGGCTTTTCCCAAGAAGTTATTGTTAACCTGGAAAAGGCATTTAAAATTATTTTTCGGACCCCTGGGCTACTGATTGGAGAAGCCCTGGAGAAAAGCCTGGAAGAACTCCCTGATTGCCGGCAAGTCGCCAGGTTAGTTAAATTTTTCCGAGACAGTAAACGAGGTGTGGTCAGGCGGACTGAACGGGATATTTGACAGGGGATATAAGTTAGAAAATGGGAATTGTTTTGGTAACTATTCAGCGAGATGAACAAACGCCCATAAACTTGGACTGTAACTGTTCAGATGTGCTTCACGGAGTCTCGTTCCTCGCTCACCTATCCGTTCATTTTGAGCTTCGCAGCGTACTAATGCTACTCAAGAAGCACAGACTTTAAAAAAAAATATGGAAAACTCACCAATCGGACTTGTGGCGGGTGGAGGTCAATTCCCTCTGCTTTTTGCCCGGGAAGCATCTAGTCGGGGACGCAAGGTTGTTGCGATAGCCCACTTAAATGAGACTAATCATGAACTTGAGAGTGAAACTGATAATATCTGCTGGGTTAAGCTTGGTCAGCTTGGGAAGATACTGAATTTTTTTAAGAGTAATGGGGTACAGGAAACAGTTTTTGCCGGGACCATCACCAAGACCAGGATATTTAAGGATATTCTACCCGATATGAAGGGTTTGACCCTGTGGAATAAAATTGATGTTCGCCAAGACGATGCAATCCTCAGGGCGGTTGCCGCTGCCTTTGAACAGGAAGGAATCAGGGTACTGGCATCAACCATATATCTCAAATATCTTCTTTTCCCCCAGGGTGTGCTGAGCAAAAAAAAACCAGATGAAAAAGAGATTAAAGATATTCGTTTTGGCTGGAAAATTGCCAGAGGAATAGGTGAGATGGATATTGGTCAATGTGTGGTGGTTAAAGAAAGGAGTGTCCTGGCGATTGAGGCCATAGAAGGAACTGATGCCGCAATTTTAAGGGGTGGACAGCTGGCAGGCGGCGGAGCAGTGGTGATTAAACTTCGTAAACCAGGTCAGGATTTTCGTTTTGACCTGCCTGCAACCGGTACGAAAACAGTAGAGACTATTGTCCGCTCAGGGTGTGCGGTGTTGGCAGTTGAGGCCGGCCAGTCGCTTCTCTTTGACCGGGTAGAGATGATAACTGCGGCAGATAAGGCTGGTATTGTCGTGGTCGGGGTCAGTGAAAAAAATGGTAACTTAAGCTGGTGAGTTTTTTGATTTTTTATCTAAATTGAGCACCCTTCGGGCAGGCTTTTAGTCTGTTAATAATTGATTATTATCAATTGATTATTGATTATTATTTTTGCGATTGAAAGCAGTCTTTACGCTCGCACTTATAATCCTGCAAAGTTCATCACACTCTTTAACCTGAGTTGAGCGATTTTCTAACTTGATCTGCACCGATCTCTTGTGTGCCAAGGATTTCCAAAAATCCTCAACAGACCAACGGGTATGCCTGCGGTTTTCTTAAAATCCTTGGCACTTGCGGCTGAATGTGATTCAGCATAATTAGGTGCAGGAGATGTTCCGCTCCGTAATAT
>CAYRGM010000062.1:0-9957 GCA_964423765.1 uncultured Desulfobulbaceae bacterium
AATAGTTACAGCCTAAGATTATGGGAGTTTGTTCATTTCGCTGAATAGTTACAAATTGAGATTTGAGAATTCTCGACCATAAATACCGCTGATTTTCTCAAAGTCTACGATTACAGATAATCGACCAGAAACTGTCCACCCCCTACAGGTAAACAATCTCACCGGATGATTCAGCAATCCGACTGCCATCGTCAAGCTCCATAAGCAATGAACCATTTTTATCAATATTCAGAACCCGGGCCTGATAAAGCGGCTGCAACTGAACATCATATCCGTAACATATTCGCCGGCCTGGAGTATCACTCAAAGCACGCCACCGCTGGATAACCGGATTCTCCATACCTGTTCTTTCGTTCTCATCTGCTGATAAAAAAAGAGCTTCACTATGATATAAAAGACCTATATTCCATTGCAGCCTGAACAAGAGATCACGAAAGATATTATCCAATTCATAAAGCTGACCAGTTTCCAGAGATAGACTGGTGGCAATACTTTTAAGCTCTGCCGGGAACTGACGATTATTTATATTGATGCCAATTCCTATCAGATGATATCTCTCCTGGTTGCCGGTTATGACCGTCTCACACAACACACCGGAAATTTTCTTTCCCCCGACCAAGACATCATTAACCCATTTTAAACGGGCAGACACCCCATCAACCGCAACAACTTCATAACAGGCAATGCCAATGGCCAAGGGCAGCAAACGGCTGAAATCAGGCAGGAGAGTATCTGCCCAGGCCAGGGCAAGATAAAGACCACCCGGGGGGGCATGCCAGCTTCGCTGGAAACGACCGGCGGAACAGGTCAAGGCATCGGCACGGATTACGGTTCCGGTGCTTAGAGAACCATGGCGTTTATCATTGCCAGCAAGCAATACCCGCAAACGGTCCATGCAGCGATCCAGACGGGAATATCTTTCAAGATAACTTCCCACCGGTGCCCCATAACGGAGAATCCTTTCTGCTGTATCCTGGTCATAAGGAGAATAATCTGCCCTGTTACTGGCAGAACAATACATAGAGTCAGGGGAAAACATCAACTTTTAAGCATTACCATAATGAATCGTTTTACTTGAGGGTGCCTTGACTTATTCTTCCCATTCAGCCTTGACCCGGGAAATAATTTTCTGAACCACGGCAACCCTTGCTTCAGGACATACCCCAATCAGAGCTGCCCCATCATCAACACTGTCACCGGGATTAAAATACACGGAATGCAGTACTCCCGCTTCTCCATCATAATAAACTGGAGTATCCCTTTTCATCAGAGACATGGTGATTATTTCATCGCCAGAGTTAATAAAAACTGAGCGAATACCCTTTTGATCAATTCTTGCCTGAACTTCCATGGAAAAAAAATAACGGGCTCTCTCCGGTGCGAAAAACAGGAAAAGTACCTCCTGAAGAATGGCCTCTATCACCTCTTTCTTTTTCAGGGGGTGACGGATAGTCATCAACCTAGTGCCGGCCTCAACAAACTGCCCTTCAAATTCTCTAGCAAGATAGGAGACCGTACCGTTAGTCTTGGCCGTAACCACTTTGGGATTTCGCTCCCTCGTAATCTCATACAAAGGTGTCCCAGGAACATGATTCCATTCCCCGCTCACCCCTAAAACCTGGTCTTCTTTTTTCACTAAAAAACGAATAATCCCGGCATGTATAGAGTACATCTCTACATAATTATAAGGATCGGAGCGATACTTACTAAAAATTTCATCAAAATGAATGGTATCTGAACTCATAGAAATAGTGTATGTTTTTCTAATTTTAAGGTAGCCTGTATTATCACTCAAGCTGCAATATGATGCTTCACTTATCGATACTTGTCAACTGATTCGTTTTATTTTGGTAACTATTCAGCGAGCTGAACAAACGCCCATAACCTCGGTAACTTATACCTGAGTTGAGTGATTTTATGAGAAGGGGGCTTGGTAGCTTGGTGAACGGTTACTCATAATAGACCTTTTCCAGAAAAAGACCCTGAGCCGGGGCAGTCGGCCCAGCAGCTCCGCGATCTTTTGCCCTGATAATATCCAGAAAATCTGCCGGAGTTATTTGTCCCCGGCCAACCATCCAGATAGTGCCTACCAGATTACGAACCATATGGCGAAGAAAACCGTCACCAATAAAAATAAAAGAAAATGTATTTTTCTTATTATATATCGGCGTACATAATGCAGTGAAAATGGTCCGCACCGTTCCCCGCCTGCTCTTAAGGCTGGTTGCTTTTGAACCAGCAGCTGTGAAACTGGCGAAATCATGGCTGCCGATCAAGCCGTTCATACAATTCTGGATAAGTTCCATATCAAGGGGAAACGGAACATGGGAGGTGTATAGTCTTTCTGTAGGCGGAAGAGTTTTTCCTGTGTAAAAGTTATATCGGTATTTTTTTCCGGTTGCCCAAAAGCGGCTGTGAAAGTCGGCCCGGACATCTTCTGAGTTCAGGATCCGGATATCTCCAGGAAGAAGGCTGTTAAGACCCTTTGAGAAAGCTTTCAGAGAATGGTTGACCTTGGTATGGAAATGAGCAACCATTCCCAGGGCATGGACCCCGGCATCGGTACGACCGGCTCCATGAATGATGATTTTTTCTCCGCAGATCAGGGAGAGTTTTCCTTCAATGGTTTTCTGGATGGTTATGGCGTTATTTTGCCGCTGCCATCCTTTATAGTTAGTGCCATCATAAGAGATGAGCAGGCGAACATTTCGTGTATCAGGGGAAAAAAGGGGCATTGGTAAGACCGGCATTTTCAGGAAAACCATTCATCAGGTTCATGTTCTGCACAGCCTGACCAGCCGCCCCCTTACCGATATTATCAATTACGCTGATGACAATAATCCTGCCGGTTCTCTCATCTTTTTGAATACCTATATCGCAACAGTTGCTTCCCCGGACATGCTGGGTTGCAGGTAAACTGCCTAATGGGCATACCCTGATAAAGTATTCATTTTTATAAGTATTTTCATATAGTTTTTGCAGGTCATCCAGGGAAATATCATCTAATAGAGAGGCGTATGAAGTGCTAAGAATACCTCGGCAGATGGGGAGCAGGTGAGGAGTAAAGGAAACTGTAATTTTTTTATTTTTTTTATTTCTCGTTCCGGCAAGGATGGATAGTTCCTGCTCTATTTCAGGGATATGGCGATGACTGCCGCCAACTTTGTAGGCTCTGAAACCGTCGCTCACTTCACAGAACATGGCAGCGGTTGTGGCTGTCCTGCCGGCCCCGCTTGTCCCTGATTTTGAATCAATAATAATGGTGGTCGGATCAATGAGGTTGTTACTAAGAAGCGGGGCAAGGCCAAGAATAATCGAGGTCGGATAACAACCTGGATTAGCAGTTAAAGAGGCATTAATAATCTTATTTCGATAAAGTTCCGGTAAGCCGTAAACACTCCTGGCAAGCAGATGAGGGCATGAATGTTTCTGATACCATTTTTCATAGACGGAGGCATCCCTTAAACGAAAATCAGCACTTAAATCGACTACCTTTTTGCCGGCCCCTATTAAAACCGGGACAATTCCCATAGCTGTCTTATGGGGGACAGCAGTGAAAAAAAAGTCTGCCTTGTCCAGCAGTTTTTCAGGTTCAGGAGCAGTGCATTGCAAATCAATCCTTTTCTTCAGGCTTGGAAACACCATAGACAGAGGTTGACCCACATATTGTCTTGATGTTACGAGAGTCAGCTTACATAGCGGATGGTCTGAGAGGATTCTTGCCAGCTCAACACCAGTATAGCCTGAGGCTCCGATTATTCCTGCTCGTAATTTTTTCATTTTTTTTATGGATATTGGCAATTAATTTCTTTCCGAACCCTTAGCCATGCCACAGCGACCATCTTGCTGTAATTCGCTCACGGGCGCTGACCAATTTGCTCACGGTCTATGCTAGTGTCGTGTCAACGATGCTCTGACGCATCTTGTTTGTTTTTTTTCCGCATCTGCGTTTTTGCAGCTTGGGTCACATAGTCCTACTATGCGACCCAAGCTGCAAAAATGCAGATGCAAAAAAATCCTGCACAATATTACGCCATTTCATCATTGACACGACACTAGCTATTTGGATTTTTGGAGTTCTGATATCTTATATCCTCCCCTCTTCTGACTGTCTGAGGTAAAGTACAGACAATGGGAAAACCTGACCAAAATACAAAAAAAAGGGAATAACGAATTGTATCATTATTCCCTCACAAAAATAAAGCACTCACAGACAGTTACAGCCTGCCGACTACAGGTAAATTATTCAGCTACCGGGCCCACCTGAATAGTTACCCTTAAAAATGTTTTACAACATAAAGGCTCCTGAAAAGGAATCCCGATCTTATCGTTTAGAGAACTGGAAACGAGCCCTAGCTCCACGTTGACCATATTTTTTCCGCTCTTTGGCCCGGGGATCACGGGTGAGCAGACCAGCTTTTTTTAAAGGTTGACGAAGTTCAGTGTTCATTTCCTGCAAAGCTTTTGAAATACCATGAACCAGAGCGTCAACCTGAGCTGATTTACCACCACCTTTAATTGTGGCCTTGATATCAAATTTTTCGTCTGTTTCAGTGACCGCAAATGGTTTATTTAGCTTGGTGTCAAAGAAAATACCGCCAAAATATGTTTCTGGTTCCATCTTGTTAACAGTTATATTACCGCTTCCAGGGGTTATCCAGACGCGGGCTATGGCTGTTTTTCTCTTTCCGGTAGCGTAAAATTGTTCCGCCATGGTATGTTAACTCCCGTTAAATATCTAATTTCTGTGGCTGTTGAGCCTGATGAGGATGTTCACTGCCGGCATACACTTTCAGTTTTTTCAGTTGAGCCCGGCCAAGTTTATTTTTTGGCAACATCCCCTTGACTGCCATTTTTATCAGCTCTTCCGGCTTTTTCTCTCTGACTTCTTTGGCTGTTTGAGATTTTATACCACCCATATACCCACTATGACGATAGTATATCTTATCATCCCACTTTTTACCGGTCAAATGAACTTTTTTTGCATTGACGACAACAATGAAATCACCGTTATCCTGAAAATTACAAAAAGTCGGTTTATGTTTGCCGCGCAGATATCTGGCAATCTCAGCGGCAATCCTGCCTAAAACTTTACCATCTGCGTCAACAATATGCCATTTTCGGTCGATTTCACTCACCGGGGTGTACTTGGTTTTCATGCTCAAGCCTCAGCCTGTTAAATAAAAAAAAAGGTTCAAACCCTATCCGAACCTTGTACCTTGATGATTAGAGATATGGAGCGGGAAACGAGATTCGAACTCGCGACTTCAACCTTGGCAAGGTTGCACTCTACCACTGAGTTATTCCCGCTTTGTTTATTAACATTCGCAGTTACAACCTGCCATGCCACAGCAACCACCTTTCATGGTTAACCTATAGATAATCAGCCCATCTGACCCAGTACTGCCAGTTATTTTTTACAAACAAAATAGCAACATAATAATAATTCAGTCTGTTTGTCAACAGGAAAGTATTCTAAAGAGCATATTTTGTCAGTTACCAATGTCATTTTAAAATAAACCGGCGAAAGTTGTGCAAAATAGCTTCAATGTGATTATTATAGGTGACAGATATTCAGTTGTTTTATATGACACACTCCTGCACACTTACAACAGTGGCTTATCCTACTACCAGGTGCCACCTGAATATAATTACATTTTAAAAACCCAAAAGGAGTAAGCATGGCAGCGGCAAGACAGGCGAAAATCACACGCAAGACAAAGGAGACCGATATATCTATTGTCCTGCAGCTTGATGGTACCGGGGACATTGATGTGAAAACCGGGGTGGGCTTCATAGACCATATGCTTACTCTGTTCGGAGTTCATGGTTTCTTTGATCTCACAATCCGGGCCAGCGGGGATGTTGACATCGACGACCATCATACTGTTGAGGATTTAGGAATATGTCTCGGTCAGGTTTTTGCTAAAATTCTTGGTGATAAAGCAGGGATTTGCCGGTACGGCAGCAGTTTTGTGCCTATGGATGAGGCTCTGGTGAGGGTTTGTCTTGACCTGTCCAACCGACCATTTTTACATTTTGGTATTTCTATACCGGATCAAAAAGTGGGCAATTTTGATACCTCTCTTGTCAAGGAGTTCATGCGAGCTTTCTCCCTGCACGGAGGCATTACCCTTCATGTTGACCTGCTCCATGGAGAAAATTCCCATCATATAATAGAGGCGGCATTTAAGGCATTGGCACGGGCACTTGCCGAAGCGGTTACGGTGCGGGCAGATCTGCATGGGCAGCTCTCCTCAAAAGGAGTGCTATAATTTTAGTAACTATTCAGCTACGCTCCATCTTCATCCATTTCGGAGTCTCGTTCCTCGCTTACCTGAGCTTCTTGAGTATCATTAGTACGCTGCAAAGCTCAAAATGGACGAATAGGTAAGCGAGGAACGAGACTCCGTGAAGCACATCTGAACAGTTACAGCCCAAGGTTATGGGAGTTTGTTCAGCTCGCTAAATAGTTACTAATTTTATATATGAAAAATATGCGTATTTACAGAGTAATGATTATTGTGTGTGTTGGTTTGTCGTTACTTATCAGTGGCTGCACTTGGAAACATAAAGCTGAGGAATCTGCCCGGGTGACGGAAGTATCTCTGACATGTATTGCCGTGCTGCCGGTGTCTATTGAGCAGGAACACGGCATGGACCAGAGATTAGACGATAAAAAGAATCTGGCTGAGGGTGTCTCTGCTCTGGACAGGCTGCTTAAAAAAAAGCTATCTGATTTTGAGGGGATTCGTTTTGTTGCCGGTGAGCAATTTTCAGAATTTACTCATGGCGGTACCACCGGTTTTCTATCCATGGTCAGGGAGGTTGCTGCCCAGACAAACTGTAACGGCATACTGGCTATGACCCTTCATCGTTACAGCGAGAGAGTGGGCGGGCCTTATACAGCTAAGATGCCAGCATCGGTTTCATTTTCCTGGCGTCTTATTGAGGCAGGTAGCGGCACGATTCTCTGTCATGGCCGCTATGATGAGACCCAGAAGAGTGTCATGGAAAATCTTTATAATTTGGCCATTGCGAGCCGGAGGGGTTTTGCCTGGGTGACGGCGACAAGATTACTGGAGGATGGCCTGAAAGAACAATTTGCAACATGTCCATATCTGTAACAGACATCGTAAAATAATCAGACAACCATAGAGACGAATTTCAAACATTTTTAGCAAAAATAAAGTATGTGCTAATATCACCGCCACCGTAGAGACGGGTTTCAAACCCGTCTCCTCCCGCAACCATCAGCCATGCCGGTGCCACCGTGAAGACGGGTTTGAAACCCGTCTCTACCAAATTCAGACAGTTTAAGAGGACGACAGATGAGACCGGTGAAGCAGGAAAAAAAATTGTCCAAAAAACAGGGTATTTTTATAGAGCGTTTACAATGTCTGTATAAAGAGATTAAGCTGCTATAAGCCCCTGTACTGTCAATAAAGAATGGTAAAAAAGAAGAGTGATATAAACTGGAGAAGAAAGGTCGGCAGAGCCATGGGAGATTACCAGATGCTGGCTGATGGAGACCGGGTACTGATTGCAGTCTCCGGCGGAATTGACTCTCTGGTTCTTGCGGTCATGCTTAGCCACTGGTTGACAAAGGCACCGATTTCATATGAAGTTCTTGCCATTCATATTGATATGGATGGCAAAGGCGGTATACCAGGGCATGCCGCTAATACGGTTGCAGGCTGCCTGGCAGAGCTGTCCATTCCCTGTGCCATTATGGAAGCTCTTTACAGGCCGGATGAAAAGATCAACCCAGGAGAGCAGAAACAGCATCAAGTCGGGAATAGAAACAGTTGTTTCCAATGTGCCCGCAGTCGTCGCCGCCAATTATTTTCCTATGCCCGTGACCATGGTTTTAATAAATTGGCCCTTGGACATCACCGTGATGACCTGATCGAAACCTTTTTTCTCAACCTGTTTTATAGTGGCAATATCAGCACCATGGTGCCAAAGCAGGTATTTTTCTCCGGTAATTTAAGTATTATCAGACCCATGGCTTATCTTGACAAGGACGAGATAAAGCTGTTAGGCAAGGAATATTCTCTTTCGCCGATACGATTCTGTTGTCCTCTTGAAGAACATACCAAAAGAGCAGAAGTACGGACAATAATAGCAAATATTGACCAGCAAATCCCAGGTGTAAAAAAACAGATTGTTGCTGCCATGGCTAATGTCCGCAGCGAGTATTTGCTCAAACCTACCGGAAGGTAAGTTGTATGATCATGATAGCACAGGTATGTATCTAAAAAGTGATAATTAGATTTGCCCATACCCCAGCGACCACCTTGCATGGTTCGCTTAGGGGCTGACCAATCAGATCCAGCCATGCTGGTTGTAATGAAAAAAATGAAAAAAAAGATAACTGTAAAAACTATCCTTGCCTCTGCCAAAATCGGGGAAAAATTAACGCTCAGAGGCTGGGTACGAACTTGCCGGGATTCGGGGAAATTAACCTTTATTGAGGTTAATGATGGTTCCTGTTTACGCTCTCTGCAGATAATCTGTGAGGCCGATCTTGATAATTATCAGAGTGAAATAAAAAAGATTTCCACCGGCTGTTCGCTGATCGTCAACGGTCAACTTGTCGAGTCACCGGCCAAGGGGCAGGCTGTAGAGTTGATGGTTTCAAAGATTGAGGTTATAGGTTGGGCAGATCCGGAAAACTATCCGCTTCAGAAAAAAAGGCATAGTTTTGAGTTTCTTCGCTCAATCAATCATCTTCGTCCAAGAACCAATGTCATGGGAGCTGTTGCCAGGGTTCGTCATGTTCTTTCCTTTGCGGTACACGACTTTTTTCATCAACATGATTTTCAACAAATACATACCCCGGTTATCACCACTTCAGATTGCGAAGGAGCCGGGGAAATGTTTACAGTTACCGCTCTTACGCCGGCACAGTTTGGCGGGGAGCAACCTTTTGCCAGTGATTTTTTTGGTCGTCAAGCTGGCTTAACGGTCAGCGGGCAATTACAGGCTGAGGTCTATGCCCTGGCTTTGGGACGGGTTTATACCTTCGGTCCGACTTTCCGGGCAGAAAACTCTAACACAAGCCGTCATCTTGCAGAGTTCTGGATGGTGGAACCGGAAATGGCTTTTTGCGATCTTGATGGTAATCTGGAGGTTGCGGAGTCTCTTGTCCGTTTCCTGATTGCTCGGGTTCTTGCCGAATGCGGGGACGACCTTGACCTGTTTGATCGGTTTGTCAGCAAAGGTTTATTGAAGAAACTTGAACTGGTTCGGGATAACTCATTTACCCGTATGACCTACAGTGAGGCCATAAATATTTTAACAGCTGCACAGAATCGGAAACCCCGTGTTTTTGAGATGCCTGTATCCTGGGGAACTGATCTCCAGGCTGAACATGAGCGCTTTCTCTGTGAAAAAGCGGTAAAACAGCCGCTGATTATCGTCAACTACCCAAAACAGATTAAACCATTTTATATGCGTCTTGATGATAACAATAAAACAGTGGCTGCCATGGATATTCTCGTCCCAGGAATAGGAGAGTTAATTGGTGGTTCCCAACGAGAAGAGCGATATGATGTCCTTATGGAGCAGATGAGAGAAGCAGGGATTGATCTTGACGAATATGGCTGGTATCTGGATCTGCGTCGTTACGGTTCAGTTCCCCATGCCGGCTTCGGGCTTGGCTTTGAGAGGCTGGTTCAGTTCGTTACCGGAATGGCCAATATCCGAGATGTGATTCCATTTCCCCGAACTCCCGGTTCAGCACCTTGTTGATTTTTTTTAGTTTTAAGAGTGTTATATGCTTATATATCTTTTATTTCATTGAGTTATTGCAAGACTTAGCTAAAACTGGCAAAGGAAAAATCTTATCACAATTGCAGATAATAAAAACTGGTTGAAACTCCGTCAGCTAAGAAGTGGGGTCAGGTCTCATTTTGAGACATTCTTTTCCCCTGACAACCAATCTGTAATGTA
>CAYRGM010000063.1:0-9895 GCA_964423765.1 uncultured Desulfobulbaceae bacterium
CTAAAAATCGTCATTGGGGGGGTTCTTGAGGATAATTATCGCAAAGTTGGGCTAAGCGGTTGTTATAAAAAAAGTGAGTGCCGGATTTTTTTATGGATACGAATCATCTTTGATGGTCTCATAAAAAGTCAAATTTGCTTTGATATCGTCATTCCGGCGAAGGCCGTAATCCAGTTAATTCAATAGGTTATGGATGCCGGATCAAGTCCGGCATGACGACCAAGGGACTTTTTACGAGTCCATCATTTTTGACTTGATAGCATAGGAATTTCCATTTTTTAATAGCAGTGAAACGGCGTGCGAGAATAGCAACGAAGCGGCGTGCACAATTTACGGATATAACTTGTACACTATGAACCATCATAACACACACATAAGTGAAAAGCAGCCGGAAAAGCCGCTTTCACTATGGAGTTCGTTCACGACCGCCAGCAGCGAGGAGGATTATTATCAGGGATGGTTGGAGCTTCAGAGCAACCTGATCTCTGGTGTTGTCCAGAGCCTGCTCATCGTTGCCAATACTCAGAAACAATTTAGTCCTGTGCCGGCTGGCCCCGTGAAGGGGCTGACGCAGCCCTCCTGTCAGATATTGTTGAGCGGGTGCTGGATGAGCATTGTGGTTTGCTGGTTGAGCTGGAAGCATCCAGCCATTACGCCCTTGCTTATCCGATGTTGATCAATAATCAACTCCACGGAATCGTGGCTCTTGAGGTGTCTGCCACAACTGAAATTGAACTGCAGCAGGCAATGGAGCAGTTGCAATGGGGTGCCTCATGGCTGGAATTACTGGTATTACGGCAACAGGCCGAGGAAAACAAGGCGAAGTTACACCGCTTAAAAACAGCTGTTGATCTCCTTGCCGTAACTCACAGCAAGGAAAGTTTTTCTTCTGCGGCAATGGCGTTTACCACCGAACTGGCAGCTGCCACCGGTTGTGAGCGGGTCAGCCTTGGTTTTAAGCATAATAAACATATTGTCCTCAAGGCTGTTTCTCATAGTTCTGAGATAGGCAAGAAGATGAACCTGACCCGCATTATTGAACTGGTGATGGAAGAGGCAATACTGCAACGACATGAAATTGTCTATCCCCCCATCACTGAAGAGATGTTCATCTGTCGTGAACACGAAAATCTATCCCGTCAGCAATCAATGGCATCGATCGCTACCTTTCCCCTTTATATCAATGATTGCTATACTGGTGCGTTAACTTGTGAACGGAGTGCTGACCAACCATTTCTTGAGCGTGACATAGAATTTATCCGGGCGGTGGCAGTATTAGCCGGTCCGGCACTGGAAAATAAATACGCCAATGACCGCTCGTTGCTGACAAAAATAAAGCTGGCGGGCGGGCAGCAGCTGGAGCGGTTATTTGGTGCCGGTCATATTGGCCGCAAGCTGCTTGTTCTTACCATGGCCTGTCTCATCGTATTTTTCAGTCTGGCCACCGGCAACTACCGAGTGACGGCAGATGCCTTTCTGGAAGGTTCGATTCGCCGCGTGATTGTTGTCCCTTTTGATGGCTATATTTATCAGGCACCGGTAAGAGCCGGAGATTTTGTGGAAAAAGGAGATCTTCTCTGTTCTCTTGATGACCGCGATCTGCGTTTGGAAAAACTGACCAAACAAAGTCAGCATAAGCAGTTGTCACGCCAGCTTCAGGAGGCGATCGCCCTGCATAACCGTGCTCAGGCAGGAATTATCAAAGCTCAAATGGAACAGTCTCAGGCTGAATTAGACCTGCTGGATATCTTCTTAGAGCGGACATTAATGATCGCTCCTTTTGCTGGATTAGTGGTCAGCGGTGACCTCAGTCAACGCCTGGGCGGAGCAGTGGAACAGGGTGAAGTGTTATTTGAAGTGACCCCACTGCATGCCTATCGGGTTATCCTCAAGGTTGATGAGCGCCAGATAGCTGATGTGCAGACCGGGCAGCATGGTCTGCTTATTCTTTCCGCCCTGCCACAAGCAAAATATCCCTTTATCATTGATAAAATAACCCCGATTGCCCAAGCTGAAGAGGGACAGAATTTTTCCCTGGTGGAGGCAAGTCTACAACATGTTGATGCAATACTGCGTCCAGGAATGAAAGGGGTTGGTAAAATCATGATCGACCGGCACAGGCTGATTGCAATCTGGACAAGGAGCCTTACTGAGTGGTGGCAGTTGTTTCTCTGGAGATGGCTGCCTTGATCTGTTGCTCTATAAATAGATCTAACTGGTATGAATGAGTCTTTTTTCAGTCAGTCCTGGTATCGGGTTGCCCCGCTTAAACCACGGTTACGCAGTCATGTACAGATTCAACGGCATTGTTACCGGGGCGAAGACTGGTATGTAATTCAGGATCGTTTCACCGGCAAGCATCACCGTTTTTCTCCCGAGGCCTACCAGATGATCGGTTTAATGGATGGCCGCCGTAATCTTGGCCAGATATGGGAAAAGGTTTGTGCACAGCTTGGCGATAATATGCCGACCCAGGACGAGGTAATCGCTTTGTTAGCACAGCTTTTTCGTTCTGACCTGCTCCAAACCAGTGCCCTGCCCAATATCTCCGATCTACAGCAACGACAAGATAAGAGCCGGCGCAACCGATTATTGACCCCGTTGCGTTCACCTATGGCATTGCGCTTTCCTTTGCTTGATCCCGACCGCTTTTTAAGTAGAACAATCTATCTCGCCAGACCTTTTTTAGGCTGGCAGGCAGGGATTATCTGGTTGCTGGTAGTGGGCAGCGGTATTTTTCTGGCAATCATGCACTGGCAGGAACTGAGCAGCAGTTTTACTGACCAGTTATTAAGTCTGGAAAATTTATTGCTGATTGCTCTTATTTATCCGTTTGTGAAAATATTCCACGAGTTAGGTCACGCCTATATGGTGAAAAAATGGGGTGGAGATGTGCATGAAATTGGAATCATGCTCCTGGTTTTCATGCCGATTCCCTATGTTGAAGCCTCGGCATCCTTAAGTTTTCGTGAAAAATCAAAGCGAATACTGGTTGCTGCTGCGGGGATTTTAGCTGAAGTGTTTATCGCAGCTCTTGCTCTCTTAGTATGGTTGAATGTGGAACCGGGAGCTGTACGGGCAATAGCCTTTAATGTCATGCTGATTGCCGGGATTTCCACATTATTGTTTAACGGAAATCCTTTACTGCGTTTTGATGCCTACTATATATTAGCCGATTTTCTTGAGATTCCAAACCTTGGTCAACGCAGCAATCGTTATATCGGCTATTTATGTCAACGCTATCTGCTCGGGGTCCGCCAAGCGGTCTCCACAGCAGCCACTGCCTCGGAAGCTGGCTGGCTGATTACCTATGCCGTGACTTCATTTATGTACCGGATGTTCATTGCGGTATACATCATTCTGCTTGTGGCTGGAAAGTTCTTTTTTATCGGCCTGCTGCTGGCCGCCTGGGCTGGTTATAATATGTTGATCGCACCGTTACTGCATGTGGTTGGCTATCTAATTAAGGATGCTCAAATGCAGAGGAAGAGATTACGAATTGCCCTGACCGTTGTTATGCCGCTCGGAATTTTTATAGCAGGATTACTGTTGCTGCCAATACCGCTTTATACCATTTCTGAGGGGGTAACCTGGGTACCGGATGAAGCAAAGGTTCATGCACAGGTTGATGGTTTTACAACTGAAATTATTACTCCTGACGGCAGTCTCATTGCACCGGGAACACCTTTACTGCGTTTTGCAAATCCCCAGTTACTCACCCAAATTCGATCATTACAGGGTCGACAGAAAGAATATCAGGCTAAATATACTTTAAGCTTACAGATTGATCATACCGAAGCACTGTTATTGCAAGAGACCCTGACTGGGATTGCCGCTGAATTGAGCCATGCCCGCGAACAGCAGCAGGCGCTGGTTCTATCCAGCAAGAATGGCGGGCTTTTTATCCTGCCGCAAGAAGATAATCTTTTAGGTCAATTTATCCGCCGCGGCACCGCCCTGGGATATGTTATTGAGCCTGAAAAAATGCGGGTTCTGGTATTGATTACACAGGCCGATATTGACAAGGTTCGTACTGATGTCAGCCAGATTGAGGTGCGGCTAACTGCAAATCTTGATCAGGTTATCAAAGCAACAATAGTACGCGAAATTCCCGCAGCCAGCCGGCAACTGCCGAGCCTAGCCTTCAGCCTGGATGGTGGCGGGCGTTTTGCCATAGATCCCCGTTATCCGGAACGCCCCCAGGTTCTCGAATATCTGTTTCAGTTTGAGCTTAAATTAAGCCAACCATTGATTACCAGAATTGAAGAACGGGTGTATGTCCGCTTCCAGCATCAGCCTGAACCCATAGCCTGGCACTGGTATCGTACTATCCGGCGATTACTGTTAACTCGTTTTGCTGTTTAACCAAAAAAAAACTATGTCATTTCCCAGCAGCATAAATTCCCCCCCTGCTACCCATGATCTAAGAGCTGAACAGCCTGATAAGGTGGAAGGGAAACTTGAAGTTACGGCTCATTTTCTCTTGGGTCAACTGGGTAAGATTTTTAATGATCGAGGCCGCATCAACAACCTGGTTGCCAAAATTGAAGCAGTCGAGCTACAGTATAAAAAGCTGGATGAAGCACAATTGCACCAACGGGTTCTGGCTTTGCGTCATAATCTCCATGTGCAAGGCTTAACTCAGGCCCTGATAATAACCAGTTTTGCTCTGACCAGGGAATTGAGTCATCGTACCATTGGTTTACGCCATTATGGCAGCCAACTTACCGGAGGTCTGGTAATATTGCAGGGGATGGTTGCGGAAATGGAGACGGGTGAAGGAAAAACTCTCGCTGCCACCCTGCCTGCAGTTACGGCAGCATTAGCAGGCATCCCCGTGCATATTGTCAGTGTGAACGATTACTTAACGGCACGAGATGCCGAAAACATGTCCCCTCTCTATCAATCTCTTGGCTTAAGTGTTGGTTATGTTGTCCATGGCCGGACTCCTGCACAAAAACGACAGGCGTACCAATGCGATATTACTTATGCCACCAATAAAGAGCTGGTTTTTGATTACCTGCGTGACCGGTTAACCCTGGCAGAACGACTTGAACCGATATTATTGCAGGCTGGGTATTTACATGGTGATGAAAATCACAGCAAACGGATATTGTTGCGTGGACTCCACTTTGCCATTATTGATGAAGCAGACAGTATCCTGATTGACGAGGCCCGTACCCCGCTCATTATTTCAGGGGGCAGCGCTGACAATGAAGAAAAAAAGTTTCTTCAACAGGCCCTTGAGCTGGCAGATAATTTAAGTGAAGGGGATCATTATTCTCTTGATTTATCTCAGCGCCAGGTACGATTCAGTGAAAAGGGCAAGCAGAGAGTTGAGGCTGAGGTGAAGGCATTGGGACCGTTATGGAGCGGGGTGGTTCGCCGTGAATCAACAGTTCAACAGGCCTTGTCAGCACTCCATTTCTTCAAGCGTGATGATCATTATCTGCTCATAGACGGTAAGATTCAGATAGTTGATGAATTTACCGGACGAATGATGGAAGATCGTACCTGGGAACAGGGTCTGCATCAATTGATCGAACTGAAAGAGGGTTGCGATATGACCCAACGCCGGGAGACATTAGCCAAGATCAGCTATCAGCGTTTTTTCCGCCGTTACCTGCACTTGTCAGGGATGACCGGAACCGCCAAAGAAGTAGCCGGTGAACTATGGTCGGTATATCGACTGCCCACCCTCAAGGTGCCGACCCATCGACCGATTATTCGCAAAAGATTGGCAGATCGAGTATTTGCCAGCGAAAATAAAAAATGGGAGGCCGTAGTTGTTCTGATCGGAGAATTACATCATCGCGGACAGCCAATACTTGTTGGCACCCGTTCAGTGGCGGCATCAGAACATCTTGCCGAGCTGGTAAGGCGGGAGGGCCTGCCTTGTCAAATCCTTAATGCCAGGCAGGATGTAATGGAGGCTGAAATAATCGGCAAAGCAGGAGCCATCGGCAGTATCACTATTGCAACCAACATGGCCGGGCGCGGTACCGATATTATGTTAGGTGCCGGTGTGCGCGAGTTAGGCGGATTGTATGTTATTGCCACTGAACGACACGAAGCAGCACGGATTGACCGTCAGTTAGCGGGGCGTTGCAGCCGACA
Source organism: uncultured Desulfobulbaceae bacterium (assembly GCA_964423765.1). Classification (GTDB taxonomy): domain Bacteria; phylum Desulfobacterota; class Desulfobulbia; order Desulfobulbales; family Desulfobulbaceae; genus DRLX01. The sequence continues at coordinate 6,118 of CAYRGM010000063.1, forward strand.
GGGCGACCCCGGGTGTTACCAGGCGATGTTATCACTTGATGATCTGTTACTGGAAGGTAACCGCGGCGGGCTACTGGCACAGTTTTTTAAACACAGTGCCAGGGTCGTTCCGGGATTTAGCCATACACTGGCACGATGGGCTATCATTCTGGCACAGTTCCACATTGAAAGACATCATGCTCTGGTACGCAACCAGTTATTTAAACAGGATCAGGCTCAGGGCAGCCTGCTCTCTTTCTCTGGACTCCTAGAATAGAATAAAATGAAACCACTAAATATCTTGATGACATGTTTTGTAATGCTGATGGTGTCGAACAATACCGTTATTGCGACTGAACTCCCCCCGATGCAGGGTTTAATTGAGCCAAGCGAATTAGTCGAGTTCAGCAGTCAAATACCGGGAATAATTGAAAAAATCACGGTGAAACGAGGTTCACATGTGCATAAGGGCCAGGTTCTTGTCCAGTTGAGGTCAGGAGTTGAAAATGCGGCAGTCAAACTTGCTGAAGCCAGAGTGGAGTTCAGCATGCGCAAGGCGGAGCGTAGCCGTGAACTATTTGAAAAACAGTTAATCTCTGTCCATGATAAGGATGAACTTGAAACAGAGATACAGCTTGCTGAACTGGAACTCGCTTTAGCACGAGCACGCCTGGCATTACGCACCATCAGCAGCACCATCGATGGTGTGGTGGTTGATCGCACTGGCACGCCGGGTGAATATGTCGGGGAAGAACCTTTTCTGACCGTCGCCAAAATAGATCCGCTTCATGTGGAGCTGGTAATTCCTGTCCTGTTTTTTGGTGCTATCAAAGTAGGGACTCATGTACAGGTTCAGCCCGGCCAGCCAGTTGGTGGCACTTATCAGGCAACCGTGGTTATTGTCGATCAGGTGATCGATGCTGCCAGCGGCACCTTCAGGGTAAGACTGGAGCTGCCCAATCCAGATCTTAAACTGCCTGCAGGGTTGAAATGCCAGGTATTTTTTTTGATTTTTTGAGCTGTTTTTTCCTGGTAACCGTTCAGCAGAAATAAACCAGTCGCAAAACCAAAGTATATGTTAAATATCACCGCCACCGTAGAGACGGGTTTAAAACCCGTCTCCTTCCGCGACCATCAGCCATGCCGGTGCCACAGTGAAGACGGGTTTGAAACCCGTCTCTACCAAATCCAGACAATTTAAGAGGACGGCAGATGAGACCGGTGCAGCAGGAAAAAAAATTGTCAAAAAAAACAGGGCATTTTATAGGGCGTTTACTATGTCTGTAGATTTACAATCATAAAAGATTATGGGTTATCTTCCCACCTATCATGGTCAACACTGCCCGCCCCTGTAAGTTCCAGCCTAAAAAAGGAGAATTTTTACTCTTGGAAACAACCATATCTTCAGTATAGCAAAACTGCTGCTCAGGGCTAATAACCGTAATATCCGCCCGTCGCCCCGCACCAAGAGTACCACCCTCAACCTTGAGGATAGCGGCGGGCTGCACCGACATCAATTCAATCAGTTTTCGGGCATCAATCAAATTGTCTCTAATCAGAGCAAGAGCAAGGGGAAGTGAAGTCTCAAGGCCGATAATCCCGTTGGCGGCCAGGTCAAATTCAACCTGTTTTTCCAGAATGGAATGGGGGGCATGGTCAGTGGCAATTGCATCAAAGGTTCCATCCGCCAACCCTTGCCTCACCGCCTGCCTGTCCGACTCACTCCGCAAAGGAGGGTTCATTTTCGCATTGGTCCTGTAGCCGTCCACTGCCTCATCGGTGAGGGTGAAATAATGGGGTGCGGTTTCCGCACTCACCGCTACGCCTCTTGCCTTAGCCGAGCGAATAAGCTCAACACTCATGGCTGTACTGACATGGGCAATATGAACCGCTCTGTTTGTGTATTCGGCAAGGGCGATGTCCCTGTACACCATTATCGACTCAGCAGCAGTGGGAATTCCTTTGAGACCCAGGCGAGTGGACACCTCGCTCTCATTCATTACGCCGCTGCTTAAAGCAGGTTCTTCACTATGGGAAATAACCGTTAAATCAAAGTCACTGGCATACTCCAAGGCTCTGCGCATGAGCTGAGAGTCATGAACTGGCAGCCCGTCATCAGAAACCGCCACCGCCCCTGCCTCCTGTAACTCGCCAAAGCCAGCCAGTGATTTTCCTTCACTGCCCTTACTGATTGCCCCAACCGGATACACTCTGGCAAATCCTGCTCCAGCCCGCTCAAGAATCATTCTGGTCACGACAGCACAATCATTAACCGGCGTTGTGTTCGGCATACAGGCAACCGCGGTAAAACCGCCCGCTGCTGCCGCTCTTGTCCCGCTTATAATATCTTCCTTATACTCTTGTCCGGGCTCACGAAGATGGACATGCATATCAATAAGCCCGGGCACAACCCAGCAACCTCCCGCATCTATGGTTGTCGCCTGCGAGGAAATATCTTCCTTACCGACAATCATCCCGCCGGCAATATACAGTTCTCCGACTTCATCCCGATCATTTACAGGATCAATAATCCGGCCGTTTATTATTCTATAGTCAGCAGACATATATTTCATCCTCCCTGAGGGAGTATCAGGAATTTCCCATAATTAGATACAAGAGAGCCATGCGAACCGCAACACCGTTGGTAACCTGCTCAAGAATAACAGAATTGCCGCAATCAGCCACATCAGGCATAAGCTCAACTCCACGGTTAATCGGGCCAGGATGCATGATTAACACATCAGATCCGGCCATGGCAATGATCTCCTTTGTTACTCCGAAACGGCTGGCATATTCCCTGAACGAAGGAAAAAACGAATCATTCTGTCTTTCTTTTTGAATCCTCAGGGTCATGATCACATCTGCATCTTGCACCGCCTCCTTCATGCTGGAGCAGACCCGGGCACCAAGTCGTTCAAGCCCCCTGGGCATCAGAGTAGACGGTCCGTAAACAAAAACCCTGGAGCCCATTTTAGTGAACCCAAGAATATTGGAATGAGCCACTCTGCTATGGAGAATATCACCGATGATTGTAATTTTTAGTCCAGTTAGCCGCCCCTTATGTTCCCGCACGGTCATCATATCCAATAATGCCTGGGAAGGATGTTCATGGAAGCCATCCCCGGCATTGATAATTGCGGCATCTATATGTTCACTCAACATATGGGGAGCTCCGGCAAAGGAGTGGCGGATAATGACGGTATCGGGGTTCATGGCGGCGATATTTTTTGCCGTATCTATCAGGGATTCACCCTTTGTCGCACTGGAAGTTGAGGCGGAGATGTTAAAAGTATCAGCACTCATCCTTTTGGCTGCTATTTCAAAAGACAAGCGGGTACGGGTGGACGGTTCAAAAAAAAGATTGATAATCGTGCTGCCGCGCAGGGCAGGAACCTTCTTGATGGAACGGCTGGAAATCTCCCGAAAAGAGTTAGCCGTATTTAAAATATGATTAATATCATCTACACTCAAATGATCTATGCCAAGGATATGCCGATGGAGAAAAAAGTATCCGGTAGCCATAATTTCCGTTTATTAAATAATTTACCGGGAAGAGAAAATCTCAAGATGCAAACAGCAAAAAACTAAATCTGTACCCTGTAATTTACAGCTATTTTTTCCCCCAGGCAAGACAGCCTCCTAAGTTCATAGCATAGGAATTTTCATTTTCGGGCAATTGTATCATCATGGTTATGTGTCACGCGTAGTGCGATATCATCAGTTGATGTCGTTAACTTTACAATTAATTATTAACAGACTAAAAGCCTGCCCGAAGGGCACTAAGTTCAGCGGATAGGGT
>CAYRGM010000064.1:0-9788 GCA_964423765.1 uncultured Desulfobulbaceae bacterium
TACAAGATATCTAACAACAATAGGGCAAATCGGGAAGTTAATTATTTTTCGTTCCCCCGCTTCGAATGAGTTGCCCTGCAATATGGTTGCCGGCTTTATTCGTTGGTAATGATTCAGCTGTAGTAATAACTCGTACCGCGAAATCAATTAACCGATCTTCCAGGTCAAATTTTTTCTTTTCCTTCTTCAATCGACATTCCTTGTTCGACATTCGATATTCAATTTCAATAGCGAAATCATTGCAAGATGTACATGCTTATTTATCACTTTTTTGTATTGCACCCCATGGAACCTGTCACTTGGACCCCTGGATATCCATGCAGATATATTTAATCTCCAGGTATTCCTCAATTCCATACTTTGAGCCTTCACGCCCTATTCCTGACTCTTTAATGCCGCCAAAAGGAGCAGACTCGCTCGACATTACCCCGGTGTTTACTCCTACCATACCAAACTCCAGAGCTTCTGCAACTCGCCACACCCGTCCAGCATCCCGGCTATAAAAATAAGACGCCAATCCATAAGGCGTATCATTGGCAAGGTGAATTACCTCTTCTTCACTTGTAAAAGAAAACAGGGGTGCCACTGGTCCAAAGGTCTCCTCATGTGCAATTTTCATTGCCGGGGTAACATCGAGAAGAATTGTTGGCTCAAAAAAGAAACCTGTCTTGCCCGTTCTTTTACCGCCGCAACCTATCTTCGCCCCTTTTGCCAGGGCATCTTTGATCTGTTCTTCAATCCTGATGACCGCATTTACATCAATAAGCGGTCCCTGATTCACACCATCATCAAGTCCATTTCCCACTCGAAGGCGGGAGCGGACCGCTTGGATAAATTTTGTAGCAAATTCCTTATATATCCCTTCCTGGACAAATATCCTGTTGGCACAGACACAGGTCTGACCTGAGTTTCTATACTTAGAAGCAATAGCTCCGTCAACAGCCGCATCAACATCAGCATCATCAAAGACAATAAAGGGTGCGTGTCCGCCCAGCTCAAGAGAAATTTTCTTTACCGTCCCCGCACAAGCCCGCATTAGCTTCTTGCCAACCTCTGTGGAGCCCGTGAAACTGAGTTTGCGAATAAGCGGATTTTCTGTCAACTCTGCCCCTATCTCAACAGCCTTACCAGTCACCACATTAAACACTCCCTTCGGAAACCCGGCCTTATCGGCAAGACTTACCAGAGCCAAAGCCGAAAATGGTGTCCCTGCCGCCGGTTTAACCACCACCGGACAGCCGGCAGCAAGAGCCGGAGCAACTTTTCGGGTAATCATGGCCGAAGGAAAATTCCATGGAGTAATGGCCGCACATACACCAATCGGTTGCTTAATAATAATAATTCGTTTATTGGGCAAAGCCATAGGAACGGTATCTCCATATACCCGTTTTGCCTCTTCGGCAAACCACTCGGCATAACTAGCTGCATATATAATTTCACCCCTTGACTCAGCAAGCGGTTTTCCCTGTTCAGCCGTCATGATCCTGGCCAGATCCTCCTGATTCTCAATTATCAGTTCATACCAACGCCGCAGAAATCCAGCCCGCTTCTTGGCTGTCAGGTTTCGCCATGCCGGCCATGAATCCTGTGCACTTTCAATGGCTGCCCGTACTTCCTGGCGACTCAATAAAGGCACATTGCCTATCCATTCTCCAGTCGCGGGATTATGGACATCAGTTGTCTTCCTGGAGGCGGCTCTTTTCCACTCTCCATTCACAAAACATTTATCCGACAATAACCAGTTGTTATTAAGTTCCATTGACACGACCATTTATTATTATTTATCTGGTTCTTCCGATGAATATGTGGATTAATTTAACCAGCGACTGCATCTTTTCTATCAACTTCCCCTTTTTGATTAAGGGGAGTTGCTAAAAAATACGCAGTCTCGATGTTGCAAAAAAAATACATAAAATAAATGCATTCAGTCCGATCAGTGGGTAAGTTCATTGATCTCGTCAAGATCCTAAAAAGGAGGGCTGAATACACATAAAGACTTTGCTCAATTATACGACAAAATTCAAGATTTATTCTTGAAAGATTAGTAACTATTCAGCGAGATGGGCGGAGATGGAGTGCAGCTGAATAGCTGAATAGCTGAATCAAACATTATTGTTTCTCTGTAAACAGGGGGGTGATGGTCGAATATTTATCGTCGGTCTTGCCCCAACTATCTCCATTAACGCAAAAAAGCCCCTGCTACTTGTATGTAACAGGGGCTTTTTGCTTATCTTATTTTTTATGACAGGCAGCTCAGGAGTAAGATCCTAATCCTAAGCCTGGTCCCTGACCCCTTAGTTATCCGATCTCTGGTATCACACCAAGGGTTGCAACAGCAATCAGCAGGGCAACCCACAAAGCCAGTACCATGAACAGGGTGTTCTTTTCTTTTCGAAAGGATATAGACGCGGCCAGCAGCCCCCAAAAAGCAACACTGCACCCAATGGCCAGACCAAGTTGGGTAAGTCCATCTCCCTTGGTTAGGTTGTTAATATAAAAATGACCTCCCGGGAATTCGCCGCCGGTAACTGCCCATACTTCGGCTGCATTTTTTCCTTCAAAAATGGCGGCAAAGAGAAAATGTGGATTGATAACATTGTTCTCTGGATTGAGCATGGCGACAACAGGACCGACCATGCAGATTATGCAAGCCAGGATGGTAATCCAATAAACAATGTCTCCGTAAATGATTTGTGAACGAGGTATTGCTGGGATATCTTGCTTTGTCATTACCACTCCCTCCTAATTGGTTTGGGGTTTTACGGTTTGAATAATCTTCATGATCACCCATGAAAAAATCGATATAAAAACCAAGACGGTAAGCCATACAGGTATAGGTCCGAAAACCCCCAGCATGTAAAGCCCTCTGGTTAACAAGCCAAAACAGGAAAAAAGCATGAAACCGATCAGCAGGAAGCGAACAAACCCGGCCTGAACCTTTACCAGGATCAGGGCACCCAGTAACCCACCCAGCACCTGACCTACCATCAAAGGTGCAACAAATAAAGGAATAACGGCACCCTTGAGAAGATAGGGCCATACGGCAATGCAGTCACCCATACCGAGAAGAATACCGCTGTTGGCGGCTGCTACTTTCAGGGGTACCGCCATGATCACATTCTGGGCAGGTACAATGGCCCAGCCAGCTCCCAGCCCGAAAAATCCGGACAGTAGTCCGACTCCGAATATAGCCACCAAAGTCCAGAGTGCACCCTTGAGCGGATAGTCTATTATTCTTTTAAGAGATTCTTCATAGTAAGGTTGAGATAGTTGCAATTTATTGGTAAAAGGATCAACTTTTTGTACCTCAGGAAATTCAATTTTTTTGCCGCCTATCAAAAAATAAATGGCAAGCGAAGCAAGGATTAATCCGAGTGCCAGACGGATTGCACCTTCTCCCGAGTCTCCCAAATATTTAGCCACCATGATGGCACTTTTGGCTCCGGCAAAAGCTCCTACACCGTAAGCCGTCGCCAGGAAGATGCATATTTTAAGATTTCCAAGCCCGCGCCTCATGAAAATCCCGGTTGAGATCAGGCCGCTGAACATAGCCACGATCAGACCGGTTGCTCTAATAATCAGGCTGTCAACCGAGGTGAAGGCCAGCATGAACGGTGTAAAAAGAACACCGCCGCCGATGCCGCCGATAACCGCTACTATGGCAATGACGAAGCTCAGAATAAATAAGCCGAAAAGCCAGCCGAAAATGGTCGGCCCAGACATGCCGCCGACTGGGGTTTCGGCTCCCCAGCTTATTATGGCCAGACCGATATATGACAGAATCAATATAAAAAACATGATATTGATTTCCAGCCATGGCGATTTGAACAGTTTACTTATTTTAACCATTTTAAGTTTCCCTCCAGAACCATCTTGTTTGTTGATTTGTAACTATTCAGCGAGATGAACAAACTCCCATAAACTTGGGCTGTAACTGTTCAGATGTGCTTTATATTCGTTCATTTCGGAGTCTCGTTCCTCGCTTACCTGAGCTTCGCAGCGTACTAATGCTACTCAAGAAGCTCAAAATGGGCGAAGAGGTAAGCGAGGAACGAGACTCCGTGGAGTGCAGCTGAATAGTTATGTTTATTTTCAATAAAACCTGACAACGGTTAGTAACTGCAATAATCGTAAGCGTTCACTAATGACATAGATTTGTATTAAAACGACTTACTGTAGCAGTGAAGCGGCGACTGTTCATCCAGTGTCCACAAAGTCTCGTCCCTCGCTTACCTATTTGTTCATTCTGACCGGCACAGCATACTATTGTTAGGTAAGTAGGCCAGAATGGACGAAGAGGTAAGCGAACTCGAAGTCTGCACTGATCTGTGAGACTCCGTGAGGTGCTGGTGAACGGTTACTAATACCTGAATTGAGCGATTTTATGACGAATATATGTACTGATATCTTGTGTGCCAAGGTAAGAAAACCGCAGGCATACCCGTTGGTCTGTTGAGGATTTCCTTAAAAGCCTTGGCGTGCAAGAGATCGGAGTCTCGTTGCACTCGCTTACCTGGTGCAGATCAAGTTAGAAAATCGCTCAACTCAGGTAATAATCTAAGGTCCATGGATTGGGTGCCAAAACTGATTTTGATAGCTTGATTTTTCAAAGATTACCGACACAATTCTGCCTTTTTTGTATTTTAAACAGATATAGATAGTGTCGTGTCAACGATGCTCTGACGCATCTTGTTTGTTTTTTTCCGCATCTGCGTTTTTGTATCTTGGGTCACATAGTCCTACTATGCGACCCAAGATACAAAAACGCAGATGCAAAAAAACCCTGCACAATATTACGCCATTTCATCGTTGACACGACACTAGGTAGCCTGGCTATATCAAATAGTGAAATATGGTTTTATTCCTCTGGTGTTGTAATAGTGTCCTGCTTGTTTTCAGCTTATGTTCGATCTTGGAATCTGTCATCATAATTACATGTTGACAATATTCACATACCATAAGCGATAACTGTCTGTTGTGACGCTCAACTTGAATTGGTAAGGGGCAGGCCACTCTTTTATCAGGAACAGTCACCTTAAACAAACCGCTTGCACAGAGAAACCGCTCAAAAAATCGGATTTTAAAATTTAATACATGTCAGGATAAAGGAACTTTATCCTTGCATACTTTGTCAAGTTTTAAAAAGCATGAAGAGAAAATTGTTTAACCTGAATTGAGCGATTTTATGACGCAGATATGTGCTGATATCTTGTGTGCCAAGGCTTCCAGAAAACCGCAGGCATACCCGTTGGTCTGTTGAGGATTTTCGGGAAGCCTTGGCGTGCAAGAGATCGGAGTCTCGTTGCACTCGCTTACCTGGTGCAGATCAAGTTAGAAAATCGCTCAACTCAGGTTTAACTGAAAAGCATAGCAATTAGACCTGTCCATGCCACAACGACAATCTTTTTTGGTCTATGTGGAAGCTGACTAATCTGTTCCAGCTCTGCTGGTTATTTGAGCAGTATAATCAAATCAGAAAACTGAACACGAAGACAATTTTGCTCAGTCAGAATTCCAGCAACTTCTTGAAATTTATTCCTTCGGTCGGACATGCTAAAAGGTATCTCGGACACAGGCCGCCAAGCGGCAAAAAACAGATGGTCAACAATATTATTAAGGTAAACAGAATACGGTGTTACCGGCGGTAATCAATGGATTAATATCCATCATCTTTACCCTTAGGGTTCGGAAAGAAATAACTTGGTTTAAAATTTTAAAAACGGTTCCGTACTTTACGGAGCATATTTTGACTATCACCAGAATCTGCTGGATGCAGGAGTTTAACCGTTTCGAGTATATTGCCGGTTTCGTCTCTGCCTTTTTAAGGTCGTCAATATATAATACCCCTTGTGAACTGTTATTTTATGTTGCACAATGAATGGTGATTCATTAGCACACAAGTAAATCAGCTGTCAATCTTTAATGATAAAAAAAGTACAAAGCCATAAGGTACCCGCTGTGTGGATGAGAAGACTGATTTGAAAATATTTTGCTGCTTGTGGTTTTTCATGGGTGAAATTATAAAATCGCTTAATTGCAGGATGCAGGCTAATGATTCAGAACTGCAATAACAAAGAGTCATGCCAAGCTTTGCTTTCAAGGGTTATTCCAGAGAAATACACTTGCTTTTTCGGATGATTTACCGTATAGATATTGAATTTGTTCTGATTTCATAATCTGATTTATGCCATGAACAGATATTTTCAAGGGGAGAAAAAAGTAAATGAATATAAATGAACTTAAAAAACTTGAAAGTGAAGATATCACAACAATATCTTCGCGGGAACGGCGTACATTTATCAAGGCAGGGCTTGGTATAACCGGTCTGTTCATGGGGGGTACGATTTTATCTTTAAGTTCGTCCACAGAAACTACTGCTGCGGTTACAGAAAAGAGAGCTGTGGGTAAGTTTCCATACAGTCCTCATTATACCATGGTGATGGTTCAGAATCATTGTATAAACTGTGAACTTTGTATGGATGCATGCGTAAAAACTAATAATGTCCCTGAATATGGATGGAGGACAACGATTCTTAGCCGCAACAGGCTTATAGGTCCAGGCAAAACTCAGATGATCTTCATGTCAATTCTCTGTAACCAATGTAACCGACCGCCCTGCGTGAGAGTTTGTCCGACCACTTCTACTTACAAGGATGAGAAAACCGGTATTGTCATGATGGTGGACAAAAAATGTATTGGCTGCAAAACCTGTATGGTCGCCTGTCCATATAATGCCCGATACTTTAATAAAGAAAAAAAGGCCGTTGACAAATGTGATTTTTGCGTTGACACCAAGTTAAAAGAAAGCGGTGGAAAAACCACAGCCTGCGTTGAAGCTTGCCCTGCACATTCCCGTAGATTCGGTGACCTGAACGATCCTGAAAGCGAAGTGTATCAACTTATCCACAAACCGGATAATGTTGTCTGGGTCTTACGACCGGAAACCGGTGCCTTACCCAATGTCTTTTACATGAATTTAGATTTACAAGAATTTATAACCGTCGGGGAAACAGGTAATGAACAAAAAAACAATAAAAAATAAAAAGATATATGTTCTTGGAGTGGTCATTGCTCTTGGTGTGGCTGTTGCGGTTTCAGCAGGCAAGGAAGAAACCATAAAGGAAAAACAGCAGCAGCCCATGCCAGAGTGGGGAACCACCAAGGCAGTTGCCATAGAGCCTCTTGATGTGATGTTCAGCCACACCAGCCATGTTGTTACCCAAGGGATTAGTTGTGCTGAATGTCACCCCGGTCCATTTGCTAAAGAATACGGGGCAGCAGCAGCCACCGGCGACTTTAACATGGCCGCCTTGGAAGAAGGACGATTCTGTGGTGAATGCCATAATGATGGCTTTGCCTTTGGAGTAACGGCACAAAATAGCTGCATGAAATGTCATGGCAGCTATATGATTGAACCAAAAAGCATAGTTTTTACCAAACCTGTTAAAGCGGTTTACTTTGATCATGAGGCTCACACTGTTGACTTTGGCCTGTCATGTATAGACTGCCACAGTCAACTGTTCCGGGCACACATCGGCTATGCTGAACAACGACCGGAATATTTTACCATGGAAGCTATTTATGCAAGACAATTTTGCGGATCATGTCATGATGGAGTTCAGGCTTTTGCTGCCAGCACTCGTTGTACAGACTGCCATATAGGTGTTAAAGGGTTTAGGGCACTCTCTGATGCAGTTGAAAGAAAATAGCTACACCTAATAGGTCCTGCAGTCAGTGAGTTTCCCAGATATATTTTACCCCGAAATAAGCCAAGAGTTAAGCGATTTCGAAGTCTATGCTTATTTGCGAGACTTAAACGAGGTGCGGGTCAAAGATTACCAATAAGATATTTTTTATGGATTCAAGGAGGAAGATGTAATGACAAATGTATTTTCCCTATCAGCCACTTCAGATCCTGAAGCAGTCGGCCCAATCAATAATATAGTCACAGGGTTATTTGCTTTACTCACCCTGGTCGGCGTTACTATTGGTCTGTACGGATTTTATGTCGGCCATTCATATATTTATAATGTCACGAGGGAGGTTCCTTGGGGAATACTGATTTCTGCATATGCTTTTTTTGCGATAACTTCCACTGGTCTCGCTCTACTTGCCGCTATCAGTCATGTTTTTGGCGGTAACCGTATGGCTCCTCTTGCCACCCGGATGGTCTGGATGTCTATGATGACGCTTATCGGTGGATTTATAATTATTGGTTTGGAGATGCGTGTACCTTGGCGTATGCCTATCTGGAACATTCTTTCCCCAAATCCGACTTCAAATATCTGGTGGATGGGTACTCTGTACGGAGTGGCAGTGGCTTTTGTCGTGCTTGAATTATGGTTAATTTTAAAGAGAAGATTTGCTATTGCCATCTGGCTCGGAGTTATGGCAGCTCTTATAAAAATTATAGCTAACAGTGCTCTTGGTGGTGTTTTTTCCACCCTCGCCAGCAATCCATTTTGGTTTGGTAGTCAACTGCCTATTTTCTTTATTGCATGTGCTTTTACTTCCGGTGCTGCCGCCGCTATATTATTTACTTATTTCGCGGCTGTTATTCGCCGGCAACAATTAAATGAAACATCATTTCTGGGAATTCAGACGGCGGGCAAAGTCCTGATTATCATGCTTATTCTGGTCAGCATAGCCACTTTCTGGAGGATGATCTCTTTTTATGTCGGCGGAGTCGAAGACGCCCGTCTTGCCGCGGATACATTGATATCCGGCCCTCTGTCTACCAACTTCTGGGTTTTTGAGGTCAGCATAGGTCTTATCCTGCCACTCCTGCTCTTGGTCGTTACAAGACTAAAAAATGCAACCGTCATGACGGTTGCCGCTATTTGTACTCTGATTGGCATGTTTATGGGCCGCCTGAATATGGTCGTTGCCGGTCAGTTAGTTCCCCATTTTCCAGGTTTCAATGAGTCCCCGACTCTGTACAGTTATACCCCTTCTGGTCCTGAATGGATAGTTGCAATGACCGGAATCGGTCTTACAGGTCTGGCATTTATGCTTGGTGAGCGATTTTTTGGCAAAAGCTTTAATGACCATGGTCACCATTGATTACCAATAAGCCGTAGGTTGATAAGGGAATGGAGAATTGAGAATGAGGGGAAAATGCTCAATTCTAAATTCTTAATTTTTACGATGCCTGTAATAATTTTTCCAGGGCGGTCTGCCGCCGGCTGGTGTCCTGATAGCAGATGGCTATGGCAATAGTTCTGCACGAGTACACCGACAAAAACGGCGAGTTGCCTGGCTCGGGTCAGGCCGGTATAAGTCAGGTTGCGGTAAATCATTTTAGGGTGCCTTAAGAAATTAGAATTTTCGTTCAAAATCGAGGTGCAAGAAAAATTTTACCGCAAGCATATAGTTAATATTCTGAGGATAAAATCTTTCTTGCAACAAAGAGTTTGGGCGAAAAGGCAATTTTTCAAGGTAGCCTTTAGAATGTTGGCTCAGCACCGGTATGATCACCGTTGCAAACTCACTTCTTTGGGATTTATGAAAAGAGAAGAAAGAAAAGGGGTCAAGTCTGCCGTTGATCTTTGATAGGGATAAGGGGAGAAAAATTCCTTCCTGCATTATAAGACAATAAATATTTTTTCTGTTCCTGTCACAATTCATGACATGATAGCAAGCCCAGGGATATTCTATGGCACAACACTCTGGACATGATTGATATCTTTAGGGCACACCCATATAAAAGTCAACGGTAGACTTGACCCCTTTCTGACCCCTTTCATGGTGACCCCCCTTTTAAGGAGCGTCTCTTTTGTCTCTTTCGT
>CAYRGM010000065.1:0-9782 GCA_964423765.1 uncultured Desulfobulbaceae bacterium
CATGAATATCACTGATAACAAGTATGTTCATTTTTTTGCTTTTGTAAGTTTGTTGTCGTCCGGGGTGATCATAAAAGCGGACTGATGAGCAGGGCCGTGTTTTCCAGGAATCGTTCGCCAAAAGAGCGTTTTTGGAAGTTATTATGGGTCAGTGGTGATGATAAATCAAGATAATGCTGTTGTAATTCCCTGACTGACTTGGTGAAATCCCGGTTATAAACCAGCATGGTCATTTCAAAGTTAAGCCAAAAACTGCGCATATCGAGATTAACGGAGCCAATAAGGCAGAACTCGTTATCAACGGATATTGTTTTGGCATGGAGTAATCCTTTGGAAAATAGCATTATCTTGACACCAACATTGATTAGCTTATCATAGAGGGCTCTGCTGGCATAATGCACCATACGGGAATCGTTTTTTTCCGGGACGATAATAATGACTGATACTCCTCTCTGGGCTGCCGACTTGAGTGCTGTCAGGATAGCATGATCCGGAACAAAATAGGGTGTGGTCAGGATTATTTCTTTATGGGCGGCATAAATAGTAGTCAGGAGTAGATCGTGAATACCGTTTTCAGTATATCCTGGACCTGATGGAGCTATTTGGACAGGGATATCTCCGTCAGGCAAGGTGTTTTTAGTATATTTTTGTTCGGACATCTCATATAAGGAAGTTTCCTCTTCCATTGCCCAGTCAAAGAGAAAGAGCATGGTTATTATGCCTAACACCGGCCCTTCAATGCGTACCATGATATCAATCCACAGACCGACACCCTGGTCCTGTTTGAAAAAATGGGGATCAACCAAATTTTGACTGCCGGTATAACCGATACGATTATCAATAGAGATTATTTTTCGATGATTACGAAGATCAATCCGAACAAATAATGCCCTGAATATACCAGCCGGCAGGGACTCCGTGATACATATCCCGTGTTCCCGTAGTTTTCGGCATTTATCACTGGCAAGAAATTCTTTGCTGCCGATGGAATCCACCAATATTCGGCAACATACTCCCCGATCATGGGCTTTTTTTAAAGCATCCCCCACTTTATCGGCTAATCCGCCGTTATGCCAGATAAAAAATTCCAGGAAACAGGTTGATGTGGCATGGTTAATGTCAGTAATTAATCGTCTGAAAAAAGTGTCGCTGTTATCTATCAGGGTTAGTTTATTGTCGGGCATGGTTGGGATACCTATGGCGGTGTCAACCTGCTTATGAATTGGTTCACATTGCTGGCTCAAGCTCTCCCAATTGTTAAAGGCTTGTTGTTTGTACCCTTTGACTAATTGAATAATGATTGGTACCCACATGGAGGCTCGTTTTGCCCGTCGTTCTCCGAGACGATTTTCCCCGAGGAGCAGGTAGATCATAGCTCCGAAAAACGGTATCATCAGAATGACCACTAACCAGGCGAAGGTAACAGCTACCGCCTGTTTGCGCATTATAGTGCGAATGGATAAACCAATGCGGAGAGCCAAGTCAGCAATAAAGATGGAAATAGTGATAATCCAGCTGAGTTCATTCATTAATTGGGTAGGGACGATATGATTGTTTTTTAGTAACTATTCAGCGAAATGGGCGGAGATGGAGTGCAACTGAATAGTTATGTTTTTTACAACTGTTTGATTCAATAGTTATATTACAGGTAAACTTGTTTTGTTTAAATATAAAAATACAAAAAGGAGAGAGTATGAAGGTAAGAGGATTCTTTGCGGCTGCGGTTGAGGCTGGTATTCGTTATCCGGACCGGCTGGATCTTGGTCTTATTTATTCAGACCGTCCGGCGGTAACTGCAGGAGTATTTACCACCAATCGGATTAAAGCTGCCCCTGTTCGTCTTTGTCTGGAACGGCTTGGTCGGGGGCAGTCCCAGGCAGTATTGGTGAACAGCGGTAATGCCAATGCCTGTACCGGAAAACAGGGGATGGAGACAGCCCTTGTGGTGAGCAGTATTGTCGCAAAACAATTGAAAATCGACGAAGATCTTGTGCAGGTGGCATCAACCGGGGTAATTGGAGAGCCTTTAAGCAGTGAACCCTTTGTCAGGGTCATGCCGGAGTTGATCGGTTCTCTTTCTGAAGATGGTTTTGCTGATTTTGCTAGGGCGATAATGACCACTGACAAGGTTGCCAAAATGGCGGAGGAAAGAGTTGTTATAGATGGGGTTGAGGTATCAGTTTTTGGTGTTTGCAAAGGCTCAGGGATGATTATGCCCAATATGGCAACCATGCTCTGTTTTGTAGTTACTGATGCCAGAATTGTTTTTCCGGTGTTAAAAGATATTGTCACCACAGGTGTGGATGCGAGTTTTAACCGGATCACTGTTGATGGTGATACTTCTACCAACGATATGGTTTTGATCATGGCAAATGGTGCCGCGGACAATAAGTGGCTGGATGAGGATAACCATGGTGGAGTAAAGATTTTTTCCCAGGCTGTTCATGCTGTTTTGCAGAAACTGGCAGCCATGGTTGTTGCTGATGGTGAAGGTGCAACCAAGGTCGTAACCATTCGGGTTGAAGGAGCAAGAGAAATAGTTGAAGCTGTTGCTGCGGCGAGAACCATCGCAAATTCACCTTTAGTGAAAACCGCTTTTTTTGGTGAAGATCCAAATTGGGGAAGAATCATGGCAGCTCTTGGCAGGTCTGAATGTCGTTTTCAGGAAGACAGGGTTTCTATTTTTTTTGATGAGGCTCAGATGGTGGACAAGGGCATGGGTTTAGGGATTGAAGCAGAGAAAATGGCGGCTCGGGTGATGAAAAAAGATAAATTTATGCTCAGAGTTACACTTAATGAGGGTACGGAATCTGCTGAGATGATGACCTGCGATCTTACCGGAGAGTATATCTCCATTAATGCCGATTATCGAAGCTAATAATGGCAGAATCGCAAGTAAAGATAAAGCACCCGCCCTGTTTGAAGTGCAGGCATTTTTTTGTTACCTGGGATCCTGCCAGACCAAGGGGATGTCGTGCCTATGGGTTTAAAAGCAGTCAGGTGCCTGCCTTACTGGTGTACGAAAGCTCAGGCTCGCCCTGTCTTCGTTTTGCCTCCAGAGAGAAATAAGCGAGGAACGAGACTCCGTGAAGCACATCTGAACAGTTATAGCCCAAGTTTATGGAGGTTTGTTCATCTCGCTGAATAGTTACTACGATATTAGTAATATGTATTGATGTCACTGTCTTAACGAAACGCAATATTATACATTGCAGCCAACATTATGATTACTGCCAAGAAAATGCGTACCGTCAGGTTCAGTCCCGGCGAAAGAAATGTGTTTTTTCATATCCTGACCGGTTGCAACCTGAAATGCAGTCATTGCTATATCAACCCCAAACAGCATGGCAGTAAAATGCTTGAGCTGGATACTATCCTGAGCTGGCTGCAATGTTTTGCCCGCTCTGAACAAGCAACTAATCTGATTCTCCTTGGCGGTGAGCCGACCCTTCATCCTGAGCTGGCGGAGATTATCCGCCGGGCAAAGGATATGAATTATCATGTAACTGTGGATTCCAATGGTTTTCTGTTTCATGATCTTTTGAACCGGGTCAGCCCCTCAGAGCTTGATTTTCTCAGTTTTAGTCTGGATGGTCCGGATGCTGGGGTAAACGATCCCATCCGGGGGGAGGGTGTGTTTGATATCTGCACGCAAAACATTAGAAAAGCGGTTGACTCCGGGTTTAAAACCAGTCTGATCTATACGGTTTCCGGGTTGAATATAGAGCATCTGCACCAAATGCCTGAACTGGTCAGCCATCTGGGAGTGGATAGATTTTTTATTCAGGTGATTGGCTTACGAGGTAAATCAGCTACCGGTTCTCCATCTCCTGAAACACCCTGGCAGGTTGATCCTGCACAATGGTTGGCTGTTGTTCCTGAAGTGGCGGCACGGGCGGCCGCACTTGGCATTTCGGTTACCTGGCCAAAAGTTTATCTTGAGCCGGATGAGATCTTTCAATGTGCCGGTATGGTTGCGGAAAATTATTTTATTTTTCCCAATGGCCGGGTCTATCAATGTCCGCTCTGTGAAGATTATCCAATCCATAGTTTTCAAATGGAAGATAACCGCTTAATCGCCAGGCAAGGCTTGAATGAGGATAAATTCTTTAACCTTGAGATTGCTGAAGGATGCGTGATGAACAAGCTGCTCCAGCCAGCTAATATAATTTATCTTGATGATGGCCGGCCGGCCCACCGGATATCCTGCTGTTTGCTAAAGCAGCGGATTGAACCTAACCATAATCCTGAATCCGTGACGGAAAACAAGGTATCCACTCTGTATCAGGGTGGTATTATATGATAAAATCAATATGAATGATCAAGAAAACCGGGTACGGCTACAAGGGTTTTATGCCCATGCCCTTGAACTGCATGAACAAAAAAAGTTCATGGAAGCTGTGGTCTTGTACCAGAAAATTTTAAACCAGATTCCCGATGCCGACCTGATCAATTATAATCTGGGGCTGGCTCTGTATGAACTGGCAGAATATCGGCAAT
Organism: uncultured Desulfobulbaceae bacterium; assembly: GCA_964423765.1. GTDB lineage: Bacteria > Desulfobacterota > Desulfobulbia > Desulfobulbales > Desulfobulbaceae > DRLX01. The sequence goes on from CAYRGM010000065.1 coordinate 4,501, forward strand.
CAATGGCGGCCTTTGCTCTTGCCGTCCGGTATAATCCAGATGATCCCGATTACTGGTTTAATTTCGGGCTTGCTGCCAGACAGCACGGAGAATACGATATTGCCGAAGATGCTTATAAAAAAGCACTGGCTCTACAACCTGATAATTCAGACACCTTTTATAACCTTGGTTGTTGTTATCGTGCCGCCGGTGCGATTGACAAGACCGGGGCAACTTTTAACAAGACACCTACCCCTGACATAGGTGGTTAATGACCGGTCAATATTCTCATAGACTATGTGGGTTGATAAGTTGGTAAGTTATGTCTTGAACTGATTTGTTAAACTGCTCAGGCTGTCAGAAATCTTTTCCAAATCCAGAGCCTTTGTTTTGATCTGCTCACTGCTGCTGGTTATTTTATCGCCAGATTGTTTGACCTGGGCGATATCTTCAGCAATTTCCCGGGAAGCCACGGAGCTATGGGCAACTTTTTCAGCAACCTCCCCGATTCCTTCTCCAGCCTGCTGGATGTTGGTGGTTAGCTCATCCATGCTGGCGGCCTGTTCTTCAAGGGCATGGGAGATGTTCGAGACAATCGTATTGATTTCATTGATGATGACGGTTATCTGTTTAATGCCGCTCACTGTTTTTGAGGTAGAGTTTTGAATGGACTCAATCCGGTTTTTTATTTCACCGGTGGCATCAGCGGTTTGTTTGGCAAGCTCCTTGATTTCGTTGGCAACAACCGCAAATCCTTTACCAGCCTCTCCGGCCCTGGCCGCCTCAATGGTGGCATTTAAAGCCAGCAGATTGGTCTGAGAGGATATTTCATTAATTGTTTCTGTAACCTTGCCGATATCCTGGGCGGAGATACCGAGTTCATCAACTTGTGCTGAAATATCACCAGCCTCCTGAACTGCCTTTCCGGTTATCTCTTTTGCTTCGGCAGTTGAATTACGGATATCGTTCACTGTATTATTGATTTCTTCTGTGGCAGAACCCATCAGATTGACATTGGCAGCAGCCTGCTCGGTAGCGGCGGCGACATCGATCATGTTAACGCTCATCTCCTCAGCTGCCCCGGCAACATTATCTGAGCGGCCGGCAGTATCCCTGGCACTCTCATCCATCTGTTCTGAGAGGTTTGTCAGGACATTGGCCGAGCTGCTGAGCATTTCATTCTTTACGATGATATCTTGGATCATTCGCCTGATTTGGTCAATAAATGCAGCCGTATGGCTGGTCAACTCAGCAAATTCATTTTGTTTTGTATCATCTTTTGTTTCCTGGGATATTGTTTTAATAGCGGCTTGATTTAATTCGCCCTGACTGGCTTTTTTTAGAATGGTGCGAATATTGGTAAGAGGTCGGTTTATAAAAAATTGAAAAAATAAAAACAGTACAGCCATGGCAGTCATCAAAGAAGTGACAATGACAAGGGTGATATAGGTAGCATGCCTTTCAATTGCTGCCAACTCAGTGGTGACATCATAGGGGATTGACAGCACAGCAATACTGTTACCTGAATGATTTTTGATAGGCATATAAGCATTTAATAGGTTGCGGTTATCTTTATTCACTTGTCTAACTATAATTTCTTCCTGAGCCATGACCTTTCTAAAAAAAGGATACTTCCTAACAGGAATAGTGAGTTCATGGCTTTGCGCAAGATAGATAAACCTGTCTCCCTCAGGAGTGATTAGTGCAATGTCAGCATTAATTACTTGTTTTGCCCTTTGGGCTGCTTGATTATTGATTGGTGCCCCGAACTCCACTGAGCCAACATGTCTTCCATGGTTGAAAACAGGAACGACAGCCCGGATGGAAATTCCTGCCTTTCCCTTTTCAATGCCTGCCACAGATTTTTCTTCTCGGTTGACCTTGGTGACTGTATGGCGGAAAGATGCAAGATTATCACCAAATTTTTCAGGGTTATGAAGGCGGAGAAATGAAACTGCAGGGGTCTGATGAAAATGAAAGACATTGAGGTCCATTTTTTTTTGTAATTGCTTGTATATGGGCATGGTAAATGTGAGCAAACCACCCCTGTCACTTCTAGCCATACTCAGTTGTACTTTCGGCAGCATGCTGATTGTATAAGACAGCATTTTTACTCTTTCAATAGGGGTTAATAACAATATATAATGAGCTTCTTTAAGAATGTTGGTAACTTTTACTGTCTGGTTTTCATAAAACTGTTTCTTAGTAAAATAAGAAATTGTTGGTTGGGCAATGGCAATGGTCAGGATTATCATGCTTCCCAGTGCGAGAACTAACTTGTTTCGTAGAGTTTTTGGGGTGTATTTCTGGATAAAATTCATTAATTATCTCCTTTTTTTCTAATTATCAATTATTAACTTCATGCCATCGCAGTCATCTCTTTAACATAACGATGCACACATTCCATCAGCCGTTCCTTATCCAGCTTGATATGATATTCGTCAATTCCTACAGCCTTCTTGCCCATTGCCACATCTTCATCACCGGCAAGGGGTGGTCAGAGCTATGACAGGGAGATATAGTGGGAATTTCCCCCCGTCTTCTTCGATAATATCTCTATCGCCCAAGGCATGATCAGCAAACCAGTCAGGGTTGATGGTCTGGACCTTGTTTAAGCATGACTGACTTTCTCCTTTGTACTGTTAGTGTTTATTTGTAAAAGTGCCCTGTTTCTCTTGTAAATTGTTTTGTATTTTCAAAACGATTTTATATATAAAACCTGACAGGGTATTATATATTATGATTTAATTTGTTTTTTTTTGACTTGTCAACCAAGTTAGTTGAAATTATGATAAATAATTCTCCATGCCTAAGTTGCGCGATTTTTTAACTTATTATGTATGGATATCTTTCGGTTGATATCAAGTAAAATGTTGTTTTTAAAATGCAGTTTTTTGTTTGAGTTTCACCTATTATTGGACAGATTGAATTGAGCAAAGATGCAAGCGTAGTTGGGCTACACTGAGGACTTTGTGATTGAATATCGGTCAGAAATGGTCTGAAGATGAGATGCGAGATGTTCAAGTTATTTGCGGATAGCTCCTTGGTGTAGGGTGACTGAGTTCCATAAATGTCCGCTTTGTTAAGGCTACCTTGAAAAATTGCCTTTTCGCCCAAACTCTTTGTTGCAAGAAAAATTTTATCCTCGGAATATTAACTATATGCCTGCGGTAAAATTTTTCTTGCGCCTCGATTTTGAACGAAAATTCTAATTTTTCAAGGCACCCTTAAGGTTATGTTTACTCAAGCAGGGGATTGAGCCGAGCCATAATGAATGAATAAAAATAATCAAAAAAACCGGGTCCGGTTGCAAGGGTTTTATGCCCATGCCCTTGAACTGCATGAACAAAAAAAGTTTATGGAAGCTGTGGTCTTGTACCAGAAAATTTTAAACCAGATTCCCGATGCCGACCTGATCAATTATAATCTGGGGCTGGCTCTGTATGAACTGGCAGAATATCGGCAATCAATGGCGGCCTTTGCTCTTGCCGTCCGGTATAATCCAGATGATCCCGATTACTGGTTTAATTTCGGGCTTGCTGCCAGACAGCACGGAGAATACGATATTGCCGAAGATGCTTATAAAAAAGCACTGGCTCTACAACCTGATAATTCAGACACCTTTTATAACCTTGGTTGTTGTTATCGTGCCGCTGGTGAGATTAAAAAGGCCAGGGCAGCTTTTGAAAAGACAATTTCCCTGGAGAAAGACCATGCTCCGGCTTTAAGTAATCTTGCCTGCTGCCTACATCTTGGCGGGAATTATGAACAGGCTGCCGTTATCTACCTCCGACTTCTTGAACTGCGTCCCGGAGATGAGGCAGCCATATATATGCTGGCTGCCCTAAAGGGCGATGGTCCAACCTCTCCGCCGCCCGGCTATGTCTCTCAGCTTTTTGATGGGTATAGTGCAGATTTCGAGCATGATCTGCTGGAAAACCTCAACTACCGGGTGCCAGAACTGTTGCGGGAAATGATTGCTGAAGTTATCGGGAGCGGGGATAATAAAAAAAACATGCTTGATCTTGGTTGCGGAACCGGTCTTGCTGGACTGGCTTTAGCTGATTTTGTCCGGACCATGACCGGGGTAGATTTATCAGAAAAGATGATTGCCAAGGCCAGGGCAAAGGGTTGCTATGATATCCTTGTGGTTGGCGATGTGGTTGAGTTTATGAAGACAATGGCACAGCCTGTGGACCTGCTTGTTGCCGCTGATGTTCTGACCTACCTCGGTGATCTTGAGCCTTTGTTTCAGGCGGCCGGGAATTGTCTAATCAGAGGGGGGATTTTTTGTTTTTCAACAGAACAAAGTGAAAAAACAGATTACCAGTTGTATAAGACCGGTCGTTATGGACATCATCCTGATTATATCCATGGGCTTGCCCATCTTGCAGGTTTTGCCATACTCAAAAGGAAAAAAGAAAAAATTCGCAGGGAACGAAATAAATGGATAACTGGCAATATTTATCTGCTGTTGCGGGAAGATAATGCTCTTTTGGTAAAGAAAATTGTCCCCAAAACAAGGTCTTTTTAGAGGGAGTTTATGAGGTCTGTAATAAATTGATGGTCTCGTAAAAAGTCCCATGGTCGTCATGCCGGACTCGAAGTCTGCGCTTATCTGATCCGGTATCCATAACCTATTGAATTAATTTGATTCCGTCCTTCGCCGGAATGACGATATCAAGACAAATCTGACTTTTTACGAATCCATCATAAATTAATTTTAAATTTTTACGGAGCAAGATAAATGTCAAAACGGATGGTCTTACCTGCGGTTGAATATGAGGGCGGATGGGGCGTCAGCCAATCTCCGTTTGTTGCTCTTTTTACCACCACCCGTTTGCGGGCATGCTTCATAGCCATGGCAAACAGTTGATTGCCGTCATGCTCTTTGCCAACTATCTGTTGAATCATCTGCAGTTCTTTTTTGACCAGAGCCTTGCTGTTTGTTTCGACAAACATGGGATCAAGGTAGATTATATCAGGCGGGTTAACTTCTGCCATGGTGGAGGAAAATAAAAGAAAAAACAGAAAATCTTTTTTTATCAGGCAGATGCGTTTTGCTATTTGTTGAATTGCAGGTTCTTGCAAGGCCCGTTTCAGGCCGTCGGATAACAGGGCGGCAATAATGGGGTTGCGCTCAAAGATGGTAACCTGAAAACCTGCTCCAGCAAGAATGAAGCTATCCCTGCCCAGACCTCCGGTGCCATCAATTATCCTGGTTTTAAGACAGTCTGCGGCTTTCATTTTCCCCATAGCCTTAACAAGTCGTTCCTGATGAATGCGTGCCAGCCTGTACTGCC
>CAYRGM010000066.1:0-9546 GCA_964423765.1 uncultured Desulfobulbaceae bacterium
CTAGGTCAGCGAGCGAAGCGAGACTCCGATATCTTGTGTGCCAAGGCTTCTAAGAAAACCGCAGGCATACCCGTTGGTCTGTTGAGGGTTTCCTTAGAAGTCTTGGTGTGTAAGAGATCAGTGCAGATTAAGGGTTCGGAAAGAAATAACCAAGTTATTTCTTTCCGAACCCTAAGTTTAAAATCGCTCAACTTAGGTAAAAGGTAGTGAAGCCAATCTCAATTTTATTAGATTATAAAGTTTCTCGATTAACCCTTCTTGTACTTGCCACCTTGCTCTGGACAGCTGTCGGGGGAATGCTTCTTGTTAAAGGGTGGGGCTGGAAGGGGACAGGATATGAATGGGTAGTCATTATCCTTGGTTTATTCTTTGGTTTTTTGAAGTCAGTTTTATTTTTAGATAAAAGTTTTGCTTGTTCTATTACCCGTATCAAGCAGTTTCATGAAAATCAAAAAATAGTTTATATTTTTTCTGTCAGGACCTGGATACTGATTGCTCTGATGATTGTTTTTGGCTTGACCATGCAGGAGCTGACTAACCCCTGTCCTGCAATAGGGGTGCTGTACGTAGCCATTGGCTGGGGTATATTGTTCTCCAGCAGGTATGGTTGGTGTTGTCTGTATAAGCATGGCAAGAGAAGGTAATGGTTGAGTTTGAGTCGTTTAACAGGGTGATGGTAAGCCGCCGTGCCTTAAGCTATAATTTTCACATTTGCCTTAAACAGGCTGGTGATTCAGATGTTATGGCCATGGTCAAGGCTGATGCTTATGGGCATGGCATGGTTGAGTGTGCCAGGATATTTTCAGAATGTGGAGCCGCTGCCTTTGGTGTGGCAGAAGTAGTGGAAGGGGTTAACCTTCGATGTAGCGGGGTTAAACAGCCAATATTTATTTTATCGGTATCCTTGGCAGAGTTGTTCCCGGCTATAATTGAATATAATTTAACTCCGATGTTGGTTGATGTTGATCAGGTCAACGCTATTGCCATTCACACTAACCATTGCCGGCAACCTTTGCCGGTACATATTAATGTTGATGCTGGTATGGGGCGGCAGGGATGCCTGCCGACTGAACTTCCCAGACTTGTGAAAATTATAGAAAAAACTCAAGGCTTGCGGCTTGCGGGAATTATGGCTCATTTTCCCATGGCCGATGATCGGGGAAATCCTGCCAATATCAAGACATTGAGAGTTTTCCAGGAGGCGGTGGGTCAACTAAATTCCGATTACACTGCAAGAGATAAACCATGTCATCATATTGCTAATTCTGGGGCCTTGTTTGGGATTCCCGGTTCAAGCATGGATATGGTTCGTCCTGGTATTTCTTTGTACGGCTATGCAGCGGGCGGGATCGGGCAGACTGGAGTTGCTCTTGAGCAGGAGTTGTGCCCAGTCATGAGTTTTGTCAGTAGAGTAATTCAGGTAAGGACGGTTCCGGAGGGAACCGGTCTTGGTTATGGGCATAGTTTTGTAACCAGCAGGAGAACAAGGTTGGCAGTGTTGCCGGTTGGCTATGAAAATGGTTACTTGCGAAAACTTTCCAATCGGAGCTTTGTGCTGATTAGGGGGCGGAGAGTTCCGGTGGTTGGTCGTATTTCCATGAACTTGACCCTTGTTGATGTGACTGATCTCGATTTTGTGCAGGCAGGCGATGATGTCGTCCTTTTGGGCAAACAAGGGGTAGAACGGATAACGGCCAATGAAATAGCTCTCTGGATGGAGACCATTTCCTATGAGGTTCTTTGTCTGTTTGGACATTGCAATAAAAGGGAGTTTGTTGATTGAGTCTTTAGGCTACCTTGAGAAATTGCCTTTTCGCCCAAACTATTTGTTGCAAGAAAAATTTTATCCTCGGAATATTAACTATATGCCTGCGGTAAAATTTTTCTTTTGCCTCGATTTTGAATGAAAATTCTAATTTTTCAAGGCACCCTTTATTCTTTACATTGAATAGCTATAACAGACATCGTAAAATAAGCAGACAACTGTAGAGATGGATTTCAAACCCGTTGTTAGCAAAAATAAACCAGTTATCAAATCAAAGTAGGTGTTAATCACCGCCACCGTAGAGACGGGTTTAAAACCCGTCTCCCACCGCAACCATCAGCCATGCCGGTGTGTGCTACCGTGAAGACGGGTTTGAAACCCGCTCTGCCAAATCCAGGCAGTTTAAGAGGACGGCAGATGAGACCGGTTAAGCAAGTTAAAAAATCTCTCAACTCAGGTTACAATAAAATAATAAAAAACAAATGATTAAGTCACAACTCAAGGAACTGGTTGATCGTTGTTTCAGGCAGGGGGTTGAGCAGAAATTATGGTCGCATCAGGCTGCAGGAAATTATACAGTAGAAGTGCCAAAACGGGAGGGGCAGGGAGGTTTTTCCACCAATCTGGCCTTGGTGATTGCCGGTATTGAAAAACGAAATCCAAGGGAAATAGCTGGTCAGTTTATTCGGATTGTTGCTGGTGACGATGAGCTGTTGGCTAAGGTGGAAGTTGCCGGTCCTGGATTTATTAATTTTTTCCTTAAACCTTCTGTTTGGACAACCGTGCTGCCGGAGATAGTTGCTCAGGGAGAAAAGTTTGGCTTATCTGATTTGGGCAAAGGAAAAAAAGTATTGGTTGAGTTTGTCAGTGCCAATCCCACTGGTCCTCTTTCTGTTGGTCATGGCCGTAACGCCATTCTTGGTGATAGCATTGCTCGTCTTCTTGTCGCAGTTGGTTATGTTGTTGATAAAGAATATTATTTTAATGATGCCGGTCGGCAGATGCGGGTATTGGGTGCCTCGACAAAGGCTCGTTATCTTGATCTCTTAAGTCTTGCCGGAGAGTTTCCGGAGGATGGGTACCAAGGTGATTATATTTATGAGATAGCCGGGAGTTTGAAGGATGAGTATGGGGATACTCTTAAAGATAAGAATATTGAGTTTTTCAAAGACCGGGCTCAGAAAGATATTTTTACTGACATTGACACAACTCTTAAGAGAATCGGGATCATTTTTGATTCTTATTTCAATGAGCATACTCTCTATAAAAATGGTCTGATTGATGATGTGGTTGCCCGTCTGCACAGCAAAAATCTGATTTATGAAAAAGATGGTGCCACCTGGTTTAAAACCAGTGAGTTGGGTCAGGCACAGGACCGGGTTATCATAAAAAGCAGTGGTGAACCTACTTATCGCCTGCCGGATATAGCTTATCACCGGGAAAAATTTCGGCGTGGTTATGAGTGGATGATTGATGTTTTCGGGGCAGATCATATTGCTACTGTCCCTGATGTCATGGCCGGTATCCGGGCTTTGGAACTTGATGATACCAAGGTTACAGTCATCCTCCATCAATTTGTGACTTTAATGCGGGGCAATAAACAGGTAAAGATGTCCACTCGCACGGCCACTTTTGTAACTGTGGATGAACTGGTTGACGAGGTTGGAGTTGATGCTCTGCGTTTTTTCTTTCTTATGCGCAAGCCTGATAGTCAGCTGGAGTTTGATCTTGATCTGGCCACAAGTCAAAGTCAGGAAAATCCGGTTTATTATGTCCAGTATGCCCATGCCAGACTTTGCTCCATGTTGAGGATGGCGGCTGAACAACAGATTGATATTGACAGTATAACCGGGGCAAACATCCTCCTGCTTGACGAACCGGAAGAGTTAGCTTTGCTGAAAAGTATGGCTGAATATCCGTCTCTTGTGGTCGGGGCGGCTCGTGATCTGGCACCCCATCGAATAATTTTTTTTCTTATGGAGCTTGCCGGAGAATTTCATCGTTATTATAATAAGCATAAAGTTTTGGGAGAAGATCAATCTTTAACTATTAGTAGACTGTATCTTTGCCTTGGTATCAGAACTGTAATCTATAATGGTTTGACCATGGTTGGTCTGACTGCTCCTGAAAAAATGTAGGACGGCGGGGCTTACCTTAACCATGGCAGCGAGAAAAAAGAAACCGGCAGGAACAATAAGAAAAAAGCAAAAAAGATTTAACTTTCAGTTAGGTTTTACCGGGTTTGCAGGGATTACTGTTGTCTGTTGCTGCCTTTTCCTATGGATGTTTCTGCTTGGTATATGGGCTGGTCAGACAATTCTTTTTCCTACTGTTAATGATAATCTTGTTCAGTTAAACATAAACCAGTCAAAAAAAATATCCACATCAAACGATCTCCCCGTAATTCATCCGGATAACCGGAAACAAGTTATTGGCAGGTAAAAAAACGCCGCAGTTAATCAGTTGTCATGATGGTGAAACGGTTACCAAAAATATAACGAGCAGGAAAAATATAAGATTATCCATATGGCAGCCCATATTCCTTCGCCAAAGGCGACAAATTATTCTGGCCTCTGTCATCTGTCCTCTGATAACGGCAGCGATGTGAATGAAGAATAAAAATAAAAAAGGTATCATCAGACCAGCCAGAATGAGTGATATTCGGGAAATACATGTTCTATTACAGGATTTTGCTGACCAGGGGCTTCTTCTTGGCCGCTCCATAAGCTCTTTATATGATCAGTTACGGGATTTTGTTGTTTATTATGATAGGTCTGGGGTTCAGGGGGTTTGTTCTCTGCATATCTGTTGGGATAATCTGGCGGAAATCCGTTCCCTTGCCGTTGGTCAGGGAGTGCAGGGTAATGGAGTGGGAAAAGCACTTGTCATGAGATGTCTTGATGAAGCGGAGAGACTTGAAATAAGCCAGGTTTTTGTCCTGACATATCAGGCTGATTTTTTTAGAAAATTTGGTTTCTTTGATAAGGATAAACGGGAGTTGCCTCATAAAATATGGAGTGATTGCTTGAATTGTCCTAAATTTCCCGATTGTGATGAAGAGGCGTTGATGTGGCAAGGCACAGTAAAGGCAAAAAAACAACCCAAAAAGAAAAAAACAGGTAAGAGTAAAGATAAAAGATAAAAGATAAAATATAGACAATATTGCTGGGTAATTCCCTGCTGGTGGAGATAAAAGTATGTTTGCAAATGCAATAACCAAAGTTTTTGGCAATAAAAATGATAGAATAATCAAACTGCTTGGCAAAACTGTTGTCAGGATTAACCAACTGGAATCATTGGTTGAATCGCTCAGCGATGAACAGTTGGCAGCAAAAACCATTGAGTTCAGAGAGCGGGTTGACAAAGGGGAACCCCTTGACAGTCTGCTTCCTGAAACATTTGCGGTTGTGCGGGAAGCCGCAAAACGGGTATTGGGTGAGCGGCATTATGATGTTCAGCTCATTGGTGCCATTGTTCTTCATAATGGACAAATCGCCGAGATGAAAACCGGTGAAGGCAAGACCCTGACCTCCACAGCCGCGGTATATTTGAATGCTTTATCCGGTAAAGGTGTCCATGTGGTCACCGTTAATGATTATCTCGCCAAAAGAGATGTGGAGTGGATGGGAGGTCTGTATCGATTTCTTGGCTTGAAGACCGGATTTATCATCCATGAGATGGATGATAATGCCCGTCGCACTGCCTATGGTTCTGATGTCACTTATGGCACCAATAATGAGTTTGGCTTTGACTATCTGCGTGATAATATGAAATTTGCTGTGGAAGACTTTTGCCAGCGCGGGTTTAACTATGCCATTGTTGATGAGGTCGATTCAATTCTTGTTGATGAAGCGAGGACACCGCTGATTATTTCCGGTCCTGCCGAAATGTCCACGGAGATGTATGTCAAGGTTAACCGGATAATGAAGCATTTCAACCCAGAACAGCATTACACCAGGGATGAAAAAACCAGACAGGCAATGTTCACCGATGAAGGTGTTGTGCTGGCTGAAGAACTGCTTGAAGTAGAAAATCTCTATGATCCAGGAAATATCAATCATCTTCATCATGCCACCCAGGCTTTGAAAGCCCATGTTCTTTTCCAGCGGGATGTGGACTATATCGTTACCAATGGTCAGGTGGTTATTGTTGATGAGTTTACCGGGCGAACCATGGAAGGGCGTCGTTTTTCAGATGGGTTGCACCAAGCTCTTGAGGCAAAGGAGGGAGTGAACATTGAGAAGGAAAATCAAACACTTGCCTCTATTACATTCCAGAATTATTTCCGTATGTATGATAGATTGGCGGGCATGACCGGTACTGCGGAGACCGAAGCTCCTGAATTTAAAAAGATTTACAATCTTGATGTGGTGGTTATTCCCACTCATCAGGATATGATAAGAAGAGATTTTCCAGATGTAATCTACAAGAATGAAAAGGCAAAGTATAGTGCCATTGTCCAGGAGATAAAAGATTTACATACCAGTAAACAGCCGGTCTTGGTGGGAACTATTTCCATTGATGTCTCTGAGCAAATTGCTGAGATGCTGGTTAAGGAAAAAGTTCCCCACGAGGTATTAAATGCCAAGCATCATGAGCGGGAAGCTGAAATCATTGCATCCGCCGGGCAGCCGGGTAAGGTAACCATTGCCACCAATATGGCAGGTCGCGGTACGGATATTAAACTTGGTGAAGGGGTGTGTGAGCTGGGGGGACTCCATATTCTTGGGACCAGCAGACATGAGAGTCGCCGTATTGATAATCAGCTCCGGGGCCGTTCCGGCCGTCAGGGGGACCCTGGTTCTTCCAGGTTTTTTCTCTCTCTTGAGGATGACCTTCTGCGGATATTCGGTTCAAAACGAATTTCTGGAATTATGGATAAACTTGGTATGGAGGATGACGAGCCCATTGAACATTCCATGATTTCCAAGGCCATTGAAAATGCTCAGCGCAAGGTGGAGGGGCATCATTTTGATACTCGTAAGCATCTCCTTGAGTATGACGATGTCATGAACATGCAGCGGGAGGTTATATACGGTCAGCGTCGGGAAGTTCTTCAGGGAGACGACGACATGAAACCTATAATTGAAGATATGATCGGGGAATTTGTTGATGATGTGGTTGATGAAGTTGTCCAGGATAAAATTCCTTCTGAAGATTGGGAGTGGCAGCCTTTTAATGAACGGGTTGCAGAAGGGTTTAATATTGATTTGACTTGGAACAAGACTGAGCGGACCGACTTGAACCGGAAAGAGTTACTGGAAAAACTTGAAAAGATAGTGAAAGACAGGTACAGCCGTCAAGAAGAAGTAAACGGGGCGGAGCAGATGCGTTATCTGGAGAGAATGATTACTCTCCAGATGGTTGATACTATTTGGAAGGAGCATCTGCTTAATATGGATCACTTAAAAGAGGGCATTGGTCTGCGTGGTTATGGGCAGAAAAATCCTCTTGATGAATATAAAAGGGAAGGATTCAATTTGTTCACAACTATGACAGAAACAATGAAGCAGCGGACTGTGTCGGCATTGTTTCGGGTGCAGGTTATGCAGAAGGAGGAAATTGAACGGTTGGAAGAAGAACATAGGCAGGAACGGGAGCGGGAACTGGCAATGTCGAGCCGAACTTCAGGCGGGACAACGACCGCTCCTGAACGCCAGCCCCTGCGTCGCAATGAGGATAAAGTAGGACGAAACGCTCCCTGCCCCTGTGATTCAGGGAAGAAGTATAAAAAATGCTGTGGTAAATTGAATTAAGGAGCTGGTTAAAGATGACCTGAATCAGGGGATGCGAAAACAATGAGTTATTTATTTCGTAACAACTCCTTAGGTGGTAAATCAAGTCCAGCCATGCCGATTATCCCCTTAAAGCTTGGGGCTGAAAAAGGTTCTGTTCCATATGTTTAATTTCTTCTATACCGGAAATTATTATCTCAGGATCAAAGACCAGTTCTTCATCGGGGATTTTATCTTCATAATCGACCTTGGCAAGGAGATATTTAATACAGTTGATCCTTGCCCGTTTTTTCACATCGGAACGAATAATGATCCATGGAGACTGGGTCCTGTTTGATTCATTGAGCATCTGAAATTTTTTGACACTATACTTATCCCAGTACTTTTGAGCGAGGTTATCAACAGGGGAAAGCTTGTACTGTTTCAGAGGATCTGTTTTTCTGGCTTCAAATCGTTTGTTCTGTTCGTTCCTGGAAACAGAGAAATAGAACTTAAACAGTGTTATTCCATCTTTTACGAGCATATCTTCGAACAAGGGCACATCTTTTAAAAACCTTTTATGCTGTTCATCAGTACAAAAGTTCATAACCGGTTCCACCATGGCACGATTGTACCATGAGCGATCAAACAGAATAAGTTCACCGGATGCGGGCAGGTGTGGAACATAGCGTTGAAAATACCATTGCGTCACTTCCTTGTCGTTTGGTTTTGACAAGGCAACGACCTTGGCGTGTCTGGGATTGAGAAATTCATTAATTCTTTTAATGGTTCCGCCTTTGCCGGCAGCGTCCCGCCCCTCAAAAATAGCCAGTATTCTCATGCCAGTGTTAGACATGTGTTTCTGCAGTTTCATCAGTTCTATCTGCAGTTTCTTCAACTCCGCTTCATAGGCGAGATGAGAAGTTTTTACCCAGACACTACAGCGGTCATCCCCTTCTTTTTTGTTTATATGCTTGAGTGCGGTGCCTTCAAGTAAATTTACACTGAGCGTGAGCGGAGAGGAATCCGCTTGTTTTTTATTTTCGTTCTTCTTTTTTTTATTATCGTGTCCCATAAAATCAAAACCTCTAATTAGTTGTCAGAAATCGGATAACAGAAGCCAGATGACATAATAGTTTGTCATCTTTGATAAAGAGGGCTGACTGCCATATAAAAAATTATCTATCGCATGTTATATTTTTATAAAACTCCAAACAGTATTTTTTTGCAAGGCTGATTAATAAATATTCTACTTTTTAACCTGAATTTTCCTCTACCATTTTTAATGGGGAGCCAAAATCCGTTGAATTGTTTAATATCCATTTGTTAATTGAGCTTGCGACCGGTTTCGTACATTTCGGCATAAATATCCGGTAGGTTAAAATGGGCAAACCTTTTGATCACCTTATTCACATTCCAGACAACACGATAATGGGTTGTGTAAATATTCTTTTTTTTAAGTTGCAAAATCGCACATGATGCTCTGGGATCACCATCGAACATGCGACCGACTGAACCTGGATTAATAAAATGAACTCCATTGCTTGTTCTTTGGTAAGGTGTATGGGAGTGACCGGTAATAATTATGTCGCAATCAGTAGTGGCTGCTAAATCTTCAAATCGTTTAAGCGGTGTGGTATCAAAAAGACACTCATTTGGGTCTGCTGGGCTGCCGTGGAACAAACCAATACGATATTTTTTACAGGTAATAGTTTTTTTTTGTTTCAGAGTAAATAGATAATCTTTGTTAGTGTCGCTCATGGTCTCTACGGTGTGGGTGTACATGATTCGTTTTTCCGGTTTTGACGGTTTTTTAAAATCAATGCCTCTGATGAGTCCTGTCACTATAATATCCGTGTTGCCAAGAATTGAAATAACATTGTTTGCTTGCAACCAGTCCAGTACCTCATTGGCAAATGGTGCGTATACTGTCAAGTCTCCAGTATTGATAATCAGATCAAAAGAGGTGTTGTGAAAGGCCTTATAAACTGCCTGGAGGGCGGGGAAATTGCCATGAATATCACTGATAACAAGTATGTTCATTTTTTTGCTTTTGTAAGTTTGTTG
>CAYRGM010000067.1:0-9528 GCA_964423765.1 uncultured Desulfobulbaceae bacterium
TCCATTATGCCAAAGAATGTTACAGAAAAAAAGATGGGGTTATTGTGGCGCTTACTTTTATATGGGTAACCTCAAAAGTACTTTGTTATCGAAATAGGTAACTATCCAGCGAGCTGAACAAACTACCATAACCTTGGGGTGCAGCTGAATAGTTACATATATTTTATTGGAATACTTCGGAAAGTAAAAACCCCGAAATCCTTGTAAGGATTCGGGGTTTTATATCTTACTGAATCACTTCAGATTGTAATTTGGTGGCGATGCAGGGACTTGAACCCCGGACAACACGGATATGAGCCGTGTGCTCTAACCAGCTGAGCTACATCGCCATATATTACATTTTAAAAATATTTTAATCTGTAATTATGGAAAATTTTTACTCATTTGTCAACAATAATATTAAGGATCTGCTGTAACTATTCAGCGAGCTGAACAAACACCCACAACCTCGGGCTGCAACTAAATAATTACCATAATTTTTATCTATCAGAACTAACTTCTGGTGTTTGTCTCTCAACTGAAGTTTCCCGCTTTTATTTTTATGGCAAATCTTCCAAAACATTGTATCTTGCTGAAATATTGGATATTTATCTTGAGGGACAGGATTCGTGCGTTAAGGAATAATAAAATGGGGTTTTGTTAGTTGCATGGCAAACACCGCAAAAAATAAATTCATTCCCCTGCTGTGGCGTGTCACAGCAGTTTAAGAAGCTTTGAAAAGCGGGAAACTTCAGTCTCTCAACACCTTGCAAAAAAAAAGCCCTTTCCCAGAAAATAACCAGAGAAAGGGCTGCGACAAAATGACAGAAAGGGATTACATCATGCCGCCCATTCCACCCATGCCGCCCATACCGCCCATGCCGCCTGGAGGCATGCCAGCACCACCGCCAGCACCTTCTTCTTCAGGCTCATCAGCGATCATGCACTCGGTGGTCAACAGCATACCAGCTACAGAAGCTGCATTCTGAAGAGCGGTACGAGTTACCTTAGCAGGATCAATAACCCCGTCTTCGATCAGGTCGCCATATTCTTCAGTGGTAGCGTTGAAACCATTTGCACCTTCAAGATTCTTGACTTTTTCGACAATAACAGAGCCTTCCAGACCAGCATTGTTGGCAATCTGGCGAATAGGCTCTTCTAAGGCCCGACGGATGATATTTTTACCCAGTTCCTGTTCACCCTCAAGGCTTAAGGTATCCAGAACTTTCAGGCAACGAAGGTATGCCACACCGCCACCGGGAACAACACCTTCCTCAACCGCTGCACGGGTAGAGTTAAGTGCATCTTCAACCCGGGCTTTTTTCTCTTTCATCTCGATTTCGGTAGCTGCACCGACATTGATAACCGCAACTCCACCAATCAGCTTGGCAAGCCGTTCCTGGAGTTTTTCACGATCATAATCAGAGGTTGAATCTTCAATATGGGTACGAATCTGCTTAATCCGTCCAGCAAGTTTATCTTTGTCACCGGCACCATCAATAACAGTGGTATTATCTTTATCGACAACAATCCGCTTGGCAGAGCCGAGGTCATTGACAGTAACGTTTTCCAGTTTAATACCAAGGTCTTCAGTGATAACCTGACCACCAGTAAGAATGGCAATATCCTCAAGCATGGCCTTGCGACGATCACCAAAGCCCGGAGCTTTGACAGCAGCGATATTCAGGGTTCCCCGCAACTTGTTGACAACGAGAGTGGCAAGGGCTTCGCCGTCCACATCTTCAGCAATAATGAACAGGGCTTTACCCATCTTGGCAACAGCCTCAAGAATGGGGAGGAGGTCTTTCATGTTGGAGATCTTTTTCTCGTTAATGAGAATCAGCGGCTCTTCCATATTGACTTCCATCCGATCCGGATCAGTTACAAAATAAGGAGATAGATAACCGCGATCAAACTGCATACCTTCAACCACATCGAGAGAAGTGTCCATGGACTTGGCTTCCTCAACAGTGATTACCCCTTCTTTGCCGACCTTATCCATGGCTTCTGCGATGATATTGCCAATGGTTTCATCGTTGTTTGCAGAAATGGTTCCTACCTGAGCAATTTCCTTCTGCTCTTTGGTGGGACTGGCGATGTTAGCCAGTTCAGCAACAATGGCTGCAACTGATTTATCAATGCCTCGTTTGATGTCCATGGGATTGGAACCGGCAGCCACCAGCTTGACACCTTCGGTATAGATGGACTGAGCCAGTATGGTTGCCGTGGTGGTTCCGTCACCGGCGACATCAGAAGTTTTGGAAGCAACTTCCTTGACCATCTGGGCACCCATGTTCTCAAACTTATCCTTAAGCTCTATTTCTTTGGCAACGGTTACTCCGTCCTTGGTGATGACCGGAGCCCCAAATGATTTTTCAATCAGAACATTACGACCCTTGGGGCCGAGGGTAACTTTAACGGCATTGGCAAGGGTATTAACTCCACTCAGCATCGCTTCGCGGGCTCTTACACCATATCTTAACTCTTTTGCAGACATAATTTATATCTCCTGTACAATTCTCTATTATTTTTGCTTTATATGAAAACTAACAATCAGGCTCCGCCTATGGCTCCAACGACCAGCTTTCATGGTTCGCTTAATGGTGGGCCAATCAAAGTCTAACTATACTGGTTACGGCTCAAGAACTCCAAGGATATCATCCTCACGCATAATCAGATAATCTTCACCATCTAATTTGATATCGGTTCCTCCGTATTTGGAGAAAAGAACCTTGTTGCCGACCTTGAGGTCTATGGCAGTTCGCTCACCGTTATCATTCAGTTTACCAGGTCCGACCGCAACTATTTCACCTTCGACCGGTTTTTCCTTGGCAGAATCTGGGATGATGATACCACCTGCAGTTTTTTCCTCTTCTGCCAATCTCTTGACCAGGATACGGTCATTCAATGGACGAATTTTCATGGACAATCCTCCTTTCTTTAAATAAAATTTTAAATTAAACTAAAAAAATAATTGAGCCGAAAAAAAAATCGTACTCAGCTGCCAACTCAGTCAACCTAAGCTGGAAAAAAAACAAAAACAAAAAAATATACAGACCTCGTAAACGCCCTATAAAAACGCTCTGTTTTTAGGACAATTTTTTATGGTCAAGAATTATCAATTATCAATTTACGATGTGTATATCCTATCAATTGGACTTGCAAAACAATAGGGATGGATGTTGAAAAATCAAGGGGAAGGAAATATTTTTTTAAAATCATTGTGATTTTCCAAAAACAATAAACATATTATTAACATAACAGCCTCAATAAGCTGTTCACGCACCACCCGCTGTCCCCCTACCTTATGAATTATAAAACCCTGAGGGTCCACCCATAGGTATCCTCCTGTCTACCAAATTGAATATCTTGTAATTGATTAAAAAGTCTTCTTGAGACCGGCCCGGTTTTCCTGTTATTAATAATAATATTTTTTCCCTTGTAGGACAGTTCTCCCAATGGGGAAATCACCGCGGCCGTACCGGTGCTAAAGGCTTCCTGTAGCTCACCACTTCCAGCGGCTTCAACAATTTCATCAATACTTACGGGGCGTTGTAGAACTTTAAGCCCCCAGCCCATCGCCAACTGAATTACAGAGTCTCTGGTAATGCCGGGCAGGATGGTTCCTGCCAGCGGCGGAGTAATCAGCTCATCGTTTATAACAAAAAAAACATTGGAAGTTCCAACTTCTTCAATATACTTATGCTCCAATGCATCTAACCATAGTACCTGACTGTATCCCTTTTGCTGGGCATTGGTCAGGGCTTTAACACTTGCTGCATAATTTCCGGCGGTTTTTGCTTCGCCGACACCACCGGCAACAGCCCGGACATATTTCTCTTCCACATAAATTTTCACCGGATTAAAACCTTCAGTATAGTAAGCTCCCACCGGGCTGGTAAGCATGAAAAAGCAGTACTCCTCTGAAGGTCGTAATCCCAAAGCAGGTTCAGTGGCAATCATGGTTGGTCTGAGATATAGGGTAGCTCCTTCATTGACGGGAACCCAATCACGGTCAAGATAGACCAGAGCTTTTATTACCTGCAGCATCTTAGCCACCGGGATTTTAGGCATACACATCCTGACTGCGGAACTGTTCATCCGCTCAAAATTATCTTGAGCTCTGAAGAGAAGAATTTCGCCATTGGGGTTGCGGTAGGCTTTCAAGCCTTCAAAGATTGCCTGCCCGTAATGAAAAACCATAGCAGCAGGATCAATGGAAAAGTTCTGGTAGGGTTGGATTTTGGCGTTATGCCAACCAGTTTCCTTGTTCCAGTCCATAATGAACATATGATCGGTAAAAAAATTGCCAAATCCAAGGGCTGTTTGTTCAGGTTTTGCTTTTAACTGTTCAGGAGTTGCTTTGTTAACAGTGATTTCCAATTCTCTGTTTATCATAACTCGAGTTTTTTATTTCTTGTTTTTTGGTTTGGTCAATATGGTTTATTTTTGAGGTAGAGACTGGTTTCAAACCCGTCTCTAATTTCAAACCCATCTCTATAGGTTATCTGATTAACTGAAAAAAACGTAACTTATCAATAAGTCTGGGCAGCGATCAATATAAGTTAAGCACAAGGTGATTCGGAGGCGGGACTTTAGTCCCGCTAACCTGACTAAAGCAGGTGACGGGGCTAAAGCCCCGTTTCCAATATGCTGTTAAGGTAATTTGTCAAAACCATAGACTGTACCTACTTATTGAAAAGTTACAAAAAAACTACAAAACAACCACTAACCGGGACCGGGTAGCAGATAACAGTCAGGAAGCATCATAACTGAATCACAACATCATACAGTTCCCTGTTTTCCTCAATCTTTGTCCTGTTACCGATGGTGGCAATAAATGAGTTGTCTTCAAGTCTTTTCAGGTTTGCTCCGAAAGAACGGAGGTGGCTGAGCTGACAATCCAGAATTTCCTTGATACGCTGCTGTTTAACTGCCACAGTGATACCGGTAAGGTATTCATTGCGGGCTGCAGCTCCTTTACCGGCTGGTCCCTGGTGGGGGTCAAAACTGCCGTAAGTGCCGATGACAAGTTGATTAAGTACTCCGGTCGGCAGGTCTATATTTTCAACCTGCTTCCAGATATTATTATAGGCGGCAAAGGTTTTCTTGACCTGTGGATCCCGGTAACTGATAATTGCCAGGTTGCCGGTCAGTTGATTGAACTGAATAAAACATCCATAGGCTCCGCCAAGCTGTCGGACTGTATTCCAAAGATAATCACGAGAGAGCCAGGTTCTCATGACCTCAAAATAACCGTTGTAACTATCCTTATCAAGGAGTCGGCAGCCCTGGACATTAAAAACAACCTCGGCAGAAGTTGAAAAAGCTGTGTTTTCCGGAAAATCAGGGAACTGGATGCTGCTCTGGGATTGTTTCTCTCCCGTGGGGAGAGACTTGAACAGGGTGCTCAGGTGTTGTTTGAAAACAACAATATCTTTGTTTTGAGCGGTGATGGCCGTTATAATGTTTTCCCTGGTCAATAGTTGTGTTTTAAGCTGTTCAAGGTTTTCAATAAATCGTTCTTCATGGTGGTCATAGTTCGCGGCTAATTCTTTTAAATGAAGGTATGCTGTGGCACCGCTTACCTGTTCATTGTACTTGCCGCTCATACCAAGTTTAGCAGACACTCTAATTGCCGCAAGATTATAACCTTCACTCTGGACACTATGCTCCAACCAGGCAAACTCCCGCTGAACAATATCTTTTATCCGTTGACGGTCTTGCAGGTTTACGCGGCATATAACCTTTTTGACCAGCTCTAATGCCTTCTCAAGATACCCTGATAAGGACTTGAGCTGCAACCAAAGGACAGGGCGTGCAATGTCCGGGTTTTCTTGTTCAGGATAGGTGGCGAAAGAGTGGCTGAAAGCACCGGTACAGATGTTGATCTGTTTGGCAAAAGCTTGAAAATCAAGTTCCTCTGTTCCTATTTCTGTAATAATGGTCGCAAATATCTCCAAAGTACTCAATAGTTCCAAGCTCAGTCCTGAACAGTCAAAGCCGATATCAATGTAGGCGATGCCATTGGTGTCTAATTCACTTATAATGAGTTCTTGGTCCTCAATATTGTTTGTTTCGGCCTGGAAAAATGGTAAATTCCGGTTTAAATCTTTGATGCTCAAGGATGGCAGAAGGGCGAGGGTATCTTCATCGTTTGTTTGTGCCTGGAGCTTGATCAGTTCTCCGGTATGTTGCATCAGTTTTTCCAATCCATAGGCACCAATATTATCAGCATGATCAGCTAACAATTTATTTTCTTTTATCTGTTGCTGGCTTATCTTGTCCGGATCCGGTTTAAGGGTAACAATGGCAGTCGCCCGGTTATCAAGAAGATGCTCTCTTATTACTTCTTCAAAAAAACCTCTCTCCATGGCCTCGGCACGAATTTCTCTGAAAAGCTGCTCTATTTCAAGGGCTGCAAAGGGGTCGGCTCCATACTTCATGGCAGTTAGAGCTTTTGTTATCATCTCAAGACCGCGTTGCGGCTTGTTCAACTCTTCTCTGACAGAAAATTCATATCTGTTTAATTCCGAGAGAACCAGATCCCGATCCAGACCATTTGCAACCATATCGGCAAGGGCTTGTTTATAAATTTCAAGAAATTTATCCCGTTTATCAGGTTCACAGCCAATCAGATAGGTCAGCATAAAGCTTTTGGCGGATGAACCACTAACAAAAAAACCTCCGAAATCATGGCATAATCCGGCCTCAATAATTCTGTTTTTTAACGGGGATGCATCAGAGTTGAACAGAATATTGGCAATCACCTGGAGGGCTGTGTTGAGTTTGCGATTACCGATATCTCCGGTTAAGGAACCAACGGCAAGAAAAGTCTTGCTTTTTAAGTCTGAACCGGGCTGAACTCCGTATGTTTCTTCAATAAACACCGGTTCCTGCACAGGAGTTCCCTGGTTAATGATGCTTTTTTCCCCGCTGGTTTTATATTTATTTAAAAAATTATCCTGGACAAAGGCCAGCTCTTCTAAAAGATCAGCATCACCGTAAAAGAAGAGCATACTGTTGGAGGGATGATAATGCTTTTTATGAAAATCCACAAAGGCATCATAATTAAGTTCAGGGATACATTCAGGGTCTCCGCCCGATTCATGAGCATAGGTTGATCCTGGCATAAGCCCTTTAAAGAGATTATGGAACAGATGCCTGAACGGATCAGAAAAAGCACCTTTCATTTCATTATAAACCACTCCCTGATAATGGAGAGGTTGCTCAGGGTTTTCCAAGTGATAATGCCAGCCTTCCTGCTCAAAGGTTGATTTTGCCAGGAGAGGGTTCAGGGTAACATCACAATAGACATCCATGATATTAAAATATTCCTGTTTGTTTCTGGTGGCAAAGGGATACCAGGTTGTGTCGGAACCGGTCATGGCGTTTAAGAAGGTCATCAAACCGCCCTTATTGATTTCGCCAAAAACATCTTTAACCGGATATTTTTTCGAGCCCATCAGAACTGAATGCTCAAGAATATGGGCAACTCCGGTGGAATCCTGAGGTATGGTTTGAAATCCTATGCAGAAGGTCTTATTGCTGTCGGAATTTTTTATGGCAAGAGTCGGGGTACCAAGCAAGGTATGGTGAAACAGATAAACGATTGAGTCTATTTCTTTGATATACTCTTTTTTATTAAGGGTGAAGCCGTGGTATTCATTACCAATGGTAAATTTAGTCATGTTTTATTTTTGGTTGATTTTTTTGAGTGCAGGGTAAAAGGCAAAGATAACGAACAATGGACATGGCATTAATGGCGGCAGTTTCTGCCCGGAGAACAAGAATACCAAGGCTGATGAGAGTAAAATCATGCTCAATTGCCCAGCCCGCCTCCTCCTGGTGGAATCCTCCCTCTGGACCTATAATAAGTAAAATTCTACATAGAGAAGTAAAAAAATCAGGTAGAAGAATATTTTGTTTTTGCTTCTGTTTCTGTTGTTGTTTTTCCCAACAGAAAATACGGTAATCATAAGGGCTGGTCACCAGCTCTGCAAGAGGGCATGGGGGAAGAATTGTCATGGGAGTTGTCCTGCCAAATTTAGTGGCAAGGGCAATTCTCTGCCAGCGCTCCATTCTTAGTTTAAGTCCCTTGCCGGGCTGGCTGTATCTGCTCAATATAGGAATAAAGGTCGAGACCCCAAGCTCGGTTGCCTTTTCCAGGATTATATCCATTTTTTTCCCTTTTAGAACTGCCTGAGCCAAGGTCAGGGGGAATCGTTCCTCATCATGGTCTATGTACTGCCTGATCAATTTCATCTCCACTTTATTGTGGGAGATGGAGATAATTTTAGCCACGGTGACTGTTGCGGTTCCGTCTAAAAGTTCCACATCTGTACCAGCCTGCAATCGCAACACTACGGCAAGGTGGTGTGCTTCGCTGCCGGTGATGATGACCGTGTTCTTTTCAGGGTTTATAGAATTGGTGAAAAAACGATACATAATTTATATGTATATTTATGTATATTCTTATTCATTTGTGGTTTTTAGTTATGGGTGCCTTTAAAAATTAGAATTTTCGTTCAAAATCGAGGCGCAGGAAAAATTTTACCGCGGGCATATAGTTAATATTCCGAGGATAAAATTTTTCTTGCAACAAAGAGTTTGGGCGAAAAGGCAATTTTTCAAGGTAGCCTTATGTTTTAACCACGAATGCACATTAATATACACGAATTATTATTGCAATTTGATTTGTTTTCGATAAAGGTTGCCACTTCGTCGATATGTTTTCACAGTATAACAAACTAAGGAGTTAACCTCTTCCAGATCGGTCAAGCTAAAATCATTTTCTGAAAATTCAGGGAACCAAGCATCCCCTTTGATAAAATTTGGAAGAACAGTTAGAATGATTGTGTCGGTAAGTGGCAAGGAAGCTCTGAATACCTGTTCTCCACCGATGATGAATATTTTGCTTTCCTGTTGGCAAAGTAACAACCCTGCTGATAATGAAGTTGCTGCCTCTCCTCCCGGAATTAAGAGGTCAGGATTGCGGGAAAGTACAATATTGCGTCTGCCTGGCAAAACCCTGCCAATGTCCTCCCAGGTTTTGCGACCCATGATCAGAGGATACCCCATGGTAATTTTTTTAAAACGAAGTTGTTCACCGGGGATATGCCAAGGGATTTTATTGTGATGACCAATTACCCGGTTAGCGGCCATGGCGGCAATGATGATAATTTCAGGTTTTCTAAAAAACACTTTTGTTTTAATATCTTACTCCTTAAAGTCTGTCATAAAAAACAAGAACCTGAGTTGAGCGATTTTCTAACTCGATCTGCACTCATCTCTTGCACGCCAAGGCTTTCCGAAAATCCTCAACAGACCAACGGGTATGCCTGCGGTTTTCAGAAAGCCTTGGCACACAAGATATCAGCACATATCTTCGTCATAAAATCGCTCAATTCAGGAAGAAAAATCAGTGTTTTTGTTGAGTATTCAAAGGTTATGCTTAACAAGTACTAAGAAAGAAACATTTGGATTACGGATATCCTTTCTTAGCTTTCTAACTCGTTATATCTCACATTATCAACAGCTTTATTAATA
>CAYRGM010000068.1:0-9525 GCA_964423765.1 uncultured Desulfobulbaceae bacterium
CCGTGAAGCACATCTGAACAGTTACAGCCCAAGTTTATGGGCGTTTGTTCATCTATCTGAATAGTTACAAAAAAATCTTGACAAAAAGCCACAGAGCTTATAGTATATAAAATTCGTGACCTCTCTTGTGGTGGAGGGGTACAGCTATTTACAGAACAGGAGTTGCTTGTATGCCTACAATTAATCAGCTTGTCAGAAAGAGGCGGAAAAAGATGACCAAACGGTCAAATACTCCGGCTCTTCAGGGTTGTCCTCAGAAGCGGGGTGTTTGTGTTCGTGTCTATACGACAACCCCCAAGAAGCCCAACTCGGCTCTGCGTAAGGTTGCCAGAGTGCGGTTGACCAACGGGATCGAGGTAACTTCCTACATTCCCGGGATAGGTCATAATTTACAGGAGCATTCAGTGGTGCTTGTTCGGGGCGGTCGGGTCAAGGATCTTCCCGGTGTGCGTTACCATGTGGTTCGGGGTACACTTGACACCCTTGGTGTCAGTGATCGTAAGCAGGGTCGTTCAAAGTATGGAGTCAAGCGGCCTAAGTAATCAGCTTGGTCTGTGAGTGAATTAGCCAGCTCCCAGCGAACCATGAATAAGTGAATTGTAAAATATGGTCGTTGTGGCATGGTTATGTCGGGAAGTTGAAAGTTTTGTGATGGTGTTTGTTGTCGCAGGATATATTTTTTGTCCCGAATGGTATTTCGTTTAATTGTTGGAGAAGATCAGATGCCAAGAAAGAAGTTGACAGATAAGCGGACAACCGCACCGGATCCCCGTTATAATTCTGTGCTTGTTGCCAAGTTTACAAATGGGCTGATGTCGGATGGGAAGAAGGCTCTTGCCCGCAGGTTGTTTTATGATGCCATGGGTATTGTCGGGGACAAGGTCTCTGACGAGGAACCTCTTGCTGTGTTTGAAGGGGCGATGGATAATGTTCGTCCCCGGGTTGAGGTGAAGAGTCGCCGGGTTGGTGGTGCTACTTATCAGGTCCCAGTTGAGGTCAGACCTGAGCGAAGAAACGCCCTTGCTATTCGCTGGATCATTAGTTTTGCCAAGAGCCGTTCCGGGCAGTCAATGTCTGGCAAGCTGGCTGCGGAGTTACTTGATGCCTATAGCAAACGGGGTGCTTCAGTGAAGAAGAAGGATGATACTCATAAGATGGCAGAGGCGAACAAGGCCTTTGCTCATTATCGCTGGTAGTGATTTATGTTAGTTGTTAAGATAAAAGCTTGACATGTTGTTTGGCTTGCTGTAGATAAAACAACATTTTTTCCAGTTCATAATGTGCTGGAGGTATAAGAAAGAGAGATATAGACCCCATAAAGAAGGCGGAAATAACAGTGGTTGAGCGAGAGTCGTTATTAAAGCTGCGAAATATCGGGGTGATGGCCCATATAGATGCAGGTAAGACAACCACCACTGAGCGAATTCTTTACTATACCGGTCGCTCTCATAAAATTGGTGAAGTCCATGAAGGTACAGCCGTCATGGACTGGATGGAGCAGGAGCAGGAGCGGGGAATTACCATTACCGCTGCTGCAACAAGCTGTCAGTGGCAGGACTGTAAAATAAACATTATTGACACCCCCGGCCATGTTGATTTTACCGTGGAGGTGGAGAGGTGTTTGAGGGTTCTCGATGGTGTGATAGCCGTCTTTTGTGCAGTTGGCGGGGTTGAACCCCAGTCGGAAACGGTATGGCGTCAGGCAGATAATTACCGGATTCCACGGATTGCCTTTATTAACAAGATGGACAGGCTGGCTGCTGATTTCTCTAAATGTGTCACCGAGATCGAAGAAAGGTTCGGTGCTGTTCCTGTAGTAGTAACGCTGCCGGTTGGCAGTGAGGATTCCTTTTCAGGGGTTATTGATCTTGTCAGGCAGAAGATGCTTTTGTTTGACGAGTTATCATCTGGTTCCAAGGTTATAGAAAAGGAAATTCCCGACGATTTACTTGATAGATCATCGGCCGCCCGTATGGCTCTCCTCGAGAAGTTGGCCGACTTTGATGAGGGGGTCATGGAAAAATATCTGGAAGATAAAGAGATTGCTCCCGGTGAAGTACACGAGGCCTTGCGTAAGGCAACGCTCTCGTTGGAGCTGGTACCTGTCCTCTGCGGTTCAGCCTTTAAAAATAAAGGTGTTCAGCCGTTGTTGGATGCTGTTTGCAGGTATCTGCCTTCGCCCGTTGATGTTCCCCCGGTTGTGGGGATGGATAAGGACGGTGTGCCGCTTATCCGTAAGCCTGAGAGGAGTGAAAAGTTCTGTGGCCTTGTTTTTAAGCTGCAGACTGATCCGTTTGTCGGTAATCTTGCCTTTGTCCGTATTTATGCGGGTGAACTCAAGGTTGGTGATAAGGTGTTTAATCCGCTTAAACGGAAAAAAGAAAAGATCTCGAAACTTATAAAACTTCACGCTAATAAGCGGGAAGAGGTCAGTGTTATAGGTCCTGGTGATATTGGAGCTATTGTTGGGCTCAAGTTCACTACGACCGGTGATTCGTTATGTCAGGCTGGCGACCATATTGTTCTTGAGCAAATGGATTTTCCTGAACCGGTTATTGGTATTGCCATTGAGGCAAAAACCAGAGCAGATGAGGGTAAACTTGCCGAGAGTCTTGAAAAAATAGTCAAGGAAGACCCCAGTTTCAGGGTATCCGTTGATGTTGATACCGGTCAGACCATTATCAGCGGGATGGGGGAACTTCATCTTGAGGTTATTGTTGACCGCTTAACTCGGGAGTTTAATGTCAACGCTAATGTCGGACAGCCCCAGGTTGCTTATCGGGAAACCTTAACCCGGACAGCAAAGGGTGAGGGGCGGTTTGAAACATTAGGGGATGGCAAGGAACAGTATGGTCATGTAGTGCTTGAGCTTGAACCGGCCAGGCGGGGGACAGGGATAAGTATTGAGAGTTTACTTCGGGATGATGATATTCCCAAAGAGTTTCTTATTGCCATCGAGAAAGGCATTTTTGACAGTCTCGATTCTGGACCTTTAATTGGCTATCCGGTTCTGGATCTGCGGGTCAGTTTGACTGGTGGTTCGTATAGTGAGGAAAATTCAACCGAGATGGCTTTTGGGGTTGCGGCAACCATGGCCTGCCGGCAGGCAGTCGCCGCCGGGGAGCCGGTGATTATGGAGCCAATGATGCTTCTTGATGTGAGTACTCCTGATGATTATCTTGGTGAGGTTATAAATAATTTGAACCGTAAACGGGCTCATGTACTTGGTGTAAAAAGTGAGCGGGGAATGCAGGTTGTCCGGGCTACGGCTCCTCTGTCTAAATTGTTCGGGTACTCGACTGATTTAAGATCAGCTACCCAGGGCCGGGCTTCGTTTACCATGCAGTTCGCTGAGTTTGCCCAAGTGTCGGATAAAGAGGCAAAAGAGATAATTCGCAAGATTCGCGGGTTTTGATTTTTATTTTTTGCCTCTCGTTCCCACGCTCCTGCGTGGGAACGAGAAAATATTGATTTATGTGTGTAAGTACTATCTGGATTTTACGAACCCTTAGTTTTAGGTGAGGAACGCTGATGGCAAAGGAAAAATTTAAACGGACAAAGCCGCATGTCAATGTTGGTACAATCGGTCATATCGATCATGGCAAAACCACGCTGACCGCTGCGATTACCCGGGTGCTTTCGACAAAGGGGCTGGCTGATTTCGTTGATTTTAGTGATATTGACAAAGCGCCTGAGGAGAAAGAGCGAGGCATTACCATTGCCACGGCCCATGTGGAGTATGAAAGCGAAAAGAGGCATTATGCCCATGTGGATTGCCCCGGTCATGCGGATTATATTAAAAATATGATCACCGGTGCGGCCCAGATGGATGGTGCCATTCTGGTTGTTGGTGCTGATGACGGTCCCATGCCCCAGACCCGTGAGCATATTCTTCTTGCCCGCCAAGTTGGTGTTCCTTCCATGGTTGTCTTTTTGAATAAATGTGACATGGTTGATGATGATGAATTGATCGAGCTTGTTGAAATGGAACTGCGCGAGTTGCTTGACAAGTATGATTTTCCCGGTGATGATACGCCGATTATTCATGGTTCTGCTCTCCAGGCTTTGGAGAATCCGGACGATGAAGCCAAGGCCAAGTGTATCTGGGATCTGATGGATGCGGTTGACACTTGGATACCGGAACCTAAGCGGGATATTGACAAGCCGTTTCTGATGCCGGTTGAGGATGTTTTTTCCATTTCTGGTCGTGGCACAGTTGCCACTGGTCGAATTGAGCGGGGTCTGATCAATATTGGTGATGAGATAGAAATTGTTGGTATTCGTGATACTGAGAAGACTACCATCACCGGAGTTGAGATGTTCCGTAAGATTCTTGATCAGGGTCAAGCCGGTGATAATATAGGTGCTCTTCTTCGTGGTACCAAGCGAGAGGATATTATTCGTGGTCAGGTGCTTGCGGCTCCTGGTTCAATCAAGCCTTATAGGAAATTCAAGGCCGAGGCCTATATTTTGACCAAGGAAGAGGGTGGTCGTCATACTCCTTTTTTTAATGGTTATCGTCCTCAGTTTTATTTTCGGACAACTGATGTCACCGGTATTGTTTCCCTTGAGGAAGGTGTTGAGATGGTAATGCCAGGTGATAATATTCATATAATTGGTGAGTTGATTACCCCGATTGCCATGGAAGAAGGTCTTCGTTTTGCCATTCGTGAAGGTGGTCGAACTGTTGGAGCTGGTGTTATCAGCGAAATAATAGAGTAAATTGAAATGATATCTACAGAAAAAATTCGCATCAGGTTGAAAGGGTACGATCATAAATTACTTGATCAGTCGACAAAAGAAATAGTGGAGACGGCTAAAAGAACCGGAGCAACTGTTGCCGGTCCGATTCCGTTGCCGACAAGCATCAATAAATATACAGTTCTTCGTTCCCCGCATGTTAATAAGAAATCCCGGGAACAGTTTGAGATGCGTACCCACCGTCGTTTGCTTGACATTCTGGAACCAACTCAGCAAACTATTGACTCATTGATGAAGCTTGAGTTGTCTGCTGGGGTTGATGTGGAAATTAAGCTTCCCTGATAGATTTTTTTATTTAGCAGGACGGTTAAGCATCATTGGATCGTAACTGGATAATAGACGGATATAAACATGCCGAAAACAAAAGGAATACTTGGACGGAAAATTGGAATGACCCGTGTCTATAATGAACACGGAAAATCTATTCCTGTCACTGTTATTGAAGCCGGTCCATGTACGATACTACAGAAAAAAACCATTGCAAAAGAAGGGTATAACGCGATTCAGGTTGGTTTCCTTGAGAAGAAGGAATCTAGGTTGAATAAACCGGATGCCGGACATTTTAAAAGATCCGGCGGTCAAGGGTTTTACCATGTCCGTGAATTCCGTATAGCTGACCCTGATCTGTATGAGCTTGGTCAGGAGTTGACAGCGGCTGAAGTACTCTCTGTCGGTGATGAGGTTGATATCGTCGGCAATGTTAAAGGTAGAGGCTTTCAGGGTGTTGTTAGACGGTACGGTTTTGCCGGCGGTAAGGCTAGCCATGGTTCAGGTTTTCATCGGGGCCCCGGTTCAATTGGCTGCTCGGCTACTCCAGGTAAAGTGGTTAAAGGGAAGAAGCTTCCCGGCAGGATGGGCAACAATCAGGTTACCGAAAAAAATTTAACAATTATTGATATCAGGGATAATGATAATATTTTGCTTGTCAAGGGAACCGTACCTGGTGCCAAAAATGGATTGCTCAGTATATATACCAAAGCATAATTTTATTTTTAGCTGTTCAGGGTATAGCTATAAATGATCTTTCATTACACTCGAACTGTTGTTGATTGAGAGACATTGAAGTTTGTGCTTGCCGTTTCATTGTTAGCTGGATAGACGGTCTCGCTGCTTCGCTGATACAAGTAAGTCATTTATATTGCATCTATAACCCCTGGTGAACGCTGACGAAGGAGAAACACATGGCAGTCTGCGATGTTGTTAATAATGCCGCTGAAAAAATCGGAGAAATAGAGGTCAGGGATGCTCTTTTGCAGGTAGAAGTCAAAACTGCAGTTCTGCATGAGGTAGTATGTATGCAGAGGGCAAATCGCCGGGCCGGGAATGCATCAACAAAAACCCGTGGTGAAGTGCGGGGTGGTGGTGCTAAACCATGGCGGCAGAAAGGGACTGGTCGAGCTCGTGCCGGTTCTAATAATTCACCTATTTGGCGGGGTGGTGGTACTACTTTTGGTCCCAAACCTCGTGATTACAGTTATAAACTTCCTAAAAAAGTCCGTAGGCTTGCTCTTCGTATGGCTATTTCTGCCAGATTTGGGGAAGGGAATATGGTGGTACTTGATAGTTTTGGACTGGAAGCTATTAAGACCTCGGAGTTTGTCAAAGTTATGAATAATTTTGACTTTAAAGATTGTCTTATTGTAACTGCAGGTGATGAGCCGGTGGTGATTAAATCAGCCCGTAATGTGGTTGGCTATAAGGTTCTCCCAGTTAATGGTTTGAATGTATATGACATTCTTAAACATTCAAAACTTATGCTGATTCAGGATTCCTTGGAAATGCTTGAAGAGAGGTTGCTGGGATGAAGATTCTTTATCAGGTCATCGAAGGGCCCTGTCTTACAGAGAAAAGCAATAGGCTTCAGGAATTGTATGGAAGTGTTGTCTTTAGAGTTGATCGTCGGGCCAACAAGATTGAGATTAAACAGGCTGTGGAAAAATTGTTTAAGGTTAAAGTCGCTCAGGTCAGGACCTCTGCCATGCGTGGCAAGAAAAAAAGGGTGGGCAGTAAATCGCTGGGTAGAACCAGTGACTGGAAAAAAGCTTATATTACGCTGTATGAGGGAAAAATTAATTTTCTTGATGAGTTGTAGTCAGGCGACAGGTAACAGGAGACAGAAAATGGAAATTCAAAATTTTCTCTAACCAGTATTGGCTGAGCTTCTCCTCCCCTTAAGAAAAAATTCTCAGTAATCGCTCACCAGGGGTATAGATTTGCAGTCAATGAGGTGCTGGTGAACGGTCACAATTTTTAAGATATAGTTAACAGGAAGAACAATGGCAATTAAGACCCATAAACCCACATCACCGGGCAAGAGACATCAGGTATCCATAATAAATCCTGATATATCAAATAAACAACCTGAGAAGGCACTTCTTGCACCGTTGACTAAAAGTGGTGGGCGTAATAATTATGGTCGTATTACCACTCGTCATCGTGGTGGCGGTCATAAACGAAAATATCGTATTGTTGACTGGAAAAGAAATAAGATAGGGGTGCCGGCAACTGTCAGTGCCATAGAATATGATCCTAATCGTTCCGCTCACATTGCTCTTTTGACTTACAGTGATGGTGAAAAACGCTATATTATTGCTCCGGCGAAAATTATTGTGGGAGCAACGATTGTTGCCGGAGAAGATGTTGATATAAAGCCAGGGAATTGTTTGCCCATGATCAATATTCCTCTTGGTACCATCATCCATAATGTTGAGATGAAGATAGGAAAAGGTGCTCAGCTTGTTCGTTCAGCTGGTGCTTCTGCTCAGCTGATGGCTAAAGATGGTGACTATGTTCTTGTTAAGCTCCCTTCAGGAGAAGTGAGAAAGTTTCGTAAGGAATGTCGGGCCTGCATAGGTGCTGTTGGTAATGCCGAGCATGGCAGCGAAAAACTTGGCAAGGCTGGTCGGAGCCGCTGGAAAGGCAGGAGACCTTCTGTGCGGGGCGTGGCTATGAATCCGGTTGATCATCCCATGGGTGGTGGTGAAGGCAAGAGTTCCGGTGGTCGTCATCCATGTACCCCTTGGGGTGTGCCTACCAAGGGACATAAGACTCGGAAACGCAAAACATCTGATCGTGATATTGTCACTAAACGGAGATAGGGGTTCAGTTGACAGGGTAACAGTAGAGGTAAGTACTGTTATCTGGTTTGATTTTCTAAAATAGTTCACCATAGATATAAAACTGCAGTAATAAATGACTTACTGTAACCGTGCATCAGGAGAAAACAATGGCTCGTTCCATTAAAAAGGGTCCTTTTATAGATGGACATCTTGTCAGGAAGGTCGAACAGGCTCAGGAATCTGGATCCCGGAAAATAATAAAGACCTGGTCAAGGCGTTCTGATATTACACCAGGGATGGTAGGGTTGACCTTTGCTGTTCATAACGGCAGAAAATTTATTCCGGTCTATGTCACAGAAAACATGGTAGGACATAAGTTGGGAGAGTTTTCGCCAACTCGAACCTACTATGGACATGTTGCGGACAGAAAGAAGGTGAAATAGTAAATATTCGGGTTGACAAAAAAATCCCATCACCAAGGACTGTAAATGTTTGGGTAGTGCCTCACGGAGTCTCGTTCCTCGCTTACCTATTCGTTCATTCGGGTCGGTGAAGTGTACTTTTGCTACTCGAACCGGCCCGAATGGGCGAAGATGAGGTGCTACCCGAATATTTATGTGAAATAAGGAGTAATCTGATGGAAACCAAAGCCGTTGCAAAATATATTCGTATCTCTCCCCAGAAGGCCAGGCTGGTTGCCGATGTTGTTCGGGGGATGGATGTTGAAAGTGCTATAACCACTCTAAAGTTTATGCCGAAGAAGTCTGCTCGGATTCTTCGCAAGGTCGTGGAGTCTGCAGTTGCCAATGCTGCTCAGTTGGAGACAATTGATATTGACAGTTTGTATATTAAGACTATTCAAATCAATGGCGGTCCAAGTCTGAAAAGATTTCGTCCCAGGGCACAGGGGCGGGCAACAAGAATCATCAAGAGAACCAGTCATATTACTGTGATTGTTGATGAGGGTAACATTACAATTTAGGTAACTATGCAGCTGCAATCACAAGAGAATAAAGTAGATGTAACGGAGGAATATCTTGGGACAAAAAGTTAATCCTATAGGGTTGCGGCTGGGCATAATCCGCTCCTGGGAATCAATCTGGTATGCTAATAAAGACTATGCATCATATTTGTATCAGGATCAGCAGATTCGTAAATACCTTAAAAAGCGTCTTTATCATGCCGGTGTTGCAAGAATAGTTATTGAGCGTACCGGAGAAAAAATACGGATTAAGCTCTTTACTGCCCGTCCTGGGATTGTTATAGGCAAAAAAGGCTCTGAGATTGAAATCCTTAAAAGGGATCTTGAGAAGAAATTTGGCAGACAATGTCTGATTGATATTCAGGAAATTCGTCGACCTGAAGCTGATGCTCAGTTGGTTGCAGAGAATATCGCCATGCAGCTGGAACGACGGATTGCTTTTAGAAGAGCGATGAAAAAATCGATTAATTCAGCTCTCAGGTTTGGGGTTAAAGGGATTAAGGTGGCTTGTGCCGGTAGGCTTGGCGGGGCGGAAATGTCGAGAACGGAGTGGTTTAAGGAAGGGCGGATTCCTCTTCATACCTTGCGGGCTGATATAGACTATGGGAGAGCAGAGGCCAAGACTACTTATGGTATTATTGGTGTCAAAGTCTGGATTTTTAAAGGCGAAATCCTTGTCGATTCTGTGGCGCCGGTTGAACGGTAATTTTTTTGTTCAGTAAG
>CAYRGM010000069.1:0-9492 GCA_964423765.1 uncultured Desulfobulbaceae bacterium
AAAGGAAAGAATTGCGTCACTTAACTTTCCCCCCAAGTCAGGACTTCTGAAATTGATGTTTTTAAGAGCTATCGCTTTCTTGATGAAATCTCCTTGACTGGTGGTCTCAGTTTCCGGACATAGGGCTACATACAACAGGCGACGGTTTCATGGGGACTCATCGTCATGGTTACTTTTTTTTAAGGACTTGATATTTATCTTTTAATGCTTTTCCTACATGCTCAGGGACAAGATCGCTGATCTCGCCGTTATGTTTAGCCACCTCCTTGATAATGCTTGAACTGATATATATCCAACGAAACCCGGTCATAAGAAAAACCGTGTCAACCTCTCTGTTTAGTTTTCTGTTCATTAATGCCAACTGAAATTCATGCTCAAAGTCTGATATTGCCCGTAGACCGCGGACAATGGCACAGGCATTTTTTTCCATGGCATAGTTAACGATCAGACCGCTAGTTTCTTCCACTTCAATTCTGCCATTTGCACTTTTAAAACATTTTTTGGTCATCGCCAGTCGCTCTTCAAGGGAGAAGAGCGGCTGTTTGTTAACATTTATGGCCAGGGCAACAATAACCTTATCAAATAACTTTAAAGCACGATTGACAATATCAATATGACCATTGGTTATAGGGTCAAAGGTCCCTGGATACACGGCAATGGTAGGTTTATGTTTTTTGTTTTTCATATTTTTTGATCATAGCTGTTATTTTTTCTGTCCCCTGTCCCCTGTCCCCTGCTCTCTGGTACATCCATATCCCGGTTTTACCGTAATTGCGTTGATCAATTAACTTCAGACTGTTGATTGAATCTGGCAGTATTTGATTATACCGTTCTTCTATAATAACCAGGGGGTACTTGGCAAGAATTTGTGAATTTTCTATCAATGCCAAAGATTGGCGAGCTATATCTTGTCCATATGGCGGATCAATAAAAACCAGATCAAAATGTAATTCTGATGGGAGCTTTTTGTAAAGCCATTTCATACTGGCAGGGTGGGTAATATCTAACTTGAAGATTCGGGCTTGGGGCTGGTCGAAACAGGAACGAAGACTTTCTCCGATCATTTCCATAGAATCGTTGCTTTTGTCAACAAAAATAACCTGGTTGGCTCCACGACTTAACGCTTCTATTCCTACCACTCCAGTGCCGGCAAACAGATCAAGCATTGTCGAGCCTATGACTCTCTCTCCAATGATATTAAAAAGAGCTTCTCTGATCCGGTCACTTGTGGGGCGAATGGACAGGTCGTGCTTATGTGGACTGGTCAGCCTGCGTCCCTTTTTTAACCCTCCTGTAATTCGCATGGCAGTAGCTAAAGTGATTTTTTTTATAGGTATCCTCACATGACTTGATACTAAAATGTTGACAAAGGGCGACCACATAGGATCGCCCCCTCGTTCCCACGCTCCTGCGTGGGAACGAGGGACAAAAAATAGTATCAAGCCATATGAGGATACCTACAGTTAACCGGCGTAGTTGGAACCGTAACCGTCCATGTGCATATCAACAGAGGCGTTTGAAGAAATATATCACTTGATTGAGATCTGCTATTGTGATGATTTATCGTTCTTTTGTTCTTCGTCTTGAAGGCTTATTTTTTTGTCAGATCTTCTTTTTCTTCTGGTTTGGATAAAGGTATATAGAGCCATTGCTGGACCAGAGGTGATATAAATGAGCAAACCTGCAAACAGGGTGACCGGTGGTTCTGTGGCAAGGAGAATAATAAGCAGTACGATGCCAACAATAGCCTGAAACTTTCTCTCTTTTGAAAGATGGACATGTTTAAAACTTAGATAACGATGGGTTGACACCATAAGATATGATAATACATAGACCAATATCAGAATGGATAAATGTTTAACCGTACCTGTGGCACCAAGAAACCAACTAAACATCACTGTGGTGGCGATCATTCCGGCGGCAGCCGGGCAGGGGAGACCGACAAAATCCTCATTATCGTCTTTACTTTCATCTGCGGAATTAAAGCGGGCAAGTCTTAGTGCTGTGGTAGCCACAAAAAGAAAAGCAGCCAACCAGCCATATCTGCCGTAATATATAAGAGCCCATAGATAGGCAAGCAGGGCTGGGGCAACACCAAATGAGACCATATCACAGAGAGAGTCAAGCTCCATGCCAAAACGGGAAGTTGAACCAGTCATGCGTGCAACTCTGCCATCAATGGCATCAAAAAAACCAGCTACAAGAATGGCTATGGCAGCTATCAGGAAGTCGCCGTTGATTGAGGCAATCATTGAGTAAAAACCGCTGAACAGGCTGGTACAGGTCAGCAGGCACGGCAGGGGATAAAATTTCTTGGAGGTGGGAGTTGTCATGTAGGTATTGTCTCTGGAGAACTTATAACCTTAGTTGAGCTATTTTTTAGCTTGATCTGCACCAGGTAAGCTAATGCAACGAGACTCCGATCTCTTGCACGCTAAGTCGTTTAAGGAAATCCTCAAAAGACCAACGGGTATGCCTGCGGTTTCCTGAAAAGCCTTGGCACACAAGATGTCAGCACATATCTGCGTCATAAAATCGCTCAATTCAGGTATAACTTATATTTCTTGAGAAGAATAAAAAGCATGCAGCCAGCAATGAACATGATTGTACTTAAAACCTGTCCTGTGGTCATGAATAAAAGCACAGTACCAAGATGAGCATCTGGTTCCCTTACAAATTCAATCATAAAACGAAAAAAACCGTATAGAATCAGAAACAGGGCAAAGATGGAGCCATGGGGCCAGGAACTTTGCGGATTCCAGGGTTTTGCCTTGACAGCCCAGAGAATTACGAACAGGATAAAGCCTTCAATAAATGATTGGTAAAGCTGGGAAGGATGGCGGGGCAATGGTCCGGCATCGAGGAAAACCATGCCCCACGGTACTTCTGTCACCCTGCCGTATAGTTCCTGGTTGATAAAGTTGCCGATCCTGCCAAACCCCAGGCCGACGGGGACTGTAACTGCAAACAGGTCAGCCACTCGCCAGTAATTAAGTCTATAATGCCTGCAGTAAAGCCATCCTGCGATTATTACTCCGATACTGCCGCCATGGAAAGACATCCCTCCCAGCCAGGTGGCAGGGATTTCCAGGGGGTGGGCAATGAAGTATGAAAGATTATAGAAAACAACATACCCTAATCTGGCACCGATGATAACTCCGAGGATGAGAAAAAAAATCAGGTTGTCAAGGTGGTTTTCCATTTCCGGCCAGGAGAATTTTTTTGCCTGGTGACGGACAAGAAGATAAGCGGCTGAAAAGGCAAGGACATACATCAGCCCGTACCAGCGGGCATGGATGGGACCGATACTGAAAATAATCGGATTTATTTCGGGGGCATAGAGCATAGGTTTTAAGTCTTGAGGCTACCTTGAAAAATTGCCTTTTCGCCCAAACTCTTTGTTGCAAGAAAAATTTTATCCTCGGAATATTGCCTATATGCCTGCGGTAAAATTTTTCTTGTTTCTCGATTTTGAACGAAAATTCTAATTTTTCAAGGCACCCTTGAGTTAATCTGATATTTGAGTATCCCGTAGACAAGATAGTATTCTACTACCATACCATCTCTATACTTACCTGACAAGTTCCGGTTTAAGTTGGCAGCTTTGGTTATGCCACGACATTAAATGATCATTTTGTTTCCGCACTGTATTGCATCTTATACCGATTTGATATCCATATTTAATCAACTGCAGATTTTGAGTTTTATTATTTTTGTGTCAGGTTGACAGTAAAGTTTGGTTTGCGATGATGGTTATGTTATTATTCTGTAACTATTCAGCTGCACTCCACGGAGTCTCGTGCCTCGCTTACCTCTTCGCCCATTTTGAGCTTCTTGAGTAGCATTAGTACGCTGCGAAGCTCAAAATGAACGAATAGGTAAGCGAGGAACGAGACTCCGTGAAGCACATCTGAACAGTTACAGTCCAAGTTTATGGGCGTTTGTTCATCTCGCTGAATAGTTACATTATTCTTATGATTTTTTTGACCATTAATGTGGCATTGCTCCTTCACTTTTTTTTGAGGAATTAATTATCATGAACCTTGAAGATGAAAATAAACAAGATGACGGCAGACAGGAACATATAAACACGCTGAAGCGGGCTTTTGCCTATAATCTTTTTTATCGGCAGGGGGTTATTCCGCAGACAGCGGGTCTTAACGATTTTTATCTTGCGGTTGCCTATACTCTCCGGGACAGGATGCAGCATCTTTTTATCAATTCAGCAGAGGCGTTGCTGGCAAAAGATTCCAGGGTCATTTGTTATCTTTCCGCAGAATTTCTGATGGGACCGCATCTTCATAATAATCTGGTTAATCTTGGCCTGTATGATGAATTTCATCAGGCTGCCAGGGAAAGCGGTCTGGATTTGCAGACATTGATAGATCATGAAGAGGAACCGGGGCTTGGCAACGGCGGTCTGGGGCGGCTGGCTGCCTGTTTTTTAGACTCACTGGCTACTCTTCAGATCCCGGCAATCGGCTATGGTATCCGCTATGAATTTGGGATGTTTGATCAGGAAATTGTTGATGGTTGGCAGAAGGAGATCAGTGATTGCTGGTTGCACTCCGTGAATCCATGGGAGATGAAAAAGCCGGACCAGTCCTGTGATGTCGGGTTTGGTGGTCATACCGAAGTGTATCACGGTGAAAGAAAAACCCGGCATATGCGCTGGATACCGGGGCGGGTGATTACCGGTATTCCCTATGATACACCTATTCCCGGTTTCAAGGTTAATAATGTTAACCTTCTCCGTTTATGGAGTGCCGAGGCTCATTCTTCCTTTGATTTTGAAGAGTTTAATACCGGGGATTATTACGGTGCTGTTGAAGATAAGGTCAAGGCGGAAACCATTACCAAGGTACTTTATCCCAATGACGAACAGTTCCAGGGGAAGCAACTGCGCTTGGAACAACAGTATTTTTTCGTATCCTGTTCTCTCCAGGATATGATTCGTATTCATCTCTTTGCTCATGACAACTTGGACAATTTCTATGAAGATTTTCAGATTCAGCTAAACGATACCCATCCGTCGATTGCCGTACCGGAGTTGATGCGGCTTCTTGTTGATGTTCATTTCTATGATTGGGATAAGGCCTGGGAGATCACTTGTAAAACCTTGTCCTATACTAATCATACCTTACTTCCCGAGGCCATGGAAAAATGGTCAATTGAGTTGTTTACTTCCCTGCTGCCGAGACATCTGGAAATTATCTATGAGATTAATAGCCGTTTTCTGGAAACGGTGCGTCTTAAGTATCCTGGTGATCTGGAACGGATACAAAGGATGTCAATTATTGATGAGTCCGGCCCCGGATTTGTACGGATGGCCAATTTAGCCTGTATTGGCAGTAAAGCCATAAACGGGGTTGCAGCCATGCATACCGGCCTGTTACGCAAACATACCTTGGCTGATTTTAACGATATGTATCCGGGAAAGATCCGCAATGTAACCAATGGGGTAACCCCAAGGCGTTGGATTGCCGTGAGCAATCCTCGTCTTGCCGCATTGTTCACCGAAGCGATTGGTGAAAAATGGCTAACTGACCTGAAAGAGTTAAAAATCCTGGAAAAGCTGGCTGATGACAGTTCATTTCAGGATGCCTGGTGTAAAGTGAAAAAGAGCAACAAAGAGGACATTGCCGGTATGGTGCGACAAGACCTGGGTATACAGGTTAATTCTGCAGCAATGTTTGATATCATGGTGAAAAGAATTCATGAGTACAAACGGCAGCATCTTAAGATTTTGCACATTATCACCCTCTATAACAGGATCAAGGCTGACCCTGATATGGATATGCTGCCCCGCCTTTTTGTATTTGGCGGTAAGGCTGCCCCCGGTTATTTCATGGCAAAACTGATTATCAAGCTGATAACCTCGGTGGCACGGGTGGTCAACAATGATCCTGATATGCGTGACCGGTTGAAGGTATATTTGATTCCCAACTATAATGTCAAGATCGGTCATATAGTCTATCCCATGGCTGACCTGTCTGAACAGATTTCCCAGGCCGGTAAGGAGGCTTCAGGTACGGGTAATATGAAGTTTGCCATGAACGGGGCTTTGACCGTCGGCACCATGGATGGAGCTAATGTGGAGATCAGGGCAGAAGTTGGCGCTGATAACTTTTTTCTCTTTGGTCTTGATGTGGATGAGCTTATGGAATTGAAGAAATCCGGCTATCAGCCCATGGATTATTATAATAGAGATTATG
Organism: uncultured Desulfobulbaceae bacterium; assembly: GCA_964423765.1. GTDB lineage: Bacteria > Desulfobacterota > Desulfobulbia > Desulfobulbales > Desulfobulbaceae > DRLX01. Next base: position 6,216 of record CAYRGM010000069.1, read on the forward strand.
AACTGAAAAATGCACTTGATCTGATATCGTCCGGACATTTCTGGTATGGAGACTGTGAACTGTTTCGGCCTTTGGTTGACTCTCTGCTCCATGATGATCAGTACACACTCTTTGCCGATTATCGTGCTTATATTGACTCTCAGGACCAGATAGAGGCTGTTTATCAGGATAAAAGAAGATGGACAAGGATGTCCATCCTGAACTCTGTACGGATGGGCAGGTTTTCCTCTGATCGCTCAATCATGGATTACAGCAGAAAGATTTGGGATGTCAAGCCGTTTCCGGTGAAACTTAAATGGGAACGGCTTCCTGAAAATGGGGTTCTGTTCAAGTCGGAACGAGCCGGAAAATCTTTATGATTTTGCTGGTTTTTTGGTAAGGGTTCATTAGTACCTTACTCCTGAAAGTCCGTCATGAAAAACAGGTAAGCGTAGACTCCGAGAAATCCATTTCCCGGAAGCATTCCACGCTACCGTCATTCCGGACTTGATCCGGAATCCATTGTGGATATTGATTGGATTCCGGATCAGATAAGTGCAGACTTCGAGTCCGGAATGACGGAGCTGGGCAGCTTACGGAATTATTGGGTTGCGGGCTTTGGTCAGCCTTATAGATATATATTTGCAGTAGCAGTGCAATGTCTAATGACTTGATTAATGGCAGTTAAGCGGTGACTGCCCAGCCAAAGTACCTCATCCTGGCATATTCCGAAGATACTGTGCCTAAGTAATTTAAGGAGAATTCAATGGTTAAAGCAATAAAATGGATATTAATTATCGGGGCTGGGGGTATTGGCTTTGTGGTAATTGTGGTTATCAGCCTGACCTTTATCATTGATCCAAACGATTATAAGGCATATATAAGCTCAATGGTGGAGGCAAAGACTGGACGCTCTGTTGCCATTCCTGGTGATATCAGCCTTCAGATTTCACCAAAATTAGACATAGTTTTTGCACTTGGTGAGGTTAGGATCGGTCCTGGCAAGGGTTTTCCCGATACTGATTTTGCCTCTGCTGAGTTGGTGAAAATAAATCTTTCTCTCTTGCCATTGCTTACCAAAAGACAGTTGCAGGTGAATAATATTGATTTACAAGGTGTTCATCTGAACCTGATTCGTAAAAAAGATGGAACAACCAATTGGGCAGATCTGGGCGGTGCTGCCGTTGTGGCAGAGCAGGCTCCGGTCGGGCAGCCTTTGCAACCGCAAAAACCTTTACTGACGGCCATTGATATTGGTGGCATCAATATCAAGGATATAAATGTGGAGTTCGATGACCAGCAGACAGGTAAAACCATGTCTCTTAGCAAGTTTAACCTCAATACTGGTCATGTTCAGGAAGGTGTTGCTTTTCCGGTTTCTACTGATTTTAAATTTCGCCTGGATGATCATAAACAACCGTTTGGAGCAACCATTTCAACTGATTTTAATCTAACCCTTAATTCTGGCAGACAGCATTTTATCATTAACGGTTTAACCCTTGACGGGCTACTTACCGGGGACATGTTGCCGGCCTCAGAACTTGCTTTTGTTGTGTTGGCTGAGGCTGAAATAAATCTCCGTGATGAAGACATAACTGTTCATAAATTTACGGTTCAACAAGGTGCTTTGCAGGTGGAAACAGCATTTTCCTTAAGTGGTTTCAAGACACCTGTCATCCAGGGGACACTTACCGTTCCTGAATATTCACCCAGAGAGCATCTTGACCAGTTAGGGGTTGCTCTGCCCCGGTTTTCAGACCCTGAGGTATTTGAGCGCTTATCGGTAGCTCTTGGTTTTGACCTTAACAACGAGCAGTTGCAGATCAAGGATATCCGCATCCAGTTTGATGATACTGCGATCAAGGCTAATGCTTTAGTAAATAATTTTAAAAAACCTGTCTATGTAGTCCAACTCCATATGGATCAGCTTGATCTTGACCGGTACGCTGTTCATAGAGAAGAGGAGGCTTTAATTGATGAATCTCTTGCAAAACCAGATGCCGAGCAAACTATATCCGGCGATCAGCCTCTCATACCTGTTCAGCTTTTAAAGGCTTTACGCTTCAATGCTGATATCAATATAGATTTATTGACGGTTGCCCAACTGAACATGTCGGAATTATCATTGCAGGCAGATGGAAAGGACGGCCTGGTACATCTGAAGCCTTTTTCTGCAAAGCTCTATGACGGCAGTATAATGGTGAATGGAAAAATTGATGTTCGTCCCGCTGTGCCGGTGGTGAACCTGAACAAAACACTGGATGGCGTGCAACTTGGACCAATGTTTGTTGACATGACCGGCAGAGAAGAATTCAGCGGCAGGGCTGATATCAATGTTAATGTTGAAACCAGAGGGTTGAGCAGGAATGATTTGGTTAAAAACTCCAATGGTACAGTTAAACTCTCACTTGAAGATGGAATAATTAAAAGATTGCAGATCCTTGAGACTATTCGGTCGGCCAAGGCCTTACTGGATAAACAAGTTGTCCGTCAGGTTGCGGTATCCCAGCCCACCGGTTTTGCAAGTCTAACGGCAAGTGGACGGCTGGTAAATGGAATATTTAAAAATGATGACCTGCAGGCTGCATCTGAGCTGATGAAGGTCAGCGGCAAGGGTCAGGTTGACTTTGTGCGGGAACATATAGATTATCTGTTGACTATCTACTTAACTGATCGTGTTGATCGTGACCAAAAAACAGGTCTGGTCGAATTTAGTAATTTGGCTATTCCTTATCGGGTCAGGGGAAGTTTTACAGATTTACAACAATCGGCGGCTCTTGAAGAGTTGTTTAAAGCCAAGGCAAAGAAATTCCTCCTTGATAGCATTAAGAAGAAAATTGATCCTGGTGCGGACAGGAAAGAGCAGCAGGATTCGGGTGTAGAGGCATTAATCGATCGGGGTCTGCGAGGGCTGTTTGGTAATTAATAATTGATAATTGATAATTTCCCCCTCATTCTCCATGATCCATTAACATATTGAAGTTTTTTGATTTTAAAAGATTTTTAAGCTGTCGTGGCATGCCACCGTCGCGGGAATGAATTTATTTTTTTGCGGTGTTTGCCCTGCAACTCCAAAAACCCATTTCACTATTCCCTGAACATATGCATCCTGTGCTACTATAAATCGCTCAATTCAGGTTAAATCAAAACTTGAAAAGTGTGACTCAAAGAGTTATAGTTGTTGCATGAGAAAACTTTGCACTAAATGGTTTATGAGGTGGGCAAGAAAGGCAAAACTGAGCGATGGAATGTAAAATTAATAACTTCCCGATTTCAAGAAACTGGCATGGCCTTATAA
>CAYRGM010000070.1:0-9209 GCA_964423765.1 uncultured Desulfobulbaceae bacterium
CACTGCCGCCGCTTCACTGCTACTATAAATCCATACCCTAAATTAATGATTCCCTCGTTCCCACGCTCCCGCGTGGGAATGCATACGGAAGCATTCCTGCTTGAGCTTGATATGATATGCATTCCCACGCAGGAGCGTGGGAACGAGAAAAGAGTTTGGGCGAAAAGGCAATTTTTCAAGGTAGCCTACAGTAAATGCTTACAAAGGATGTTCTGAGTCTTTATGCGGCAGGATTGAATATGGCCTTGATGAGGTCTTGGGGTGCATTGTCAAGGCTGTCTTTGATATTGATTACAGGTATGCCTTGCCGTTCTGATTTTCTGATAGCCGTGGAATCAGGAAAAAATGCTGCCGGAGATTCGTCAAGTTCCCGGATAAGAAATTCCCGGTCTTCGTCATCCTGGACGAGGTTGCCGACATAGGAAATTTTGGGGATTTGTACATCTTCCGCCATCTTTTTTATTTTAAGAGCCGTGCGGATACTTGAGCGGGACGGGATTACCACGATTAAAAGGTGATCCGCTCCAGCAACGGTACCTCTGCCAAGGTGTTCTACTCCGGCTTCCATATCAATCAGGACTGCCTCATCAGCATCAAGTAGCATTTTTTTGAGCATTTTTTTGAGGACTTGGTTCTCCGGACAGGCACATCCTCCTTCTGCGTTCTGGATTGCACCTAAGATCATCAGACGGATTCCGTTTTTTTCGATCATAAAGTCGCAGAGCAGATCATTTACTTCCGGATTAAGGTTGTAGAAAGGTGAACCAGCGGTTTTCCCTGCCCGTTCACTCAGAAGCGTGGTCATCTCGGCAATGGGTTTTGTCTTTTCAATATTGTCTATCCCTATGGTTGCGGCCATGTGCGGGCTTGGGTCAGCGTCAATGATCAGCACGCCCTGTTGTCGTTTTCGTAGTTCTTTGGCAAGAAGAGCCATTATCGTTGTTTTGCCTACTCCGCCTTTACCGCTGATTGCTATTTTCATTTTTTTGTTATTAACCTTTTCATGACATAACATTGGCAGTTAGAAGTAACCCATGTCACAGCGATTACTTTTCATAGTTCGCCTTAAGGGTTCGGAAAGAAATAACTTGGCCTTTCCATCTCGTAACTGTACCACATCTTTAGTTGATTTTGTATCTCCTCACATAGTCTGATTATGCTGCGGTTGAGAATATACAAAATCAACCGAACCTGCGGCACATTTACGGCTGAAAAAGCATAAGTTATTTCTTTGCCGAACCCTAAGGGTGACCAATCACCTGAATCCGTGATCGTTCGCTGGTGCTGTAGCTTTTCTGTCTTTACCTGTTTGGTAATAGCTCACAGCTATATCAGGCGGGGGTCTTTTTCTATTGCAGCTCTATTGGTACCTATAGTATAATCGAGAATTATTATGTTTGCTATAAAATTGAACTTTTAAGAATAGGCATGAGGAAAGTTACAAATAGTGTAACCGTTCACCATCATCTCACGGAGGTATTGAAGACGGAAATATCTGGGTGACCGCCAAGCTCGACGCTTCGCTGTTAGTTGCAGATGCCGAGCGTATGCAGGTAGGGCTTGTGCTACCCAGTCCGTCTTAGGGTAGGGTTCGCTCCATCATGGTTCAGAGTCTTTGTTTGCCGTTTTCTGCTATTTTTCAGCTTAGCGTTATATGTTAGGGCTATTTGATGCGAAAATCACCACCGCAATTTTCTGACCGGATACCACTGATTTTTTTTAAAAAACTTTGGCTTATATCGGATATCCAGATCTAAATACAATGTAACTATTCAGCTGCACCCCATCTCCGCCCATTTTGAGCTTCTTGAGTAGCATTAGTACGCTGCAAAGCTCAAAATGGACGAATATAAAGCACATCTGAATAGTTACAGCCCAAGGTTATGGTGGTTTGTTCAGCTCGCTGAATAGTTACAATACAATTAGGTTGACTTAATCTGATGGGTAAACTAAATACGATCAGCAATAAATAATACATATGTTTTACAGAACAACAGCTCGATTTTATCAATACAGGCTAAATTAGGAAACAGGGGTGGTGACACAAAGTAAGCATAACCAATGGCGTAAATGTACATATAGTACACAACTTTAACACAGGAGATTAGTAAAATGCCGGATTTTAATAAAGTCTTAGACCCAGGTAATTACCAGGAAGGATTGCTAAATACCGTAATAGAGATACCCATGGGCAGTGCCCATAAAGTTGAATGGGATCGCCAGAGAGCTGCATTTATGCTTGACAGAGTAGAGCCAAAAATATTTGCGAAACCGGTTAATTATGGGTTTGTCCCTGGTACCCTGGATGAAGACGGTGATGAGTTGGACACCCTTGTTGTCACTGAAGAACCGTTGCCGACGGGTATCTGGTTGGAAGTCAAGATTGTTGGAATTATGAATTTTGAAGACGATGCTGAAATGGATTACAAAATAGTCTGTGTGCCTTCTGATGACAGGAATACTGGCGACAATATAAACACTCTGGCCGACCTTGGTGAACGCTGGCGTCAACAGGTCGAGTATCATTTTTCCCACTATAAAGACCTTAAAAAACCAGGTACAACAATAGTGCAGAGCTGGGGTGATGCCGAAGAGGCAAAAAAGATCGTCAAAGAATGTATAGATCGTTATCAAAAATAGGTGATTCTCTTGTTCGTTCGGAAACAACAGATGAATGAAGTAGCTTGATGATGCTTATCGATGTTGTTAAGGAAGGAACTGATTTGGTTGTCGTTTCTGACGATCATTCTGTTGTGGAAGAAACTTTTGACACCAAGTTGGATGGCGATCGATTCCATGTGGATTATCAGGATGATGAGTCGTAAGAAACAGACTATACCCCAATATGCAGAAGACCTTTGGTCGTTGATTTTTTCAAGGTAATTACTGTGTGAATTGAAGGCAGCCCTGATACGGGCTGCTTTTTTTTATTGTTTTGGCGTAAGCGTTCAGAAGCATTCCATCTCTGCACTCTCAGGTCTGATTCACTTTTTTATTGGTTCATTGCGGATTCTGAAACATACTGGTGCTGTTTAAGAAGTTCCAAGTGGACAAAGATGGCATGTTTCTTAGTAACTATTCAGCGATATAAACTCCCATAAACTTAGGCTGTTAACTGTTCAGATGTGCTTTATATCCGTCCATTTCGGAGTCTCGTTCCTCGCTTACCTGAGCTTTGCAGCGTACTAATGTTACTCAAGAAGCTCAGGTAAGCGAGGAACGAGACTCCGAAATGGGCGGAGAGGTAAGCGAGGAACGAGACTCCGTGGAGTGCAGCTGAATAGTTACGGTTTAACAAAGAAAGATTACCCTAATTGGCCATTTAACGAATCCATACAATGTACAAAAGAGAAAACAGGGAAATGAAAAACATCAGGGTTGGGGTCATAGGGGTTGGTTATTTAGGCAGGTTTCATGCCCAAAAATATGCTGCTATGGAATCTGTGCAGTTAATCGGGGTAGCGGATACCAACAGTAAACGGGCTGATCTAATAGCTGAGGAATGCTCCACTGTCCCCTATACTGATTATAATAAGCTGTTAGACAAAGTGGATGCCGTATCCATTGTTGTCCCTACGATCTTTCATCATGAAGTGGCCCTGGAAACCATCAACCATTCTGTCGACTTGTTGGTGGAAAAACCGTTCACCACCAATCTTGCAGAAGCAGATGAACTTATCAGGCTTGCTGAAGAAAAAAAGCTAGTCCTGCAGGTTGGTCATCTCGAACGCTTCAACCCGGCTGTCCTGGCGATGCGTCCTCTTATCCATAATCCACTCTTTATCGAAGCCCATAGAATTTCCGTTTTTAAAGATCGGGGAACCGATGTGAATGTGGTACTTGACCTGATGATCCATGATATTGATATAATTCTCTCCATTGTTGATTCTCCCCTTGAATCAATCCATACGGTTGGTGCCCCGGTTATCACTCCGCTCACCGATATAGCCAACGCCCGTCTTATCTTTGCCAACGGCTGTACCGCCAATGTTACGGTGAGTCGAATTTCCATGGACAATATCAGGCGAATGCGTATTTTTCAACCCGGTCGTTACCTGTCGGTTGATTTCAGCAAAAAAGAGATCATGTCCATTCGCCTGAAAAAAGGCGAAATGAATAGTCAACCCTTACCGGATATCAGTAAGTTTTCTTTCCCTGAACAGGACTCTCTGGAAATGGAGCTGTTAGACTTCATGGAGAATGTCCGAACCCGTAAGCAACCGATGGTGTCCGGGCATGAGGGTCGTAAAGCTTTGGCAGTAGCCTTGGATGTGGTTGAGCAAATACGAGAAAACCGGGAAAAGATAAAGATAATGTTGGAGGAAGATATTAACTTTTCAGGACTCAACATTGCCTGAACCTATGGAACAAAAAACGCATATCATGATTGTATGTGGTGAGGCATCGGGTGACATACACGGTGCAGCTTTGGTGCAGGCAATGCAGGCAGCCAGAACAAATCTGTTTTTTTCCGGCATGGGGGGGAGTGAACTTGCTGATGCCGGGGTAGAATTACTGTTTGACGCAGCCAGAATAAGTGTGGTCGGGATTACTGAAGTAATCAGTCACCTCGGAGATATTTTTGCGGCCAGAAAAATCTTGATTCAACAAATGAAAAAAAATCCTCCTGCCTTGCTGATTCTCATTGATTTTCCTGATTTTAATCTCTGGCTTGCTGCAAAGGCCAGAAAACTTGGAATCCGTATTTTTTACTATATAAGTCCCCAGATCTGGGCATGGCGAAAAGGACGGGCAAAAAAGATAGACAAGATTGCCGAGCGGATTGGGGTTATTCTCCCATTTGAAAAAGATTTTTACAGACAATATGGAATTGAAGTAGATTTTGTCGGCCATCCCCTCATGGACACGGTCAAACAGACCATGAGTAGGCAGGAGTTTCGCCAATTACACGAGATTCCCACAGATAACCTGGTAATTGGCCTGCTGCCCGGCTCAAGAAAAAAAGAAATTCATAATCTATTACCTGATTTCCTGGCTGCGGCTGAACTTATCCATCAAGAGCAGGTAAAGAAAAAACGAGCATGTACTTTTTTATTGCCCCTGGCATCAACTGTTTCCCTGGCCCTTCTCAAAGAAAATGGATTAGAGAAATACCAAAACAAACTTGATTTACGAGTTTTAAAGGAAAACCGCTTTGATCTGATGAATAGTTGTGATGCCGTGGTCGCAGCTTCCGGCACGGTAACTCTTGAATTATCCATTCTCAGTATCCCCACCGTGGTAGCCTATCGGGTTTCACCGCATACTTATCGCCTGGGAAGGCTTCTTGTGCATAATATTGAGTTCTTTTCTCTCGTCAACCTGATTGGTGGTCGTCATATCATTCCCGAATTGCTTCAAAACGAAGTAACACCCAAGCAAATTGCCACAGAGATTTTCAACCTTATTCCTGGAGGCAATAAAAGAGATGCGGTCATCCTGGGACTTGATGAAGTTCATCGTAAATTAGGGCATCCCGGTACCTCAAAACGGGCAGCAAAAATTGCTTTTGAGATTATTGATGGGTGATTTCAGCTCTCATTGGGCATAGAACAAAACCATGAAACAAAAAATCACCACTTTATAGTGGCGAAATCCAGGATAAGGGTGTTATCATATATCAATATAATTGATTATTATTTGCTTACAAAAAAAAGGAGCCGTTTTAATGTCAGCCTCAGTTTCAGTGATTATGGGTAGTAAGTCTGATTGGCATATAATGAAAGAAGCCTGTGTTATTTTAGATCAATTAGGCATTGAAAACGAAAAAAAAATAGTCTCGGCTCATCGTAGCCCTGATTGGTTGTACGAGTTTACGGAAAAAGCACCAAAACGGGGCATCAAAATTATTATTGCTGGTGCCGGCGGTGCGGCCCATTTGCCAGGCATGGTGGCTGCCAAAACTCTTATCCCGGTTATCGGAGTCCCGGTACCTATTCCCCATCTTCAAGGGCTTGACTCTCTGTTATCCATCGTTCAGATGCCAGCCGGAGTACCAGTGGCCACCATGGCAATTGGAGTCAGTGGTGCCAAAAATGCTGCCTTGATGTCGGCTCAGATATTGGCAATAGACAATCATAGTTTACGGAAAAAACTACAGGACTTAAGACAAGAGGCTGCTCAGGCGGTACTGGATGCCGGAGAAGCAGAGGATTGGTCATAAATACAGACATCGTAAATTGATAATTATCGATCACACAAGGGGCTTGGTTATCAGGGGGTAGGGAAAGATGCACACGAAAATTGTCCCCCCAATAGGGTGTTTTTAGAGGGCGTTTACGAGGTCTGAAGTAATGGTCAAGACAATTTTACCTGGCTCTACTATTGGGATTATCGGCGGCGGTCAATTAGGCCGAATGACGGCAATGGAAGGCAAAAGGATGGGGTACAATATTATCTGTCTGAGTCCAACCCCCGCCTCTCCCTGTGGTCAGGTGGCAGATGAACAGATTGTGGCCGAGTTAAATGATTTACAAGCTGCTATACAGATGGCTGAAAAAACTGATGTACTGATTTATGAGTTTGAAAATATTGATATCAATATAGTAAAGGAGCTGGAAAACCGCTATTACCTGCCCCAAAAAAGTCATATTCTTGCTATTGCCCAAAACAGAACCAGAGAAAAACAGGAGTTACAAAAAGCAGGTTTTCCAGTGGTTCCTTTTTATATCGTCAAAACCGGGAAGGAACTTAAACAGGCAATAAAAAAATTAGGTTATCCCTGTGTGTTGAAAACTGTATCTGGAGGGTATGATGGTAAGGGACAGCAGGTGATAGGTAATGACAGCCAGTTAGAACGAATCTGTGAAATGATGGAATCAGGTAGCCAGGAAATGGTTCTGGAAAAATATATATTCTTTTCTGATGAAATTTCAGTTATTGTGGCAAGAAAAGCAAGCGGTACAATGGCGGTTTTTCCGGTGGCAGAGAATATACATCGGGAAAACATCTTACACATGACAGTTGTACCGGCCCGTATCCCGGTCATGGTTCAGGATAAAGCACTAAAAATGGCCATGGATATTGCCAGTGTTTTTCAGATAACTGGTCTTCTTAGCGTGGAATTTTTCGTTACCGAACAGGGAATACTGGTCAATGAACTGGCTCCCCGACCTCATAATTCTGGGCATTACACTTGGGATGCCTGTTATGTATCTCAGTTTGAACAGTTAATCAGGGCTGTGTGTAACCTGCCTTTTGGCTCCACCGAATTATTAACTTCAGTGGTTATGGTCAATATATTAGGAAGTGAATTAGAGGGGATGATAAAAGATATCCATAATTTTAAGGATAATGTAAAAATCCATTTATATGGTAAAAGCGGTAATCCATCGGCAAAACGAAAAATGGGGCATCTGATAATAAAAACTAATCAACCTGATCAGGTTATCAACAGGGTAAAGAAAAAAGGTGAACGGTTACATTCAGATGACAAGACCTCGTATTGACAGAGAAATAGAAGTAGTGACCAGGATGATAAGGCATTACTGTCAAGCCAAACATCAAAACCATGGAAATCTCTGTCAGGAATGCCTGACATTGCGAAACTATGCGGAAAAACGGCTGAAGAGCTGTACTTTTCAGGAAGGCAAGACAACCTGTGGAAAATGCAGTATTCACTGTTATTCTCCGGCAAAAAGAGATAATATCCGTGAAGTTATGGCCTATGTCGGTCCCAGAATGATCCTGATCAATCCGGTTATGGCCATTCGCCATGCCATTGACGGGCTTAAACAAAAACCAACAGCAAAAACAAAAGAAAAAAAATGTTTGGAATAGGTCTCCCTGAAGTGCTGGTCATCCTTGCTGTAGCCCTGATTGTTGTCGGGCCGGACAAGCTGCCGGGACTTGCCAAATCTCTTGCCAAAGGATTACATGAGCTGAAAAGAACTATCAGCCAGGTCAAGGAAGAACTTAATGAGGAAGGAAATGTTCTGAAAGATGTAAAAGGAGAATTAGATAAAACTCTCGGAGAGTTACAGGGTAGTGTCATTGACATGGAAACCAGAGCAAAACGGGAGTTGCCCGGTCTTGTTTCTGGTGATGATCAAAAAGAAATAATAGATTTTGCACTGCCCTCTGATGAAAGACCATGGGAAAAAGATCGAAAAAAAGAACCGGCTGAAGTAGTTCCTGCGATGAACAGCGATGTAAACGGACAACTGGAGGAAGAAAAAGATAAAAAAAATAAAGAGGTGGTAGAAGAACCCCAGGAGCATGATGATGATAAAGAAAACGGGGAGATAAATAAAAAATGATCGGTATTCTGACAAAATTTGCTCCTTACCACGAGGAACTAAGGAAGAGATTAATCAAGAGTTTTGTAATCATCTTAATTTTTACAGTTATCGCCTACCTGTTCATTGAACCTATAGCCGCTGTATGTATGCAGCCCCTTTTCTACGCCTATCCTGAGTTAACCAGGCTCGTCTATCTTAATCTCACCGAAGCCTTTATCAGTTATATCAAATTGGCTCTACTAATAGGTATTGCCGCAAGTTTTCCTTTTATCCTCTACCAGCTCTGGATGTTTATTGCCCCGGCCCTTTTTGCCCATGAGCGACGCCTGGCAATTATCATTATCTCCTGGGCAACCCTGCTTTTTATAGGAGGTGCATTATTTGCATTTTTCATTGCCCTGCCAAAAATCCTTGTCTTTTTCATGAGTTACGCCGGTGATAATCTACAGCCCATGCCCAGGTTAGGTTTATACCTTACCTTTGTCGCCCGCATGGTACTGACCTTTGCCCTGGCCTTTCAAATACCATTTCTCATGGTGATGACGATTAAAACTGGTCTGGTCAGCAAAACCCATTTCAGCAAACAACGAAAATATTTCTACGCTGCAATTGTTTTTCTTTCCTTTCTGCTTACCGCTGGAGAACCAACTGCAACCGTTCTCTTATCTATTCCCCTGTTCGGTCTTTATGAGGCCGGTATTATTGCCGGCAAGATGTTTATACGGACATCGACATCGTAAATTGAGAATTGATAATTATCGAACATAAAAGGGGCTTGATTACAGGGGGCAAGGGGCAGTAGGCAGTGGGCAGGGAAAGTTGCACAAGAAAATTGTCCCAAAAAACAAGGCCTTTTTAGAAGGCGTTTACGAGGTCTGGGATAAAGATAACGCCCTGTAATTAAATAGCATAGGAATTTTCATTTTCGGGCAATTGTATCATCATGGTTATGTGTCACGCGTGGTGCGA
>CAYRGM010000071.1:0-9155 GCA_964423765.1 uncultured Desulfobulbaceae bacterium
TTACCTTGTGGGAGGCCGAGAAAGAAAACCCAAAAATAGGCGCTGTCCCTATTTTCCACCTATTTTTCCCCATTTTTCCGTCCCTATTTTTCCCGACTAAGAGAAACTTCGCCGTTACGCTGCTAATTTTCTGATATATAAATGTTTGCTACTGCAATAAGAAATTACGCTGTTTGTCTGATAATATCATAACTCGTTAAAAGAACAACTTGATTATCTTTGGATTCAATGAGAAAAAGAAAGGAAAAGAGATGTTGGTTCTAACCCCCATGAAATGCTTTCATAACGAAGTATGAAACTTAAGTGTTATGGTTCCTGTTCCCTCTGCGTGGGAACCCATCAGGGGACGCTTAAGCGTTATGCATTCCCCGGCTTCCGCCTACCCCCTTCTGGCAGAGGAGAAACAAGTGCCGACAGCATGTTTCTCTCATTTTTGGATGGTAAAATTGTCATTATTGCACGTTTCTTGGTTGAAAAACGTTGAAGTCACCCCAGAAAAGAATATTAATAGCTGATGAAACGAGATATATATTCACATTTGGTGGACTGGAAAAATTCTTCCCGAAGGAAACCTCTCATTCTCCGTGGTGCGCGCCAGACCGGCAAGACCTATATTTTGCAGGAGTTCGGGCAAAAGGAATTTGACGAAGTCTTCTACTTTAACTTTGAAGAAAACAATCAGCTTGACAGCCTTTTTTCGCAGAGCCTTGCTCCGGGAAAAGTCATCTCCAACCTTTCCCTGCTGAGTAAGAAAAAAATACTTCCAAGACATCATCTTCTTATTTTCGACGAGATACAGGCCTCGAATAATGCGCTGAACAGTCTGAAATATTTTCAGGAAAAGGCGCCGGAATATATAATTGCCGCCGCAGGTTCTCTTCTTGGCGTTAAACTATCTTCACCAAAATCTTTTCCGGTGGGCAAGGTCAACTTTCTGGATCTCCAGCCCATGACCTTCTATGAGTTTCTTGATGGTATGGGTGAATCAGGATTACGTGGGTATCTGGAAAACCTGGAACAGATAGAACCCCTGCCAGAGGCCTTTCACCTGCAACTGACAGACTTGCTCAGGCGTTATTATTATTGTGGCGGTATGCCTGAAGCAGTGCACTGCATGGCCGAGGAAGATTCTCTTTACGAGGTTCGACAGGTACATCGGGAAATAATCACTTCATACACTCTGGATTTTGCAAAACATGCTAAATCAACAGATATCCCTAAATTATCTCATATATGGGATTCCACTGTTGAACAATTAGCCAGGGAAAACAAAAAATTCATGTTTTCCGCAATTCGTAAGAGCGCCAGAAGTCGTGATTACGAGAATGCAGTTATATGGCTTGAAGATGCCGGACTCATTCTGCGGGCATTTTGTGTCAATACTCCTAAAAGACCTTTAGAAGCCTCTCTTCTGAGAAGTATTTTCAAAATATATGCGCTGGATGTAGGAATTTTAGGGGCAATGGCGAATCTGCCTGTGGAAATACTTGTCGGCGGAGAACAGATATTCAATGAATTTGCAGGGGCTCTTACGGAAAATTATGCCGCCCAGCAGTTACGGGCCGTGTTTGGTGGTAATTTGCAATACTGGAAAAACAAAAGCGGTAAGGCTGAAGTTGATTTTCTTTTTGAAACAAAAGGTGACATTTACCCTCTTGAGGTGAAGGCCGGCATTAATCTCAAGAGTAAAAGCCTGCATTTTTTTGACAGCAAATATAATTTCTCACAGCTTTTTCGTACTTCTCTGCGCAACCTTCGCCTGGATGGGAAAATTTGCAATATTCCTCTGTATTACCTGGATTCCTTACCGCACATTATTAGTCTTAGTCGGTCTTTGGTGCGTTAAGGGGAGCAAGGAACATGATAGCGCTTCGGGCAGTTATCAGTATTTAACCTGAGTTGAGCGATTTTATAACTCGATCTGCATTAATCTCTTGCACGCTAAGGCTTTCCGAAAATCCTCAACAGACCGACGGGTATGCCTGCGGTTTTCGGAAATCATTGCCGCACAAGATATCAGCACAGCCCTTCGCCATAAAATCGCTCAATTCAGGATTGAATAAGGAAAGTGATGATTAGGTTCGTTAAGTTCGTTATTCAATTTTCAATATTTAATATTCAAAGGTAATGATACCCATGTCACCATCTTCCTGATCTCAAATTCTTTCTCTGCTGTCAGTTACCATAACCGGAAAGAAAATAGCGAGAAAACAGGGGAGAAAACAGGAGACAGACCACGGTTTTTCTGTCAGATTATACAATAAAAACCGTGGGCTGTCCCTTGTTTTTCAGATCAGGAAAAACAAGGGTGGTAAATTACAAAAACATCTGAAAATCATTGGAGCAAGACCTGGCAAAAGCCAAGAGCAGACTTGACCCTCCTTTCTTTTGGCGTTCAGGTTGATAAATACCATGAAGAGCTGGAAAAAGCTGTCCAAAAAGCGATAAAGGAGACTTCTGAGTGCTTGACCGGCGAAATGGCCAGGGACAAAGAGTTGCTGAACAAGATCTTTGAAGGTGAGAAAAATGTCTTCAGCGCTAGAATCCAGGCTCTGGAACAGCTTGTCGCTGAACAAAAAAAGCAGATCGCGCAACTGACCTCACAGCTGGAAAAGGCGTATGGCAAGGTGCAAGGTATTGCGGTCTCGGCGGTTTCAAGCTCAAAGGAACGGTATGCAGGTGAATCGCGTGGCAAAGGTGCAGCGCAGGCTGAAACGGTCTGAAAAATCACCATGGAGAACAGAAGCTGCGGGGGTAAATCTGGCGTTGCGCCTTTATATCGAAAAAAACATAGGACACGTTAATGAATAAATACGGGATATCAATGGAAATATCAGGGCCTTTTGCAATGTGGTCACGACCTGATACCGGTGCAACACCGACCAGTTATCCGGTGCCGACTTGGTCAGCAGTGAAGGGAATATTTGAATCAGTTGCATTTTTCAAGGATGGCAAAGCATGGATTCGTCCGATCAGGGTTGAAATTTGTAAGCCGATGGGTAGCGTGGGTGGCGAGCTGAGTTTTCAACGATACACCAATAATTATCGAGGCCCGTTGAAAGATAAGAAGAAGGTTAACTTTCAATTTTCGAGTTTAATTTTAGCTGATGTTTGTTATCGAATTTATGGTGTTGTCGAAAATGGCAGTGGTCAGCATCTGAAGCACGGCAACAACCCTTGCCATGCTTTGGAGGCAATTTTTAAACGTCGATTAAAAAAAGGCCAATGCCATAAAACACCTGCACTTGGCTGGAATGAGTTAGTGCCGAGTTATTGGGGGCCGCTTCGTGATAATGAATCTCTGCATGACGCTACTGAGGTTGATACTGAAATTAATTTGGATTTGGTATCGGTGCTTAATCAGGTTTTCGACAAAGCTGTGAGTGGTCAGTACAAGCCGCGATTCCAGCAAGGAGAGGAAGCATGGATTAAAAAAGGGGAATTTTATTATGCTGAATGAACTCTATGTAATTTATAAGGGATTGGAAGCTGCTGGAGAATCACCAGTAATCAAACATAACGATATTCAGTCGCCCGGGATGGGCGCAACATTTCGTGTGATGTTAGATGAGCATGGGCAGGTAACCTCAGCTAAATTAATGACCAAGGAGCAGATTAAAGACAGTTGGTCATTGGGAAACGGCAACAAAAATCAGTTTCCAGCAGTTAAAGTCGTTTATCCCTTATTGGCAGAAGGTCATGCGGATTATCTCACATGGAAAAAAGAGTTCAGAAAGCCTGGTGAAGCCGAATATCGTGAATTGATTGAATGTTTATCGCAGCAACATTCAATTGATTTGTCGCGCATCGACTGCTGGCCGAGTTATCGTAAGCAGGTATTAGTGCGTAAAGAGCAGTTAGCAGACATTGATGATTGTGAGGCGGTTTATCAATTATTTGATCGATACAGCCAGGCGGAAACTGGGGTGGAAATCCTTGAACAAGTCGCCAGTTTGTTGATTGAATCGGCCCTACAGGGGGCGGACGTATACAGCTTAAAGCATATTTGCACCTTGTTGTTTGGCGATGATGTAACATCAAAAGGTGAAATTAAAGATGGCAAGCGGGTTACACTGATGCTCGATTGTTTTCCTCAACCAGATATCGATACCTATGCATCATCAAGATACCGAATAGCTGGTCTCTCACGGGCTTTGTTCTCAGCAGAATCGAAAACTAAAAAGAAGACGCGGAATGCGGAGTGTGCTCTCACGGGAGATATCGAGCAGGTTGTTTACGATATTTTTCCAAAAGAAAAATTAAATGTTGTCGGGAGTACCACTTTGTTTGCTAAAAATGCTACTACCAGCGGCCCCACCGTTAAACGATATGATACCTCAGGTGGGGCGTCTTTTTACGTATCTGACAAGCTTAGCCAGAAACTGGCTGCCAGTATTGCTTTTATTAATTTGCCAAAATTCAAAGATCAAACCTGGTCAAAATTGCCTTCAACCCTCGGAGCATCGCCCAGCTTGTTGTTAGCCTATTGCAAGGAAGACTGGGAGCTGCCACTTACACCTCTCATTACCGGCATTACTGCCAAATCTGAAGTTGATGACTTAGAAGATTATCTTGATGCTTCTGAATCAGTGTTAGCCTCGTTTAAAGGTAAGAATCTGAGTCTTGATACTGTGGTCGATTTTGCTGAAATCATCGTTTTAGATAAGGGCAACCGTAAAATTAAT
Organism: uncultured Desulfobulbaceae bacterium; assembly: GCA_964423765.1. Taxonomy (GTDB): domain Bacteria; phylum Desulfobacterota; class Desulfobulbia; order Desulfobulbales; family Desulfobulbaceae; genus DRLX01. Next base: position 4,686 of record CAYRGM010000071.1, read on the forward strand.
TTCAGTACGACGGCCAAAGTCAGGGATTTGATTCTTGCCGCTGAACAGTGGAAACAAGCTTGTCTGAATTCGCCTGGCTTTCAACTGTTTGCTCTGTTGCATAAAAATGAAAAAAAGATGTGCTCACCTTGGGCTATTAGTCCACAGCAGGTGATGTATTTATCACGTCAAAAATATATTCGAGATGGTAGTGCATCGTTAAGTCTGCCTAGTATCAGCTTTGCTGATGTGATGAAGTTATTTCTTGGTAAAAATAATCAAGCCTTGGCAAAACGTTGTTTACAACGCATTGCTGAGCAATATCAGCCCTTATTGAACTATTGCGCTTTGAGCCGGTTGCAATGGGTATTGAAAACCAAAGCTCATGTCAAAACCAACCCTAAAAATAACGCCCAAGCCTTGAGTGCAGTCACATTGATGACCGTACTTTTATTCAAAATTGGACGAACAAAGGAGATTTATATGAATGATTTTGCCTTTCAATTAGGGCAGTTATGTTCTGCGATGGATGAACTGCATATTGGTTATTGTAAAAGCGAACGCAAAGGCGACATTCCCAATTCCTTGCTAGGGAATCAGGTATATGGCATGGCCTTACAAAACCCGATTAAAGCGATGGCTGTTTTAGCCTCTCGCAGAAAACCCTATGATTCCTGGGTAAAGCGAATGATGGCCAAAAATATTCGATCTGACGATAAGGTAATAACTGCTGCTATTTTTGCTCAAATCTGGATGAGCAAACAAGCCAAGACATTAAGCGAATTCTTGTCCGGCCCTATAGATAAATCTGATACTTACAAAGCCGAACTCATGCTGGGTTATTTAGCTGGACGGCCTTTTGAGCAGAAAAAAATAAAAGATAACCAAGGAGAAAACTCATGAATGCACCTTTTAATCGTCATGTCGGCTTGTTAGTTTTAGATGTCACCATGTCCAATCCGAACGGTGACCCAGATATGGAGTCGGAACCGAGAACTCGTGAATTGGATGGTTTGGGGATGATTTCACCTGTTTCGTTAAAACGTAAACTCCGAGATTTGGTAAGTGAAGATTCTGAAGTTTTTGCTGTAGCGAAACAGCAACTCAATCTTGGTGCCGATACACATAATAAATTTGAAATTTTGGAAGAACGGGGGCGTGATCGGGATACAATAAAAGCGATGGATAAAGCCGAGTTTATGCAAGCCTATTGGGATGCTCGTATGTTTGGCAACACCTTCTTAGAATCATTAAAAGATTCAGAATTGAGCAAAGAACAAAAAAAGAAAAAGGAAGAAGGTGGCTATGCTCATTTGATCAATACCGGCACAACTCAAATAGGTGTGGGTATGTCAATTGCCCCTATCGAGGTTGTTCGTATGACAAACACTAATAAATCTGGTGTTGAAACAGGTAAAGATCGTGGTATGGCACCCTTGGCATTTCGTGTGGTGCAACATGGTATCTACTACATGCCTATTTTTGTGAATCCTAGCATTGCCAAGAAAACAGGGGCAACTGCCGAAGATTTGGAACTACTCAAATTCATGCTGCCTTATGTTTACCAACACACCGCATCTGCGATTCGCCCTCAAATTTCAGTTTTACATGCGTGGTTTGCCGAGCATAAAAACACCCTGGGTTCCTGCCCGGAGCATTTATTTATTAATGCCTTAACGCCCAAATTAAAAGCAGGAGTGACTCAGTCAACATCATCAAATGATTACGATATTCCTGAAAAAAAAGATCTGGGCGATTTGCGTGATCGATTTAAAGATGTTCGAGATCTGGCAAACGAGTAATGCATTACCTTGCCCATACACCTCCAAGGGAAAAGCCTGAACTGGAAGCTCACCGATATGCTGATCATGTTGATGAGGTGCTGAGCTATGGACTAGCTTTATTTGATTATCTGTTGTCGTTTTCCAAGTTAGTTGATGTGGAAAAAGATGATCTGCGCCGAACCTTTAAAGCGGTGTTGATGTTACACGATATGGGTAAGCTGGATGAGTCGATTCAACGCATATTTCGTGGTGAAGATTCAGGCCGTTTGCCAGTCGATCATATCGAAGCGGGTGTTGCCGTCGCTGATGAGATGAAAAACGAGTTGTTAGGCTGGCTTATTCGTGGACATCATGCGCCTGGTTTGCCAAGTAAAAAAACAGAGAAATATTTCATCAAGCAGTTACGGCAAAAATTCCAGATGGCTTTATCGCCTTGCTGCCTAAGGGGCGGGCGTCATCACCGAGATAAACTAACGGCAGATTTTGATAAACACAAAGAAGCGATTATCACTACGAATGAAAGAATTGGGGTCTATAAACAGCGACAGATCGAGTCTTGCGGTCAATGGCCACAGCTCAGTTTAAAATTGCCTTCCAGTAGTGTAATGCCTCGTTTGATGTTGTCTTGTCTGGTTGATGCTGACCACAACAGCGCAGCTTGTTATAGCCAGAACAAACCTATAACGCACTTTGAACCTGCAAAAACTCGTTGGCAACAGCGTCTATTAACCTTAGACGGCTATGTTGCAAATCTGGTTGATTCGTGCAGCGAACCTCATAGTGACCGTAATCAGATGCGGAGAACATTTTACCAACGTTGTTATGAGGAAGAATTATTTGAATCTCGTTTGGTTGCCTGTTCAGCACCAGTAGGTTTAGGGAAAACAACTTCAGTAATGGCGTATTTACTTCGCTGTGCAATAAAAGATGATTCCAGCCGAATCTTTGTTGTTGCCCCGTTTTCCAACATCATCGACCAGACGGTCAAAGTTTTACGCAAGGCAGTTGTTTTAAATGACGAAGATGCAGCATCGGTTGTAGTCGCGCATCATCATAAAGCAGAATTTAGCAACAAGGATATGCGGCAATATGCAGCCAGTTGGCAAGCGCCAATCGTAGTTACGACAGCGGTACAGTTTTTTGAAACGCTCGCTGCCTCGAATCCATCAAAACTTCGAAAATTACACAATGTAGTTGGTTCTGCAATTTTCATCGACGAATCTCATGCCTGTTTGCCTGCTGAATTATTAGCTATCAGTTGGTATTGGATGAAGCATCTTACCGATAGCTGGCGATGCAATTTGGTTTTTTCATCAGGCTCAATGGTCAAGTTTTGGCAAGACAGCTATCTGGTCAGTGAAGGCATTCGTACTTTGCCTGACCTGTTATCTGATCAGTTAAAAGAAAAAACACAACATGCTGAGGGGCAGCGGGTTATTTTTGACCGAATTGACAATCCACTTAAATGTGATGAACTGGTTGAACGAATACAATCAAATGAAACTTGGGGCGAGTTTATTAATCAGGATAAGCCATCGTGTTTGGTGATTTTAAATACAGTGCAATCGGCAGCGGTCATTGCCGATACTTTGGCAAGAAGTTTGGATGACAAAGAAAATGAATTATCCAGCAAAATCGTTTTGCACCTATCGACCGCCTTGGCACCTAAAGATCGGGATAGAATGCTGAGCGAAGTAATCGTGAGGCAAGGCGAGAGTGATTGGAATCATCGACCCTGGTACTTGATTGCAACAAGCTGCGTTGAAGCTGGGGTAGATTTTGACTTTGCCCTTGGTTTTAGGGAAACCTGTTCAGTAACCAGTTTTTTACAAGTGTCTGGACGTATAAATCGACACGGAAAACGGACTTTAGGCCGATTATTTGACTTTTCCATTTTTGCAGAAGATGGCCTCAATCGACATCCTGGATTTAATGAGTCATCCGATATTTTTAATCAACTGTGGTCGGAAATGATCAGTGATGACATGGATAGCAGTGAACTTTGTAGCAAAGCTATTCGTAAGGAACTTTCTCGATTCACAGAGAAAAAGACTAAGTCAGAACTGTTGTTATTAGAAGAACAGAAACAAAGTTTCCAGGAGGTATCGACAGATTATCGAATTATTGATTCTGAAACGGCTACCGTGATTGTTGATGCCAGTTTAGTCGAAAAACTTGAAATGGGTATTCCGGTGAATTGGCAAGCGATTCAGGAGAGTTCAGTTCAGCTCTGGATGAACAAGATTAAAAAATTAAAGTTACATGTAATTAAAGGATGTCAGCAGGACGATATCTACTCATGGATTGATAGCTATGAATATGATGCTGATTTCTTGGGTATTATGGGCGGCATTTTGAACCCGGAAACTTTTTTTAAAGAAACGGGTGGAATTATTTAGTACCCAACCACTATACGTCCCAATTCATCATCTACCAGACAAAAGACGGACAAACGTGGCTAGATGGTAGAAAAGTAGAAGAGAAGTTGTGATGTTAATTGTGTTTGTTAATTACGATGTAATGCTTGGCGATGCACCCGCCGGAGTGACATTGACAGAAATAACCTGGCAGACCTTGCCCTGAAAACCACCTGACCGCACCGGAGAGCAGGAAGCGGCTCAAAGGACAGAAAAATTAAAAAGGATACCCTTAACATGCAATCCGATCGAGGCGAAATTATTTTATATCAGTCTGAAGATGGACAGGC
>CAYRGM010000072.1:0-9120 GCA_964423765.1 uncultured Desulfobulbaceae bacterium
GATACAATGTTTTGGAAGATTTGCCATAAAAATAAAAGCGGGAAACTTCAGTTTGGTAAATTAACTTCACCAAATAAATTGACTTGAGGATTAAAAGTTTTAGTAAAAACAGTATCAGGTCTATTGATGATTTTTGCATTAACAGGATTTTCTTCAAGAATATCTAAAAGACTAATTTGTTTATTGATAGGTTTAGGGAATTTAAAACCATTGATACCTAAGTCTTTTCTAAAACATACTATATATATTCGTTCCCGATTTTGAGGTAGCCCATAATTGCTTGCATTTAATACTTTATAAAAAACAGAATAGTTAAGTGTTTCTAATGTACTTATAACCGTTTTAAGTGTTTTACCGTTATCGTGTTTTTCAAAATTTCTCACATTTTCCAGAAATAATACTTTTGGACTATGATACTTAACAATTCTTGCGACATCGAAAAATAAAGTTCCTCTTGTATCCTCAAAACCCTTTTGTTTACCCGATATGGAAAATGCCTGACAAGGAAAACCAGCACATAACATATCATGTGCTGGTATATTTTCCTCTTTTATTTTTGTTATGTCTCCATCGGGTAGAATTTTATAATTCTCAAAGTATGTTTTAGCTGCTTCTTTATCCCATTCGGAGGAAAACACACATTCACCTTGCAAAGCATTCATTGCTTGATGAAAACCACCGATACCGGAAAACAAATCGACATATTTAATTTTATTTAACATTTTATTCCACAAACATAAATATTCTACAAAACTTCCCAAATAATCAACCGCTTACCAGGATGAATAAGATTTGATTTGAGATGGTTCCATTTTCGGATACTCCCCGTCGGAACCCCGAATTTCCGGGCAATATCCCAGAGAGAATCCCCACTCCTTACCTTGTACCAAGTAAGCTGTGTTTCTACACTCTTGTCAGATATTTGTCTTTTTTTACCAGCTGCAAGGATAATAATCTCCCCGCTGCCAGCAGCAGGTTTATCAACTGAATATCGTTGCTTTTTGCCAGTTCTTCCTCGGTCAATATAAAGGGCTATCTGCTGTCCGGCCTGAATTCTGTGAGCATCAATAATGCCGTTCCACTCCATGATCAGCTCAACCGGAACCCCGTAGAGCCTGGAGATTCTTGAGAGAGTATCTCCCCTCTTAAGCTTATGAAGAACGAGATGGCTGCGGCGACCGGTTCTGCTGTAATATTCTTCAGGAGAAACTCCCTGAGGCAATAAAACATAACGGATGGTGGTGTATGGAATCCGTAGCCGCACTCCTGTTCTTAAAGATGAACTACGCAGGTTATTGGCTTTTAGAAGAGTTTTTTTATTGATATTATATTTGCGGCAAATTCCGGCTATGGTATCACCTTTTCGCACTATATGAGTTTTATATCCGGTTGTAAATATAGGATGAACTCTTTTGAGGTTGGCTACGATTAGATCGCTACTTCCCCTTGGTACTCTAAGCTGATACTGTTTAAGATCGGGCGGAGTCTGGTCTTTGCTTAATTCATTGTTCAAGCTGCGAATGGTCTTTAAGTCAACCTTGGCGGCGACTGCCGCTGCCTTAAGACTGGTACGCGGAGGAACCTTGACGATATCATACACCACTGGTAGTTGGTATTTGATATCGGTAAAACCATGTTTTTCCGGTTCCCTGGCAATCATAATGGCGGCGATGAGTCTTGGCACATATCTTTTGGTTTCAAGAGGGATAGTTCCCTTTTGAGCTATTTCCCAGAAATTTCTGGTATTATACCGCTTAACAGCCCGGCCGATTCTTCCTTTCCCCCCATTATATGCGGCAACAGCAAGATGCCAGTCATCAAAAATTTCATAGAGTCTGCTTAAATAAGCGATGGCTGCTATCGTCGCTTTTTTAGGGTCCCGCCGTTCATCGACCCAGGAATCAATGCGCAGACCATATTCACGACCGGTGCACGCGAGAAATTGCCAGAGTCCAGAAGCATGGGCATGTGAATAGGCAGAAGGGTTGAACCCTGACTCAATCATGGCAAGATAAAGCAGATCTTCAGGTAAGCCGGCTTTTCTGAGTTCCTGACGGATAAAATCTTTATATTTCCCGGATCGTGACAACCATATCTCAAAAGATCTTCGCTGCCTGTTTTGAAAGAGATGGAGATAAAACTCCACCTGTCTGTTTATGGTCAAAGGAAAATAATTACCGACTTTTGCCTTATCTTCATACCCAATGGTAACGGACGGGGTTATCCAGTCTCCGGTTCTCTCCAAGCCACTTAACTCTTCTGCAAGCATTTCATCAGCTTCATTAAATACCAGTTCGTCCTGCTCCAGAATGCAGTCAGAAACTGAAATCGGCTCAGGATAAATAATACCCCCTGCCGGCGGCAAAGAGGCACAACCGCTCATCAGACTAATAATAAAGAGTATAGATAGAGAATAAATGGGAATAAACTTAATGTTTGTAGTGATCAAAAATATTTTTTTGATAGAAAGTGTTTTTTTTCTCATTCCAAGGTAAAATGTTTTTATATTTTTATATTGATGTATCATAGAACTGAAGTTTCCCGCTTTTCAAAGCTTCTTAAACTGCTGTGACACGCCACAGCAGGGGAATGAATTTATTTTTTTTGCGGTGTTTGCCATGCAACTAACAAAACCCCATTTTATTATTCCTTAACGCACAAATTCTGTCCCTCAAGATAAATATTCAATATTTCAGCAAGATACAATGTTTTGGAAGATTTGCCATAAAAATAAAAGCGGGAAACTTCAGTCATAGAATTCAAGTTTCCATGATAATAGTGTCTGTTCGATAGGTCCTTATATCTTTTCATAGTTAAAAAAAGTAATATATTTTATAATAAAATCATTGCTACATTGTCAATACCAGAAAAAATAAAAACGTAACTATTCAGCTGCACTCCACGGAGTCTCGTTCCTCGCTTACCTATTCGTCCATTCTGACCGGTTCGAGTAGCAAAAGTACGCTTCACCGGCCAGAATGAACGAATCTAAGGCACTACCCAAACATTTACAGTCCTTGTTTATGAGAGTTTTTTTACCAACCCGAATATTTACCTTTAATCCTTAACATAATAAAACTGAACCAATGCTGCGTTTTTTCAAATATCTTTTTCTCCTGTCTTTTGCTGTCATTATTCTGACCGCCTCAGCCGCCGGCTTAGGGTTATATTATCTTGTTGTTGTCAACCCCGGCCCGGAAATAAAACAAGAAAATATTGAGCGGATTCTGGCTCGGGAGAGCCATGTCTTTTACAGTGATGCAACGACAAAAATCGGAGTTCTGTTTGAGGACTTTCATCGTCGCTATATTACATTTGAGCAGATACCTGAGTATTTCATCAACGCTATTATCGCCGCTGAGGATCGTCGTTTTTTTTCACATTTCGGATTTGATCCTGCGGGGATACTAAGGGCTGCGATTGCTAATTTCAGAGCCGGACGGATTGTCCAGGGCGGCTCGACCATTACCCAGCAAACCGCGAAAAACCTGTTTAAACGGGAAGGAAGAACTTATCGGGCAAAACTCAAGGAACTCCTTTTTGCCCTGCGTCTTGAATACCATTATTCCAAGGAACAAATTTTAGAATTTTACACTAACCTGTTTTTTGTCAGCGGTACTGGTCATGGTCTTGGAATTGCCGCCAGGTATTATTTTGACAAGGAGCCGGCCGAGCTTGATCTTCTTGAAGCCGCATTTATAGCCGGCAGTGTCAAACGCCCCAACTGGTTTAATATATTTACTAAAAAAAGTCCAGAACTGGTTGCTATCACCAGGGAAAGAGGGCGAATAAGAACCCACCATGTCCTTGGAAGCATGCTGAGAGAACAAATGATTACCAGGGAGATGTATGATGAAGCCATTGGTCGTGAAATCATCTTTAACCGGGGAACCACGATTTTTCCTGTGAACACGGTTATGGATATGATTAAAGAAGGGCTTGCCACCGACACTGTCATTGCTGCTCTGGAAGAGCATGGTATTTTCAATGTCGCCACCTCCGGCATACGAATTATTGCCTCGATTGACCAGAAAATCCAGAGCCAGAGCGAATACGCATTGCGCAGGCATCTCAGCTATCTTGATGTCATTCTTAAAGGGTATGACAGAGATGAAGTACAGAATAGTTATGCGGACATGAGGCTGACCACCCGTTACAATTTCTATCCCCAGGATTTTTTCCTGGCAAAAATAGCATCAATAAAAATAGATGAAGAAAATAAAAATCAGGTGAGTATCCAAGTCGGTCTTGCAGATGGTACATTTATCGGGACCATTGACCGTCAAGGGCTGGAAAGAACATTAACTGCATTTGTCAAAAACAAAAGAGATCGCTGGACAGAGGTTAACGACAAGAGAGATGTACCGTTGCTTCTTGCTGAATTAAAAGAAGGTGACCGGGTCTTTGTCAGTGTTCGCACACTTACTGAAGACGGGGCATTACTGCTGGATCTTGAAAAGTATCCTGAAATTCAAGGGGCCGCAGTGGTCATGCGTGAGGGAAGTATCATAGCCATGGTCGGGGGTATGGAAAATCGTTTTTACAATAGAGCTGTTCAGGCCAGACGGTTAATGGGTTCTACTCTCAAGCCTTTTCTTTTTGCCGCTGCCATGCAGCTTGGCTGGAGTAGTGTTGACCTTTTGGATAACCGTCGTAATGTTTTCACTTTCATGGGGAAACCATACTTTCCCAGACCAAACCATAAAGCCCCCTCTGCCCAATCGTCCATGAGCTGGGCTGGGGTTACCTCTGAAAACCTTGCCACGGTCTGGCTGCTTTATCATCTCACCGATAAGTTAAACCCGTCCCAATTGGTAACCTTGGCGGAGTTCGTGGACATGGCTCCAAGAATAAACGAATTGGGACAAGAGGAATCATATCGAAGCTTTAGCACAAGAATGCGTGATGAATTCGGGATCAGGGTAAATAAGGGAATTTTGCGAGAGGCCGCCTATGAGTTAGCGGTTAAAAACTTAGAAGCTGATTTTCTTTTTGATGACCGGGCTGATGAGCATAAACGGTTGCGTCTACTTCCTTATGGACTTGATTTTGACAGGTTTACCAATACACTGCTGAGGGAGTTACAAAACAAAAATCTGACGGCGAGACAACGACAGGAACGATATCTGCGTCTCAGCATTCTCGACAACTCTTTTTTAGGCTTAAAGTCGATGAGTAATGTTCTCCAGGGGCAGCAACTTTATTTTTCTAAGCTATTGAGCCGTGAAGAGACTTTATTGTCTATTTTTATGACAGAGCCAAAACCATCCAGACCAGCGGGTAGGTTGGCTCTGGATGAAGAAGGTCATATTGTTCTTTCCTTAAAAAGCCGGCTGCCTGATAACTGGCTTGTCCTTGATGATGAGGCTGTACTTGTCCGTCTGCGTAAGCTTGACCCGCCTGCAACAACCATATTCTGGGACTCTGTACTTTTTGAGGGGGTAGTCAGCAGATGGGGCTATGTACAAATTACAAATTATATGGAACAAGAATATGCCCGATTACTCAATGCCCGCCCCTATTCCATGGAGGTATTATCTGCGGTCAGTGATTACAGGGTTATGTTAGGACTTCAATATTTGATCAAATTTGGCAGGGCTTCTGGTATAGAGAGCGAGCTTGAACCTGTACTTTCATTTCCGCTGGGATCAAATGTCATGACCCTGATTGAATCAGTACGAATGTATGAAACACTGGTTCGTGGATTTCGTTATGACCCAGAAATATTGAAAGGAACCATGGATAGAGATGTTTTGCCCATGGAAGAGCAACGGGACGCTCTAGCAATGATTAAGAGGATAGAGAGCCAGGAAGGGGAGGTACTTTTTGTACGTTCAACCAAACCGGTTGCCGTGCTTGACAGCAAAACAGCAGCATCTGTAACAAATATGCTTGAAAATGCCGTCCGCCACGGAACCGGCAGGTATGCCTGGCGTAATGTCCGCCTAATCAGTGAAGATCAGGAACGGAACCAGCAATTACAAAAACTTGATCTTCCTGTACCTCTTATGGGGAAAACCGGCACCTCCGATCAGTTCCGCAACGCCTCTTTTTTTGGTTTTGTACCGGTAGCTGATGTAAAAAAAGGTGTAATGGTTATAGATAACGGTTATGCTGTCGGGGTGTATGTTGGCTATGATGATAACAAACCCATGGTGAATAGAACCAACCGAATCAGTGGAGCCAGTGGGGCCTTGCCGATCTGGAGTGATATAGCTTCAGCCCTGCTCATCCATGAACAGGTTGCCGACCGACTTGACATTGCAGACCTTGCCTTCAACGGACTTGCCCTGCAGTATTCAGAGGTTAACCACTTTGTACCGGTGGACCCACAACAAGGCGGAAAAACGCTTGAGGGCAGAGGTGCCTTACGAACCAATATATCGCCTGAGAGACCGGCTATACTCTCTCATGGTCATCTGACTCCAGGTGGTCGCTTTGAACCAGAGCGTCTTTTTCAACCATTCTGGAAAAACGAAGAAAAAACCATGGAAAATTAATAAAAAAAATAACTCCTGCAGACATCGAAAAGGCCCTATAAAGATGCCATGTTGTTTAGACCTGAGTTGAGCGATTTTTTAGCTTGATCTGCACTGATCTCTTGCACGCCAAGGCTTCCCGGAAACCCTCAACAGACCAAACGGATATGCCTGCAGTTTTTTTAGAAGCCTTGGCACACAGCAGTGCAACGGCGAGATATCAGCACATATCTTCGTCATAAAATAGCTCAATCCAGGTAAAAGATAAAATAAATAATACAATTGATCATGTTTTCTTCAAAACTCAAGAAAATCGTTAAAGCTCCACTGATAATGGCTCCTATTGCCATATTGTTAATAACCGGTTGCGCAGAAAGAACAATAATTCCCCAATATGAGCAAAGGGTTCTAAGAGAAACAATCACTGAGCATAAAGATATTCCCCGACCGGCTGATAATGAAAAAACCATAGACAGGGCAGAACCAATTACACCTCCTGTTATACCTGTGATACCTGTCATGCCTGAGGTCATAGCAACGGAGGATCTCCTTTTACCGGTGCTAACCCATGTAAACGAGCGAATTTTAACCTATGAGAAGAAACTCCATCTCATAGAGGAACTGGAATTAAAACTCATAGGCTTGGACGGCAGTGGTAGAATGGAAGGGATTATATCAGATTGCCGCTTTCAGGTACAAAGTATATTACAGAGATACAGTGATCTCCACCAGCAACTATTAAACCAGCATACGGTGGGCATTGAAGACCTGATAAAAGGAGAAACGATACTGAATTTATGGGAAGATGATTTCAGATTTCTCGCAAGTGAGTGCAGCGTTCTCGTGACTCACGCCGACGATAAGGATAAAATAGTTTTTCCTATTGATAACGAGTTGCTTAACCAAAAAATACAGGTCATCACCAATGCCTATAACCAACGAGCATACTGGCAGGTTGTTGACGAGTACAGCAGATTGGCTGCCGTGCATGGAGTCCCCCTGCCCGACGATATAACCTTTTTATATGGTCAGTCCTTAATTAAGATCGGTCAGGGAGCAGATGCGGCAAAAATACTGCAAGGGCTGCTTGCCCGGGTACATACCCCTGAAGGGGCTAAGTGGGAATATCAATTAATCCAGCTAATTGCTGATATTGAGTTTGCTCATGGGAACTTCAGAAAAGCAGAGCAGTTTTATGATAAGATTGTTGATGCATATCACGGTTTAAAAATAAAAAATCAATGGGCTGCCCAACAACTCTCGAATTTACAGGTTGCCGATGAAAAATATGAAGAAGTAAGGGCTTATACAGATTTCCTCAGGAGGTATCTTGCTTATAGTCCTGAGCGGGATGGTTTTACCGTAGTTCAAAAGGCAGAAGCCTTTACCAGCCGCTTTCCTCATTCCACTGTTACCTCCAGTGTAGATTTTCTTAAGAATAGTGCTACTGAGCAGGCTGAACAATGGTATCAACAACTCATCATGCAAATAACTACACTTGCTGGAGAAGGAAATTACCAGGAAGCCCTGCTGAGCATTGAGAGAGTGCCACGAATGATTATCACACTGGAAAAGCAGCGTGAGCTGGCAGCGCTGGCGGATAAAATAAGAGGAGAAAAATCGCTGACAAGAGCAGCCCGGCAATTAGAAGATAAGCTGCTGATTCAGGAAAGCTGGAATGAAGGCATAACCCATCTTGATTCAGGCAGATATGATCAAGCCATTGAATCATTTAGTAAATTACTGACAACTTCAGCCGCTGAGCGGGCCCGGGAAAAGATAAATGCAACCGCTAACCATGCTGCTCGGGAAGATCGCAGGCGGGCGGCGGAGCTTTTTATCCGTGCCAACCGCACCCATGATATGGAAAGCAGAAAGAAATTGTTACTTTCTTCAAGACAATTATTGCAGGATATTTTGATAAAATATCCCCAGGCTGATGTGGCTGACAAGGCTAAGCAAAATTTAAGCAGAATAGAGCAAGAAATTTATAACATTGATCCAGGTCTTCTTTCTGCACCTGTGGAAATGGGGGGACAGCAGGTCTTATAAGTGCGGTGAACCAGAGCATGATTAAAACAGATTAACCAGCCTCCAACTCATAGGCGAACTATAAGAGTTAAGCATTGATAATTCTCGACCATAAAAGAGGCTTGATTATCAGGGAGCAGGAAAAGAGGTAAAGAAAACTGTTCAAAAAACATGGGCTTTTTTATACCTGAATTGAGCGATTTTATGACGAAGATATGTGCTGATATCTCGCCGTTGCACTGCTGTGTGCCAAGGTTTTTCGAAAACCGCAGGCATACCCGTTGGTCTGTTGAGGATTTTCGGGAAGCCTTGGCGTGCAAGAGATCGGTGCAGATCGAGTTATAAAATCGCTCAACTCAGGTTATAGGGAGTGTACGAGTCTGTAATGAATAAATGCCGCTGATTTTCTCGAAGTCTACGCTTACCTGTTTTTCATGACAGACTTTCAGGAATAAGATACTAAAGCGGGCTAAGACCCGCAACCCAAACAAACTCGTGAGTTACCAGCACCGTCATTCCGGACTTGATCCGGAATCCAGTATGCAGGCTAAATGGATTCCGGATCAAGTCCGGAATGACGGTGGCGTGGAATGCTTTCAAGAAATGGATT